>NZ_JBVIMH010000049.1:0-40671 GCF_055579945.1 Kitasatospora sp. NPDC032150 | reverse complement strand
CGGGCGTCTTCTTGTTCGCGTCCAGTCCCGTCGTCTCCTTCGGCACCCCCGCCGCCACGCGCACGGACTGGGTGTCGATGATCACCGGGGACGGGACCTCCAATCGTCTGGCCCGCTCCCGCGCCTGGCAGCGCAGGATCTCCTGGATCCGCTGGTCAAAATCTTGGAGACGTCGCCGCCGGCCTTCTCGCACATGTCCGCGACGCTGTTGATGTAGCTGATCTTGAGGCCGAGGAAGGTGTTCGCCGCGCCCTTCGCCAGCTCGGCGGTCGCCGAATCAGTGATGAAGATCGGGACGCCGGCGTCCAGGATGCCGGCGTACACCGCCCGGATCGCCTTCTCACCCTCGGCGTTGACGACACCGGCGATGATCCGGTCCGGGCGCAGCGTGTCCTCGACGGCGTGGCCCTCGCGCAGGAACTTCGGGTTCCACACGACCGTCACGTCGCTGCCGGCGGGCGCCAGGCGCTGCACGAGGGCGGTGACCTCCGCAGTGGTGCCGACCGTGACCGTTGACTTGCCGATGATGGTGCACGGCCGGTCGAGGTGAGGTGCGAGCTGGCGGATGGCGCCGAAGACCTGGCCGTTGTCGTAGCTGCGGCCGTCGGCGTCGATCGGGGTGCCGACACCGATGAAGTGCAGTTCGGCGAATTGGGCGGCTTCGGCGATGTCGGTCGTGAAGCGCAGGAGGCCGCTCTCGGGCACTGTCACGTTGGCGGATGGCTTGGGATGATCTTCGGGTTGACCACGCCGGGGAGGGCTTGCCGTGGAGAGCGTGTCGTCGTCGTACAGGGGGCACCGGTACCCGGCGGAGATCATCGCGCACTGCATGTGGCTGTACTTCCGCTTCCCGCTCTCGTACCGCGAGGTCGAGGAGCTGATGCTCCAGCGCGGGGTGATCGTCTCCTACGAGACGATCCGCCGCTGGTGCCTGAAGTTCGGCCAGGCGTACGCCGACGGGCCGCGCCGACGCCGACCCGCGGCCGGGGACAAATGACACCTCGACGAGGTCTTCGTGAAGATCAACGGTGAGCGGCACTACCTGTGGCGGGCGGTCGACCAGCACTGCCACGTGCTGGACATCCTGGTCCAGTCCCGCCGGGACGCGAAGGCCGCCAAGCGGTTCCTGGCCAAGCTGCTGAAGAAGCAACGGCGTGTGCCGCGCGTCATGATCACCGACAAGCTCCGCTCCTACGGCGTCGCACACCGCGAGCTCATGCCCTCCGCCGAGCATCGCTCGCACAAGGGACTGACCAACCGGGCCGAGAACAGCCACCAGCCCACCAGGCAGCGCGAACACGCCATGAAGGATTTCCGCTCACCCGGCGCCGCGCAACGGTTCCTGTCCGCGTTCAGCGGCATCTCACCCCACTTCCGACCCCGACGCCACCTGCTCACCGCCACCGGCTACCGCCTCGAGATGACCCTCCGCTTCACCATCTGGGACCACATCACCGGCAGCGCCACCGTGCCCGCGGCGGCCTGACCACACGCCGGCACCAGGCCCCAACACGCCCCGACGACCCGTCAGGCGATCACACACCCACCAACGTGACAGCGCCGAGGGCAGCATTCTCGGGGCGGCCGCGATGGCCCGTCAGCGGATTGAGCCGTTCCCGGTCCGCTCACTGATGAAGGCGCGGACATCGATGATCTCCTGGTCGCCGATGCCGTGGGCGAGCCCCGGGTAGACCCGCTTGGTGAGGGTCGAATGGGCGGGCAGCCACTTCTGCGTCCGCTCGATCGCGTCCGCGGTGACCCCGCGATCCCCGGTTCCCCTTCCCCAGAACACGGCTGGGCGTTCGGCGGCCAGCCGCTCGTCCGCCGGCTGTGGTGCGTCCTGGACCCAGCCGGAGAGCAGGACCGTGGCCGCGACCCGGTCGGGACGGGTCCGCAGCAGCTGGGTTGCCATGAGGCCTCCCATGGAAAAGCCGACGGCGATCACCTTCGCGTCCGGGGTCAGGTGAGCGTCGATCCACTGCCAGGCGGAGTCGGTGGCCCGGGCCGGGTCCTGGTCCCCGAAGGCGATGAGCGGGAACCATGTGTAGCCGCCATGTCGCATCTCGATGGGGGCGCGCAGTGCTGCCCACGGCAGGGTCGGCGCGAGCATCGGCCCGAGCGGGGTGATATCGCGCTCGTCTGCGCCGAAGCCGTGGAACAAGATCAGTGCCAAGGGTGCGTCCGGCGCCCAGTGCGCGGATGTCTCGGCGTACAACGTGACCGGCCCGACGCTGCCTGCCATTACCACCCTTCCCGGCTTCTGGACGACCAGAGCCCATTTGTCCATTTGTTGCAACGATTTCGTGAGCCCACTCAGCTCAGTCCCGGTCCGGTTCGCTGACCGTCTCGGGTGATCTGGTCCGCGTGCGGTCGGCCGCGGCAGGGTGAGTTGGTCACCTCCGCCGCGGCCGACACTGGCGGGCCCGCCCGAGGGAGCCCGTTCATGTGGGGTCCGCTGGCCTGTCGCCGGGGTCGACGGCGGGATCAGGGGTGCTGGAAGGTGACCTCCGGATTGGCCGGTGAAGGGCCGTTGAGCACAGGCTGCGGGATGCCTTTCAGCTGCTGGTCGAAGAAGGCGCCGACGTAGATGCGGGTGATCTCCAGGGCGCGGAGCGCGGGAATCGAGCCGTTGGCGCCGGGTATGCCCGCTTGTGTGGCGAGAACGGGCACGTCGGTGAAGCTGACGTGGGTGGAGCCGGTGATGGTCAGCCAGCGCTTCCAGCCGTCCAGGTTCGGCCAGGCGGTGGACCAGCTGGGTTCGTCGCCGCCCACGTTGTGGTTGACCGGGTTGCCGAGCAGCAGCAGTGGGCGGCCGTCGAGGCCGCCGGCCGGTATCGGCGCGTCGATGGAGCCGTCCAGGTCGATGCCGGCGCGTACTCGTTTGTCGGCGACCATGGTGGTGATCGCGGCCGCGCCACCGATGGAGTGTCCCGCCATGCCGATCCGCTTCGGATCGATCATGTGCGCGTAGGGCCAGACCGGGTGACTTCCGGTCAGCTGATCGAGTGCGAATGAGATGTCCTTGGCCCGGCTCTCGTCGATGGGCAGCGGATCGTGCGGGGCCCCGTCGCAGAGGGCGCAGGTGAGTGTCTGCCCGTCGGGGAACGTCGTGCCCGAGTCCTCGTAGGTGTGGTTGACGAGTGCGACGACGTAGCCGCGGCTGGCCAGGTCCACGGCGAGGCTGGTGAGGGTGGCACGTGGCAGCGTGAAGCCGGGCGACAGCACGATAAGGGGGTACTTGCCGTGCTCCGGGCGCGCGGCGCTGTACGCATAGGTACGGGTGTCGACCAGATCCTTGGCCGGCACGGTGGTGCCGGGAACCTTCTCCATGCTCAGGAACAGGCGGGCCTCCTCGGTGGTCATGTAGGGGGCGGGCAGGCCGGTCCCGGGCCGGGCGGGGTAGTACATCGACACCATTAATTGCCTCGGGCCCGCGGCGGGGACCCAGGGGTCCTGGCGGTGCTCGTCGACAAGGTGCAGCGTGCTGCGGCCGACCGCGTGCGGGCCCGTAGGACGGGGAAGTTCCAGTCGGTCATTGGACCCGGCCAGGGGCGCGGAACGGGAGGCTGCCGAGGACCCGGGGGTGGCGAACGCCGTACCCGCCGCGGCGATCGGCAGCGGCAGGAGGAGCGCGAGTACGGCGGCTACGGCAGTGCGACGGAGTCTGGTCATGGCACCAACGCTAGGGAGACGAAGGGATGCTGACGTCAGCTCAGAGTCTGACGGCGGCCCTAGGGAGTACGGGCTCCGAGGCGGACAGGGCCCTTAAGGGGCGCGGGGACGGGAGCAGGTCCTGCCCTGTGCGCGCCGACGGCAACACAGGGGGCGGGACCGGCGCGAGAGGTCGACTGAGACGACAGCGGGTGTCCGTTCATCCGGGAACAGGCCAACCGCGCTTTCGTGGCCCGCATCGGCTGCTGGGCCCACGTCGAGCGGGTGCTGCTCACCAACGAACAGCGGCTCGCCTACGGCCTGCCGCCCGCCAAGGGCAGTATGCGCGACCCGCGCTGGCCGGGTTCTACGCCTGCGGGAGCGTAGTGGCGTTTCCTGACAGCTTCGGCGCGGGTCTTGGAACAGTCGCCTGCGCTGAACCGTTCCACCTTCATGGTGAGCTTACTGACCGGCCCGTTCGCCGTGCTGCTGATCGTGGTCCCGCTCTTCCTGGCCGCGGCCCTGAAGACGGGCGTCGCCCGTGCCCAGCGCCGTGGGCTGCTTCCCGGCCGACTGTCGGTGCACGCCGAGCCCGGGACGCGCGGCGCCGGGGCCACGGCCACCGAGGAGCTGCACGCCCTGCTCTACCCGGGCAAGCGGGTCCAACTGGAGGAACGGCGGATCGCCCTGGTGCTGCGCGACGACGAGCACGACGGCGCCCCGAAGCGCACCGGCATCGACCTCGCCGCGGGCACCGCCAGGATCACCCGGCCCTCCGGCCCCGAGCGGTCCTGAGCCCTTAGGTAAGGACCGTGAGCGCTGATCAGCCGTGTTCCGAGGTGTGGCGAGCGGGGCTGAGGCGGTTTTGGAGGCGGGCGTGGCGGAACTGGTAGACGGCTCCGACCCGGCGCAGGACTCCTCGGTGGTAGGCGTCGTCGAGGAAGGCCATGGGCGCCCAGGGGAGCCGCCCCGTCAGGGGAAGCCAGATACGGGTGAAGAGCACCCACTGGCCCCAGGCGGTGAACGCGAGGACGTAGGAGGCGGTACCGATGAGCCCGCACTCGATCCCGAGTGCCAGCCATCCCCCACGCAAATCCGGTGGGCCCAACAGGCCCTGCTTGAAGAAGAGGCCTTCGAGTGTTCTGCAGGTACCGGCGACGGCGATGGTGATCACCGGCGCGACGAGCAGGGCCTGGCGGATGACCGTGTTGCGGTTGATGGCCAGCAGGCCTGCCGGGGTCGCGGCGGACCCGACATCGAGTGGTGTCTCCAGGGCAGCCATGAGCCCGAAGGCCAGGCCTCCCGCCGTTCCGCAGATGACCGCGTACAGGAGCGAGCGGATCAGTACGGCTTCGATGCCGAGCCGTGGCCCGTGAACCAGCCCTGGGACCAGCAGCAGCCACGTGGGTCCGTACGCCAACCCTGCGGCGAGGCCGACCAGCAGTCCGGCGCCGAACGCGGTCGGGAATCTGCGGGCGGGCGTACCGGCCTTCTGCCGGCCTCGGCCTGACAGTTGCAGCCGCACGCGGGACGGCTCGAACGCTTCCTTGCCGAACGCGACGGCGATCCCGTAGCCGAGTCCCGAAGCCAGGCCGATGATCGGGCCGAGCGCGAGTCCGGTGAGAAGGCCGGTGCTCGGTTTGAACCGGGGGTCGGTACTGATCAGGTTGATGGTGCTGGACCCGAGCAGGATGAACGCGGTCGTGACTGCGGTGCAGGCGAGGACGATGGCGAGGATGCGCACGGGCAGGCTCAGGGCGCTGGACAGTTGCCACCAGGCCAGGTCCTGGCGATTGCGTTGTTCGGGCCGCTCGAGGTGCCCGGCGAGGTGGCCCAGGTAGTGTCGGGCGCGCTGTGTGTCCCACGGCCGGCGCGGGCGTGCGAAAGCGGCGTCGGGCGGGGCTGGCAGGCGCCGGTCGTAGACGGTGGGGACGAAGCCGGCCAGCAGCTGCTCTTCGATGGCTTCCGGTGTCGGGAAGCGGACGGTGTCCAGCAGGTCGGCCGGGTCCTGTCCCGGGGTGTCGCCGTAGAGGGTCCGGGCGAGCAGCACCATCAACGGGGTGCTGAGCACCGTGGCGAGGTTGGCGCTGCAGCGGCTGTCCGGCCGGCTGCGCAGCTCGTCCAGGACCGGGTCCCACACGGTCGCGGCTCGTCCGGCCTGCTCGCCCTGCCCATTCGGGCGTGCGGTGCGCGGCAGGTAGTGGGCCAGGTCGTCCGTGGTCAGGTCGGTCAGTTCAATGCCGGCGGCCTTCCTCAGCACCTCGGTCGCGACTGCGTCGGCGAACTGCTCGGTGCGACTGGTCACAAGCAGTGGCAGGGATATCGCGTTGAGTTCGCATAGGGCGGCCCCGTGAAGTCCCGTGGCGATCTCGTCGAAACCGTCGAGCACCGGCAGGATCCAACCGGCGTCGACCAGAGCGGCCGCCAGGGTCGAGCGGCCAGGAGCGCGTGCGGCGAGGTTCGGGTGATCGCGCAACAACCGGTCGATGAGCCAGTCACGCAGCCCGCTCACGGTCGGGTCCCACGATCCGACGCTGAAGACGACCGGAACGGGATCACCGCTGGAGCGCATTCCCAGATAGTCGAGGACGAACCGCAACATCAGAACGGTCTTGCCGGAACCGGCCCGGCCCAGCACCACCAGCCGTCCGGACCCAATGCGCCGGTATAACTCCGTGACCTGGGCCAGCCCGCCGTCCATGGACAACGGGCCAGACGTGGCCCCCGGGGCAGCACCGCTGATGTTGTCCCAGTGGTCCAACAGCCCCTCAGGCGCCGACCGCCACCGCACCGGCAGCGGAAACGGATCATGGATCCGACGCTGCTCCTCCTCACGCATCCAACGGCTGCGCACATCGTGTGCCAACGACTGGGCGACGTCAGCCAGGGCGCCCCAGGGCAGCAGCGCGCCGAATCCGACCGGGTCGGGCACCGGCGCGGTCAAGGGTCCGCTCACTTCGGAGGCATCCTCCGTGGTGGCACGGCCGGCAGCGGCAGTCGTGTCGCGGTACGCGGTCAGCAGGTCCTGCAAAACGTCGTCACGATCGCGCCCCAAGGCATCGGCCACGGCGTAAGCGACCTGTTTCACAGTTCCCAGCCGGGCGTCAGTGGGCTTGCCGGTCTCCAACCGGTGAAGGGTCCGCACCCCCAGCCGGGCCTGCAAGGCCAACTGCTCCTGCGTCAGCTTCGCCTCAAGCCGTAACCCACGAAGCAGAGGACCGAACTGGCTGCTCATTTCGACGCGCTCGCTCACGTCACGGATCTTCCCTTTACGGCAGATGATCACTCTACTGGGCCCGAGCACCGTACCGGGCTATCCGGCCATATCTGGCTGGTCGAATGGCATGGTGCGCTGACCGGCCAGACCACCAGCATGGTCACCAGATCCACTGGCTCACCGCCGTGCCTGGAACAGGCCCGGCTCCTGGCACTGCCTCACCGATGCTGAAGGCGCGGCCTCACCCGGGCACGCCCGCAGCATCGTCCGCCGCAGGACCCGACACCCGCGCAACCTCAAGGAGGGACACCAACCATGCGCACACACACCTGGAAACGCCGCACCGCCGCCCTAGCTCTGGGCGCGGCTGCCGCCCTTGCCCTGACCGCCGGTTCCGCCAACGCAGCCACGCCGGCAAAGGCCACCGCCTCACACGCCGCCAATTCGCAGTCTCACGCGTATCCGGCCCGCTGCACGGCCACGAGCGGTTCCAACCTCTACATCTATGGCGGGACCACCCTGCTCACCGGACTGGGCTACTGCGTCCCTGACCACGAGTTCGTGATGCAGGCGGACGGCAATCTCGTGCTGTACAACGGTTACAACCGGGATATCTGGCGGCAGCGCACCTGGAACGCCGGCGCTCACGCGGAGTTCCAGACTGACGGCAACCTCGTGATCTACAACTCCAGCGGCACTGCGCTGTGGTCGACCGGCACGTGGGGCAACCCCAACTCCCGCCTGGCCGTCCAGGCGGACGGCAACGTCGTCATCTATAACTCCAGCGGGGCAGCGATCTGGTCCACCAACACCTGGGGTCAGTGATGACCCCATGAACGGTTGACCCCGGCACGTCGACCACCAGTTCTTGAGCTCGCCAATCAGGCGACTCATCTGGTAGCCGGCGGCAGCGAGGAACAGCTCGGGGCCGGTTGGCTAGGTCGGCCTGAAGCGAGGCCCGGCTGACCTGGGAGCCGGATCACGCTGCTGTAGGCGCTGGCCGCCATCGTTGCCCACCAGTCCGCCCACCGTGTCTCGGGCGCTAGGGGACAGCAGCCCAACAGACATCGAACACGACGAAGGCCCACCCCGCTTAGGGTGGGCCTTCGTCGTTTTACTGGGATGGCAGGTATTTCTCCCAGTGCTCCTTGAGCCTGATGGCTTCGGCCAGCGCGTCCTGGTGCTCGTCCGGCTTCTCCCGGCCTGTGAGGCGGGAGCGGAGGTCGCTCCCCAGGAGGTATGCCAGCTTGTCCATCGCGGAACGAGGAGCGGCCATCTCCAGGAGCTCATGGATGCCGCAGGGCCTCCAGCTCGGAGACGCGCAGCGGGACGTTCACCCACCGCTCGTCGGGCGTCGCCGTCATCGCCGCCAAGCCGCTGCTTGGCCACCACGTCCAGAGCCTGGCCACACTGAGGCATCAGCCGCGCCCTGCGCTGCTTCGATCGCCACGTCGCAGGTTACCCGGAGGCGGACCTGCTCCTCCGTCAGATCCGAGTCGTCGTCTTCGGCCACTGCGGCCAGCGCTGATGGGTCGGGGAGGCACTGTCACGTTGGCGGATGGCTTGGGATGATCTTCGGGTTGACCACGCCGGGGAGGGCTTGCCGTGGAGAGCATGTCGTCGTCGTACAGGGGGCACCGGTACCCGGCGGAGATCATCGCGCACTGCATGTGGCTGTACTTCCGCTTCCCGCTCTCGTACCGCGAGGTCGAGGAGCTGATGCTCCAGCGCGGGGTGATCGTCTCCTACGAGACGATCCGCCGCTGGTGCCTGAAGTTCGGCCAGGCGTACGCCGACGGGCCGCGCCGACGCCGACCCGCGGCCGGGGACAAATGACACCTCGACGAGGTCTTCGTGAAGATCAACGGTGAGCGGCACTACCTGTGGCGGGCGGTCGACCAGCACTGCCACGTGCTGGACTGAGGTGACCCCCGGAACGTGGACACAGGGGTTCATGCTGCGAGCGAGAGTCTAGCGTGCGTGTGGTGTTGCTGTTCGAACTCGATCGGTGAGAGGTAGGACAGGGTGCTGTGGCGACGGCGGGCGTTGTAGTAGGTCAGCCACCGGAAGATCTCCAGTCTTGCCTGACTCATCGTCAAGAACAGCTTTCTGTACATCACCTCTCGCTTCAGTCCTTGCCACAGGCTCTCGGCCAAGGCATTGTCGTAGCTCGAGCCGACCCGGCCCATGCTCCTGCGGATCCCGTGCTGGTCGCAGACCTCGGCGAACGCGGCCGAGGTGTATTGCGAGCCGCGGTCCGAGTGGAAGATTACCCCGGTCACGTTCCCGCCCCGGGCGGCCACGGCGGCCTCCAGGGCGTCGATGACCAGCTCGGCGCGCATGTGCTTGGCCGAATCGGCACATCGAAGTGGCGGACCGAGACCGTCTACGCCGTCACCGATCTCGCTGCCCACCAGGCATCTCCCGCTGAGATCGCCGCCTGGGCGCGCGGCCACTGGCTCATCGAGAAGACCGTCCATTGGACCAAAGACGTAACCTTCGCCGAGGACTCCAGTCAGATCCGCCGCCACCGCACCCCTGCCGTCATAAGCGCCCTGCGCGACCTCGCCCGTGCCACCCTCCACCGCTCCGGACGGCCAATATCGCCAGGGGCCGACGAGCCACACCCACCCCGCAGCCGCCCTCACCCTCCACGGGGTTCCATGATCAAATCGGGCGAACGCGACTCTCCCCGGGGCCCTGTGGTGGGACCGGCCACCGACCACGGCGATCTGGTGAGCGGATCGGCCGTCCGCGCAGCAGGACTTCACGCTGGTAGGCGCCTTCGCGTGACTCGCATCATTGTGCGCAGCCAGTACCATCCTACAGAGTGTCAGTCCCTTTGTGAGATCGCCCGCATGTGGCGGTCCATCTCTGTTTATTTGAAAGGAAGCTCATGGGCAGTGGAATAAAATTGCCGCGCGCCTTCGCCGTCTTCAGTGCGGCCCTTCTTGCCGGTATGGCCGCGGTTCCGCTGTCGGCTGCCGGCGCGGCGGCAGCTGCGGCTCCTATCTGCTTGAGCGGAAATCTCCTGTATGACTACCAGTCGGCCGAAGCGGGAACGATGAAGCCGGCGAGGGTGAACCCGGTCCGTAGTGCGAACGTCGAGCTGTGGGGCAATGAGAAGCCCACCGACTCCCCGCACCAGCTCACTGCCGATTTCCAGTACACGGCGGGTGACGGAGGTTTCAACCTCTGCTATACGCCCACGACGACGACGCCGATGAGCAGTATGTGGGTGCGGTTCAAGGCCGAAAGTACAAAGCTGTGGCGGGTCAATGACACCAGCGGCGCGACTTACACGCTGGACTCCCGGACCTTGTACAACGTCTCATCCAGCGCTTCGCTGGGCACGATCAAGCCTACCTCTGACACCGCCCGGGCCTGGCACGCCTTCGACACCGTCAATCTCCTTTGGTGGAATCGCAACAACCCTGCCAGCATCTGCTGGTCATCTCACGAGACGGACGGAAACCACTGCACTGAGCTCAACATCCAGTGGACCGACACATCGACGGACGGTCCGTACTACGACATCGGTAGCCACACCATCCATCTCTCCGCCGCGGACCCTGACTCCGAGCACACCGTCCTCCACGAGTCCGGTCACTTCTTCATGAACCGCTTGTTCAATGGCTTCCCGAGCTACACAATCTGCAGCTCCCAGTACATCTACAGTCGCACTGGCAGCGGTACGTGTGCGTGGGTCGAGGGCTTCGCCGACGCCGTCGCGGCCTACCTTCTGGGTGACTACCGCTACGTCTGGTCAACCGGCACCGAGATGTCCTTCACTTACTCATCGGGCTGGGGTGCCGGCGACCAGGTCGAGGGCAATGTGACCGGCTCGCTGCTCGACCTGTGGAGGAACGTCGACGGTGGCAACTGGAACAGTACGATCACTCTGTTGACCTCTAACTCCCCGTCCACTTTCTCCGAATATTTTAATATCGACCGACCGAAAGCTGGCCCTCTGCTTTCCACCGGTTCAGACGCGCTTTCCTACCTCCACAGCCACTCCATCCAGTACGGCACTCACTAACCTCAATACCAGTGACTTAAGGATCTTTGCTGGTGGGCTGCCTGCCCAGGAGGTGCCTGGATGCCACGCCCTGGTCAGGTGAAGCCGGCGACGGACGAGCGGTTGTCGGACCGGATCGCGATCGGACTGCTGACGCGGACGTTCCCGCCCGAGTTGGTGGACCGGATCGTCGAGGAGTCCGGGAGGTCCGGGCAGCGCCAGCGGCTCCTTCCGCCCCGGGTGGTCGTCTACTTCGTCCTGGCGATGTGCCTGTTCTCCGGACAGGGCTACGAGGAGGTCGCGCGTCTGCTGACCGAGGGGCTGGCCTGGGCCAGGCGCTGGTCGGGCTCGTGGCAGGTGCCAACCACCGCGGCGATCTCGCGCGCCCGGGTCAAGCTGGGACCGCAGCCCCTGAAAGCCCTGTTCGCCGAGGTGGCCCGCCCGATGGCGACACCGTCAACTTCCGGTTCCTGGTATGGAAGTTGGCGGGTCATGGCGATCGACGGAACGACCTTCGACGTCCCCGACAGCGAGGAGAATGCCGCCCGGTTCGGCCGTCCGAAAACGCACCATGGAGAGCGGTCCGCCTTCCCGCAGGTCCGAGTAGTCGCGTTGGCCGAGTGCGGCACGCACGCGATCACCCATGCGACGCTCGGACCGTTCACCACCGCCGAAACGGTGCTGGCCCGCGAACTGTTCGGTGCCCTGGGGGAGGGCGACCTGCTCCTAGCCGACCGCGGCTTCGCCGGCCTGGACCTGTGGCGGGCGGCATCGGCGGGCGGTGCGGACCTGCTGTGGCGCATCAGGTCCCACTCCGTGCTGCCCGTCCGGCAGGAACTCCCCGACGGCTCGTACCTCTCGGACATCGTGGCCGCCCGTGACCACCGCAAACGCGCCGACCCCACCGTGGTGCGGGTCATCGAGTACACCCTCGATGACCCCGGCCGCCCGGCCCAGAGTGCCCCCTACCGCCTGATCACCACCGGGCGCAGCGCCCGCCGGGGTCGTACAGCGGTACCTCGCGTACCCACATTGCGGCGAAGCCGAGCTGGTCCGCGAGTTGGGCGAGCCGGGTGTGCCCGGTGAGGTCAGGGGCGGGCGGCGTCGCGGTGGGCCGACTGCCGTTTGGGTCCCCAGTCGTTGTCGAGGGGTGGTTCCAGCCCGAGGGTCAGTCGGCCGCCGGGGGCTGTGATCCGGTCCAGCGTGGGGTGGGTGGCCATGACGGGAGGGTCCTTCGGTCAGGGGGCGGGGTTGGGTCGTGGGTCAGCGGCCGATGAGCTTGCTGTGCATCGGATTGGGGGCGGTATCCGGGGCGGTGTGCTGGTCGCGGCGCTCGAGGGCTGCGGAGCAGAAGGCGAGAGCAAGGGCGGAGGCGGCCAGGAGTGCGCCGACCCAGTTCGGAGAGGTGTAGCCGAGGCCTGCGGCGATGACGATGCCGCCGAGCCACGCGGACAGGGCGTTGCCCAGGTTGAAGGCGCCGATGTTCACCGCGGAGGCCAAGGTGGGGGCGCCGTGGGCCTGGTCGAGAACCCGCTTCTGCAGCGGGGGCACGGTCGCGAAGCCGAGTGCGCCGACCAGCAGTACGGTGATCGCGGCCAGGATCTTGCTGTGCGCGGTCAGGGTGAACAGAGCCAGTACCAGGGCCAAGCCGCCGAGCGTGGTGTAGAGCATCGGCATTAGCGCGCGGTCGGCGAACTTGCCGCCGAGGAGGTTGCCGATGACCATGCCGAGGCCGAACAGCACCAGCAGCCAGGTGACGGATCCGTCGGAGTAGCCGGCGACGTGGGTCATCATCGGGGCGATGTAGGTGATCGCGGCGAAGACACCGCCGAAGCCGAGCACGGTCATGGCCATCGCGAGCAGAACCTGCGGGTTGCGCAGGGCGACGAGCTCATGCCGTAGGTGCACGCCTTCGGGTCGGGGAAGGGCGGGGACGAGCCTGGCGATGCCGAGAAGGCCCACGACGCCGAGGCCGGCGACGATGGCGAAGGTGCTGCGCCAGCCCGCTGCCTGGCCGACGTAGGTGCCCAGCGGCACGCCTACGACGTTGGCGACGGTCAGGCCGGTGAACATGGTGGCGATGGCTCCGGCCTTCTTCTCCGGAGCGACGAGGTCGGCGGCGACGACCGAACCGATCCCGAAGAAGGCGCCGTGCGCGAGTGAGGTGACGAGGCGTCCGACGAGCATCAGTCCGAAACTGGGTGCGAGCGCGGACAGCAGGTTACCGGCGACGAACAGGCCCATCAGCAGCATCAGCATCCGCTTGCGGGGCACCTTGGTGCCGAGCACCGTCATCAGCGGGGCACCGAAGAGCACACCGAGTGCGTAGCCGGTGACCAGCAGCCCGGCGGTGGGGATGGTGACGTGGAAGTCGGCGGCGACCTCGGGCAGCAGCCCCATGACGACGAATTCGGTGGTGCCGATCCCGAAGGCACCGATGGCCAGAGCGAGAAGCGCGAGAGGCACGGGCCAACCCTTCTTGTTTCTTGAGCGAGCTCATAACGTGCTCAAACAATAATTGCAGACGCCTGTTAGTTGCAAGCGCGGGCTAGATGCGGCTTGAAGTACTGGGAGACGGTGCCCGGGCAGGACTCCAGCCGCTTCCCGGCGCCCAGTGAGGCCCTGCCTGTGGCGCCGTACGGGGCCCGTTGAGTCCGCCTTGAGTCGGCAGACTGTGTGCGGCGAGTTCGGCCAAAGCGCGACATCGGGCGGGACAAGTGGCGCCCGGCCAGCGTCAGGGGAATGCCGTTTGAGGGGCGGGGCGCGCTGGCCGTGGGCGCCGAGGCGTCCGGTTGCGTCGCCGTCGAACGGCTCCGGGAGAGCTACCTCTGGCACGCCCGTGGGTGGCTACTCCGGCAAATGCGCGAGGCCCTCGCGCCAGACGCCGACCCTACTCCCGGACCTGACCGGCAGAGTGAACGCGGCCCGCCCCACCTCGAGGGCCCAACCACTGGGCTGTTGCAACCTGCGTCTCAGCGTCGCACCCGGCCGTCGGTCGTTCACCGCCGGACCGCTGACAAGAGGGCTGGGAACGGGGCATCGGCACCGCGCCAGTCCCCGACCCCGCTCAGGTATCACTGCCTGAGCGGGGCCAACGGGGGCGACCGTCCCCGGCGCGCCCCCGCATCATTTTGAGATCGGGCTGGCACCCCAGTCCCCGTCACTGCACCGGATCGGGTGGAGCGACGCGGTTTGCGACCTGGGAGTGCGGTGGGCCGGCCCCTTGGGCCGATGTGGTGATCAGTGGAATGCGTTCAGGTGCTCACGCAGGAATGCCTCCATGGTGCGCGGCACGCGCCCGGTCAGGCGGGTGGCGGTGTCGTCGGGGGCTTCCGGGCGAAGCACGGCGAGTTGCTGGATCTCCACCACGTGGGCGGCCAGCCAGGTGGGCATCCCGGCACGCTCGACCAGGTGCGTACGGAGCTCGGCCGGCGGCAAATCGAGGTAGCGGACGGGGCGGCCGAGCAATTCGCTCAGCAGGGCGGTGAGTTCCGGGTAGCTGTATGCCTGACCGCCGGTGAGCGGATAGGTGCCGCCGGCGAGTCCGGGATGGGTGAGGACGGCCGCCGCGACGTCGCCGATGTCACGGCAGTCGATGTAGTTGCAGCGCGCCTCGCCCATCGCCCCTTGCACCAGACCCGCGGCCGCGACACCGGGCGCGAGCAGCAGCAGTTTCTGCATGAACGCATAGGGCCGCAGGATCGTCGCAGTGACGCCGGATGCCCGCAGGTGCTCCTCGATCCGGTGGTGACCACGTGAGACGACGACCGGGGAGTCGGCTTCGGCGGCCGGCGCGGACACCTTGACGATGTGTTCGACGCCGCTGAGCAGCGCCTGGTCGACGGCCTGCAGCTCGTGCTCGACCTGGCGCGGCCCGTTGGACATGGTGAGGAAGAGCTGCCTCGCGCCGTGGAACGCCGCGCGCAGTGACCCGGGGTCGCCTGCGTCTGCGGGCACCACCTCGACGAGGCGGCGGGTGCGCTCGTCCAGGCCGGCGAGCAGACGGGCCGGCTCGCGACTGAGCGCGCGGGCCGGGACGCCGAGGTCGGCCAGGCTGCGCAGGGTGGCGCCGCCGGTGGCGCCGGAAGCTCCCATGATGACGATCATGTCGTGTTCCTTTCGGGTGGTGGGTGACGGGATCCCTCAGGGGTGTCGGCGGGTGCCGCGCCAGCGCCAGGTGATCACGGTCGCGGCGATCGCGGCGGAGACCGGCAGGTCGAGGCGGAGCCGGCCGGGCCAGGAGCTGCCGGCGAGTGCCGGGACGTGCGGCAGCCAGTGCGAGCCCGCCGAGCCGAGGAGGAACGCCAGCGCGGCGGCGCAGAGTCCTGTCCCGGCCGTCAGCAGTGCGCGTGGCGCGCGGAGCGTCCAGGATCCGTCCGGACGGTGCCGAAGCCGGGCGCCGAGCACGGCGGCGACCACGGCCGAGGTGCCGGCGATGGTCGTGAGGGCGGCGATCACCAGGTTCGGCTGGTGGGTGGCGAGACCGCCGACTCCGGCCATGGCGGCCGGCATGACATAGGCCACCAGCACCTCGCGCCACAGGACGAACGGCGGTGGTGTTCCCGCTGAGCGGTGTTTCTTGGACATGAGCCTTTCCCGAACAAGGTAATTAGGTGCCTAACTATTTGCGATTAGGCAACTAACTACATGGCTAAAAAAAGAAGGCGGGAGGTGCACGGTAGGTGCTCCCGACCCGCCGATGGGCCGTCAGTCGGCGGTCAGCGCGTCCATGCCTTCGACCAGCCTGGCCAGCAGGTCGAGAAATGTCGCACGCTCCTCGGTCGAGAGTCCGCCGACCATGTCCTGCATCCGCCGATAGTGCTCCGGCGCCAGTTCACGCAGCCGCTGGGCGCCGCGTGCGGTCAGGATGACCACATTTCCCCGGCCGTCCTCGAGCGCCGGGCGACGGGCGACCAGGCCCTCACGCTCCAAGCCGTCGACCAGGCCGGTCACCGTCGCCCGCGAGACGCCGAGACTGGCGGCCAGCTGCGAGGGCGACTTCTCTCCGCCGTGGTCCTCCAGGTCGGCCAGCAGGCGATAGCGCCCGGTGGACAGGCCGAACCGCGCGAAGTGCGCCTCCCCGGCCTGGGCCAGTCGCGCCCCCGCCGCCATGAGCCGCGCCGCGACCAGGACCGCCTGAGGGTCGGCTGTGAGACCGTAGCGGGCGATCTGCCGCCGGACCTGCTCGAGGGTGGGAGTGCCGTGCGCGGCGCCCTGCTGTGTCATGTAGATAATATGGTGCCTAATCAGTTGCCTGTCAAGCATGCGGTCTACGGCGGTCTGGCAATGCACCTTCCCGGTCTGCTCGATCATGTGAGCGCCATACACCGCGTCTTGCTGTGTCATGCAAGTAATATGTGGCCTAATTAGTTATGCTGTCAAGCATCGGCAGTCCGGTGTCGCGGATCCCCCGCTACCTTCTTCGTGGCCCCGCAGCGGGGCTCCCGGTCTTCGGTCCGACATGACTACCGCCGCTGCCCGCATCGCGATCTTCGAGTGGGTCGAAGCCCGGTACAACACGCAGGCTGCACAAGCAGCCTCGGCTGCCGCTGGCCGACTAATTGCATGCGCGGTATATTGCGATGTGATCGATGTCGGGCGATACCAAGAACGCCCGCCCGCTGCGGAGGAGAGTGCCATGACAGCCACGGACACCGCCGCGACCGGCCTTGCCCACGGCTGGTACGCCCTCTCCCTGCTGTACGGCCGGATCGAGGCGCACATCGAGCGTGCCCTGCAGAGCGGACATGACCTCAGCGTGCGGGAGTACTCCCTGCTCGATGTCCTCAGCCACCAGCACAGCGGTGAGGGCGGCCACCTGCGCATGAACCAGGTCGCCGAGGCTGTGGTACTCAGCCAGAGTGCGACCACCCGGCTCGTCACGCGCCTGGAAGACCGCGGCCTACTCACCCGCTACCTGTGTGCGACCGACCGCCGGGGCATCTACACCGACGTCACCGACACCGGACTCGCCCTGCTCGCCGCAGCACGCCCCACCCACGACACGGCCCTGCGCCAGGCCCTCGACCGCGCCAGTCACGATCCCCGGCTGGCGCCTCTGGTGGACGCCGTCGCGGCGCTGAACGGCCCTGTGTCTTCCTGACATGACCCCTGCAGGCGTTGTGGGCATCGCCGTGCAGCCCGCCACGACGTGGAGGAGGGCGGGGCACGCGTCCGGGCCTGCTCGACCAGGCGGCGGTCGTTGTCGGTGAAAGCCGAGACGGCGGCCGTGGTCGTACTCGTCCTGATCCTTCCAGCGCGCCGAGGACAAATCGGGATCCACCACCGGATCGACGAGCAGGTCCAGGATGTCGATCCCGATCCGCGTCCTGGTGGCCCGCTCCTCGGAGGTCACGTACAGGCGCAGCGGCTGA
Organism: Kitasatospora sp. NPDC032150; assembly: GCF_055579945.1. Lineage (NCBI taxonomy): Bacteria > Bacillati > Actinomycetota > Actinomycetes > Kitasatosporales > Streptomycetaceae > Kitasatospora > Kitasatospora sp. NPDC032150. The sequence continues at coordinate 23,411 of NZ_JBVIMH010000049.1, read as the reverse complement.
GCCGTCGCCGGGTCCTGTTGGAAGCGGGCGCAGGAAGAACATCTCCCCGTGTTCGAAGCGGGCCTGGACAAGCGTGTGCTGCCACGCCCACGGTTCCAGGGGGGCCAGGTGCCGGCCGCGAGGCCGTTCGTGCGGGCCGTGTCGTCGCTGGTGCGCAGCGCGGTGGTCCAGGTGGTCGGGGCGAGGGAGCGGATGCCGGGAGCTCGCCGTGCGCGAGGCAGTGAGTGCGCAGGCCCCCGAGACGCGCCGGTCGATGTTCTGCTGCTCGACCACCACGACCCAGCGGCCGAGAACGGCCGGGAGCTCGACCGGCGCCCAGTCGCGTCCCGCACTCGGCCAACAACTCCATTGAAGCCCCGGTCACTTTGGCTATGTTGACGAGAACCGGTTCTGGCTCAACTTCCGTGATCTGCACACGTTGAGTGACGATGTGGCGGTGTTGTCGGTGTCGGGAAGTTGCCCGGAATTCGCCAGTGGCCGGGTCGTGGTGGCCGACAGTGCGGGACCGTGGATGAGCTGATGCCCCGGTTCGAGGGGTTGCTGTTTCCGTCGGTCGCGAGTGTCGCGGTGCTGTCGGTCGACGTGGATGTCGAGTCGGTGAACGTGAGGGTCAAGTCCGCGGCGGCGGGGCACAATTGCCCGGGGTGCGGGGGCTGGTCGACCCGGGTGCACAGCTCCTACCTGCGATTTTCCGTTGATGGGCCGGTCGGGGGCAGGCGGGTCCGGTTGAGTCTGCAGGTGCGGCGTTTCGTGTGCGGCGACCCGTCGTGCGGGCGGCGCACGTTCGTCGAGCAGATCGAAGGGCTGACGCGGCGCCACGGTCGGTGGACCGAGCGGCTGCGGTCGACGGTGGCCTCGGTGGGCCTGGCGCTGGCCGGGCGGGCCGGTTCCCGGCTGGCCGGGGTGTTCGGGGTGTCGGTGAGCCGGAGCACGGTGCTGCGGCTGGTCGAGGAGCTTCCCGATCCGGAGCCGCCGGCCCCGAGAGTGGTGGGCGTCGACGAGTACGCGACGCGCAAAGGCCGCGCCTACGGGACGGTGCTGGTCGACGCCGAGACCCGCAGGCCGGTGGACCTGCTGCCCGACCGGGAGGCCTCGAGCTCGGCGGCCTGGTTGGCTGAGCGGCCGGGCGTCGAGGTCGTCTGCCGGGACCGCGCGCCGTTCTTCGCCGAGGGGGCCACCGCTGGAGCTCCGCAGGCCGTTCAGGTCGCGGACCGCTGGCACCTGTGGCACAACCTCAGCGAAGCGGCCGAGCGGGCCGTCACGCGCCACCGGCAGTGCCTCCGTGCGGTAACTCCAGCTCCAGGTAAGGCTGTTACCACCAAACCCGTACTCCAGGAAGACAACGCGGACCAGCCGTGGCCGACAGGCTTCCGGTTCGCCGACCGCACCCGGGCCCGGCACGCCGCAGTGCACGCCTTACTGGCTGCGGGCCACAGCCGACGCGCCGTCCAACGGCAGCTCGGCATGACCTACCGCACGGTCAAGGCTTTGGCCGACGCCGCGACGCCGGAGGACCTCTTCCAAGGCCAGTGGCAGAACCGGCCGTCCGTCCTCGACGACTACAAGCCCTACCTCGATGACCGCTGGAGCGAGGGCTGCACCAACGCCTGGAAGCTCTGGGAGGAGATCGTCCCCCTCGGCTACAAGGGCAGCTACCAGCGCGTTCAGGCCTACATCCGGCTCAAACGCACCTCGCCGCGGCCGGTGACCGCACCGGCGCCCTCGCCCCGTACTGTCACCAGCTGGATTCTCCGACGCCCTACGTTGCCCAGGTGAAATGACTGGCTGTTACCACGCCACGGAAGTTGAGCCAGAACCCGTTCTCGTGACTAAAGCCACGGGCCTCACGCACTAAGCCAGGATGCGGACCAGCGGCCCGGTAAACCGGCGCGCGGGAGCCCTGGGCATCACGCGAACGCCGCTGTGCCCATCTTGGCGCCGCCTGTGGCACTGCCCGACTCTTCTGTATGCGCCTGAGCCTTCGGTCACCATATGACCTGTGCTCCTCTCAGAAGGAGAACCCATGCAGTCCTCACGTACCCGCACCGCTGTCGCCGTCGCCGCTCTGCTCCTGGGCAGCGCTACCGTGCTCGCCGCCCCCTCCCACGCCGCCACCCGCGCCCTGAGCCGCTTCAACGACGGCAGCTTCGAGACGCCGACGGTCGCAGCGAACACCTTCGTTCGCCTCGGCACCGGCCAGAGCATCGGCCCGTGGCAGATCACCAGCGGGAACGTCGACCTCATCGGAGCTGGCTTCTGGCAGGCCGCCGAAGGCGACCAGTCCGTCGACCTGGCCGGCTCCGTCCCGGGCGCCATCGCCCAGACCTTCACCACCACGCCGGGCACCACCTACACCGTGACGTACGACCTCGCCGGCAACCCCCAGGGCGCACCGACCGTCAAGACCGGCCAGGTGCTCATCGACGGCCAGGACTTCCAGGACTTCTCCTTCGACACCAGCGGTAAGACCACCACCAACATGGGCTACGTGGGACGTCAGTTCACCTTCGTCGCACTCAACACCTCGACCACGCTGTCCTTTGCCAGCAACACGCCCGGCGGCTTCGGGCCGGTTGTGGACAACGTCCAGGTCCAGGCGTGCAAGGCGTGCCCGAGCTGTTAGCCGAACCTCGCTGGTGACCCGCCGCGTCGGTGGGCCAGAGGCATCCTGCTTCGGCCCGCCGACGATGGGGATCGCTGATGCGGGCGCCTGTACTACTGCCGTTCGCAAAACGGCCAGTCAGCAGCCGGGTGCGGCGTCGTCCAGGGCGGCGACCAGGCGGGCGTGGACGTCGGTGGCGGCCTCGCGGGCGGCCGGGTCCGGGGTCCTCCAGGTGGGCGGCGATCAGCTCGGCTGCCGCGGCGAGCGCGGGCGCCGGGACGGTGGCGGTGCGCAGGTGGAGCATCTGGGCGGCGGGCCGCCCACCGGGCGTGGCGGCCTGGCGGGCGGTGTTGCCACGTCAGGTATCGGCGGCGGCCGCACCGTCCGGTGTCAGGTCTGCGCGATCTGGTGCAGCATGACGGCGGTCAGGGCGGTGGCGGGGTTCGGTCAAGCGCCTGCGAAGGCACTTCTGCCGCCTGTCCACCGCGGCTGATTCTGGCCCCGGTTCCGCCGCGCCGTGAAGCGCTCGTCGAGCTCTGCCAGATATCCGGCATCGAGGCTCGGCAATGGCTCAGCGGCCAGCCAGTGCTCGACGTTCCGGATCGGGAGCCCGCACATGTCGATGTCGATGTAGATGCCGCTACAGTCCCGCGCCCACCCACCACCGCGCTCGTACATCAGGACCAAGGGCTCAAAGGGATCGGGGAGTTCCGGCGGCTCCACCCCGCGGTCGCGCAATACGGCGAAGCGCAGTGCGTAGACGCAGGTCTTCCCGACCACCGGGTAGCCGCGTGCCACTGCCAAAACCCGCTCCACCAGCGAGCCGCCTCCGCCCCGGCGCGCACGGGACGCGGCGTCGGCGCTGCCCTCGATCAGGCGAGCCGTACCCGCCGCCTCCCAGCCGACGGCCCAGGCCGTGATGCCGCAGGTGGCCCGAGCCTGCACGATCAGTTGCGGGCGCGGTGAGGGGAAAGGTTGGATCCGGGGCGCAACGCAAAGGGCCGCCCGCGGCGTCTAAGTAAGTGAGGCGCTCCGCTGCGGACGCCCTACTGACCTTATGGGGGATTTCTTGACGATTCGTCACTTCGGTTTTGCCACCGCTGGCATGGCCAGTGCCGCCCTCGCCCTGACCGCGTTCGGCGCCACCGCCGCGTCGGCCGCCCCGCAGGCCGCCCGCTCGAGCAGCGCCGTCTCGGCGGCCCCGTCAGCGAACGACTGCGGGGGCAACCCGTACCACCTGCGGATGCTGCAGGCCATCGACGCGAGCCCCGCCAGCAAGTCACTGACCGCCTGGAACACCAAGTACTTCTGCGGCGACGACGACGGCTACTTCAGGCCGATTGGCAAGCCCAAGAAGTTCACCTTCGCACCCGGCGCCAAGGCCACCCTGTTCAACGGCCTCCACGGCAAGAAGGTCAGCGTTACCGACCTCCTCCGTTGGGTCCACACCTGCAAGACCAACCCCAATGCCGCGCACTGGCCGTCCTCCTGCCGCAACCAGTACGTGATCACCGTCAACAAGGCCGGCGCGATCACCAGCATCACCCAGCCGTACCACCCCTGATCCACTCATCCGTCCGGGTGCAGGCGGGCACCCGGGCGGAGAGTTATGTGAGCGGAGGCGGGGGCCCGCCGGCATGGCGGGCCGCCGCTTCCGCTCCGGCCGTCCGGTCCGGGGCGCCTGCCAGCCTCGCCAGCGACCCGGGCGAGCACTCCGAACCCCGATCGCGGTCGCCGCGAGGCCGGACCGAGCTACGGCATCCACGCTGGCCTCGGCCTCTGGCGCGCCCGCTGGGGCACCACGGTACTGCGCCCGGCGCCCCTGGCCTCCCCGGGGACTGGACCGCGTTCCTGAAGCGGAAAGCCCGGGCGCACCATGACGTGCTGGGGCGGTCAGCGGTCGCCTCTGCTGCGGGGATCCGTAGTTGATCTTCGGGGGGATCCATGTCGTACCAGGAAGCGCCGCGGTCGGATAAATGCCGGTCCGCTGCCCAGGCGGTCGGCGGTCGGGGTGTGGACGCACTTCGTCCTGCTCTGGGTGTTCTGGCTGGCTCCGCGCTACCTGTTGCTGGTGGTCACGTTCGTCGGCGCGTTCCTCGGAGCGGGAGACGGCGGCGATGGAAGCATCATCGAGGCCGGCAAGGACGCGATCGAGCGGTTCCGCCTGGAGCGTCGAGGAACGCCCGAGCAGTGGGGGGACCGGGCCCGGAAGACCATCCAGGTAAAGGGCTACGAGATGTTGGAGGCGGTGCGCTCACGTCGCGACCGGGCCGCCGAGAAGGGCGATCCGTACCAGGAGTACGAGCCCTCCATCGAGCTCCGGCCGAAGGCCTACCGGCTCGCCGGCGCCGCCGGGGTGGCGGCCGTCGCCGCGCCGCTCGGCTGGGAGGTCGACTGGACGCGCACCGACCCCACGAACCAGATCCGTCTGGTCTACCGCCTGCCATTGTAGGACGAGATTTTCTCGGTCCCGGGTCTCACGCGCTCTGGGCTCTCGGGACCCTCTGATGAGAAAGCTCGAAGAGCCTGCGCTGGCCGCTGACAGCTTCGACGAACGTTTTCACTTCATCGGCCCCTCGATGGGCAGGCGCGAGCAGGCCGAACAGTGGTCACCGCAACTGGCCGTCCGCGAGCGCTTCCTCGTCGTCCAGTACGACCGGGTCACCCGACTCGACACCGTGCCCGAGCCGGAGATCGACGCCGCCGAGCGCACCTCCGTGTCGCACTTCTCCTTCCACAGCGGCACGGGATGGTCGCGGGCGCGGACAGCATCGACGACCTGGACGGGGTTGCCGCCGCAGCGGTCGAGACGCCGTCAAGGTATCTGTCGGCTACCTTGACGGCCCACTCGGCGTCCCGCCTGGCCCAGCTCCTCGATGAGGGCGGCGCGGTCGGGTCGGCCCGGCGTAGGCGCTACCAGCGCTGTTCGCGTTCGGCGCGGTGCTGTTCGCGGGGTGCTGTTCGGCGGCGGCGAAGCGGTCGGCGGTGACGCCGAACTTCGGCGGCGCCCATTCCTCCCAAGGAATCCACTGGTCCTCGTGGTAGTCGTAGCGGCTGCGGGCGAGCTGGCCCCGCTCGCCGGTGGTCTCCAGCTGCCGGTAGGTCTCCTCGGCCATGCCGAGCTCCCGGGCCATCGCGGCCCGAGAGCGGCCGGTGAAGATCCGCAGGTTCGCCAGCGTCTCGGGATCGGTGCCGACCGCCTTCGCTAGTGCTGTGAAACGGGAAGGTTCACCGTGATCGGAAGGCGGCTAGTGGGATAGTGGGACGAGCGCACGCGAACCGGCTGGTATTACTGGGGCATGCAGGAAGAGACCGCACGCTCCGCGATCGACACGTTCATCTCCGCGTTCAACGCCTCGGACGACAGCTATGTGACTGCCCTGCTCCCGCAGGCCCTGACCTCAGACGTGGTCTTCTGGGGGCCGTTGGGTCGCAGCGAAGGAATCGGGGCGGTCGAGCGGTTCGTGCTGGACATCCGACGCCACCCGGCGGGGACCGGCACGATGGTGCGCTGCTCAGCGGTGGACATGCCTGACGAATGGGCCCGGTACCAGTGGGTCTTCACCACGCCTGATGGAGGCCCCCGCCTGGCGGGAACGGATGTCGTCCATCTGCGACGGAGCCTCATCGACCAGATCATCGTCTTCGCGGGGGAGATCGAGCCGTTCGCCTAGTCATCCTTCTGTCGCTGTCCTTCTCCTGAACTTGCCCCGTTGGCGTTCGGGGGCTGCTGTTCGCGGTTGGTCAGGCCGCGGTGTTGAGGCGTTCCGCGCTGGGCGGCGAGTACGTCGGGGTGGTGGGCGTTGGTGTTGCGCCGGCGCAGGTGGCGGTGCAGTGCCTGGGTTTGCGCAGTGTGGCTGCGGTGGTGGGAGTTGGCCAGGGTGAACTGCCGCAGCGGGCCGAAGTGGGCCTCGAGCGGGTTGGCCCAGGAAGCGTAGGGCGGGGTGGAGCACGGCTCGACCTTCAGAGCCCTAGGCGCGGCAGCACTTCCGGGCGCGGGGTGCGGGTGCTGGCGAGATGGAGGGACACCGTGCGCTCGCTCACCCCGGCCCCCCTGGCGATCTTGGCGACCGAGGCCCCAGCAGTGGTCCGGGTGGCGCGAAACTTGGTCGCGTCGAAGCCGTACAAAGTCTCGCTCACACCCGGCTCCTACCCGCCGAGCGGATGGTTCGTTCATCCTGAACGAACCATCGTGAACCGCCGACATGAGCCGCCGTGAAAGCTTGTTCAGGGTGAACGAACCTTGAGTGACCCGAGGAACCGACGGTTCCGGGCGCACTTGGTTCGGCGGTCTGTCAGAGGTTCTGCCGGTAGGCGGCGTGGACGGTGAGGGCGGCCTGTTCCGCAGTGTGAAGTTCCCCCGCTGAAGTGGACAGCCTGATACTGGGACGGTTGAGTCCCGGAGGAAGCAGTCCAGGTAGTGAGTGGCAAGAGCAATATGAGCAAGCGGTACACGGCTGAGTTCAAGCGGGATGCGATCGCTCTCGTCCGGTCCTTGCCGCATCGGAACGTCACCGAGATTGCCCGGGAACTGGGAGTGAGCCCCGAGGGGCTGCGGGGCTGGGTCAAGCAGGACCGAACCGACCGCGGTCAGGGACCGGCGGGTGCGCTGACCAGCGATGAGCGCGAGGAACTGCGTCGCGTCCGCCGCGAGCTGGCCGAGGTCAAGAAGGCGAACGAGATCCTGGTAAAAGCCGCCGCCTTCTTCGCCAAGGAGATCGTGAAGTAGGCGCTCTGTGCCTGTTCATCGATGCGGAGAAGGCCACCGAGGCGAACCCGGACGGCTACAGCGTCGCGCGGCTGTGCCGCGTGATGGGCGTGGGTCGCTCCACCTATTACTCGTGGCTCGCGTCACGACCCGCGATGGCCGAACGGCAGCACGCTGAGGACGAGTTGGCGGGGCGGATTCGGGAGATCCACGCCGGCTCCCGGGGCGCCTACGGTGCCCCGCGCGTGCATGCCGAGTTGCGGCGGGGCGGCCACGCGGTCAACCGGAAGAGGGTCGAGCGGATCATGCGCGAGCGCGACATTCGCGGCATCACCCGCCGTCGGCGCCGTCACCTGACCAGGCAGGATGCCAAGGCTGCCCCGGCTCCGGACCTGGTCGGCCGCGACTTCACCGCCGCTCGGCCCGGCACGAAGCTGGTTGGCGACATCACCTATCTGCCGACGATCGAGGGCTGGTGGTATCTGGCGACGGTCATCGACCTGGCGACCCGCGAGGTGGTCGGGTACGCGATGGCCGACCACCACCGGGCCGAGCTGGTCACCGATGCCCTGCGCATGGCCGGCGGCCGGGGCGATCTGCAGCCCGGCTGCATCATGCACACCGACCGCGGAAGCGAGTACACGAGTGGCGAATTCCGCAGCGAGATAAGGAAGTTGAACCTGAGGCAAAGTATGGGAAGAACCGGCATATGCTACGATAACGCCGCAGCCGAGAGCTTCTTCGGACTGCTCAAAGCAGAGATTGGCACCACCGTCTGGGAGAGCCGCGAGGCCGCCCGTGCCGACGTCTTCCGCTTCATCGAGGTCGAATACAACCGCACCAGGCTCCGCAAACACCCCGAGTTCGGGTACCTCACCCCGCTCGAGACCCGAGCCAGGCTGCAGCACGACTTCACCCTCGCAGCGTAAGCACCCGCTGTCCAGGATCAGGGGGGAACTTCAGTGTCATGGAGCTTCGGCTCCTGGGTGATGATGTCGGCCGCTGCGACCCAGGGTTCTCCGGCCGGGCTGCGTGGAGGGTCCCGAGGCTGCCGAGCTCGGAGCTGTTCAGCACGACGATGTCCACGCTTCACACCCTCGCCCGAATCCGAGATCAGGGCGAGAGGGGCGGGTGACCCTGGGGAGCCGGGGCCACCCACCCCTGTGGCAGCAAAGGTGAGTATGCGTACTAAGGCGGGCGGCGTTCTGACCGATCAAGACTGGTTGCCAGACCGGGTACCGATTCCGCCGCGCGTTGACGGCGAGGGTGGTCAGTTGTTCTGGGTCCATAGGGTGGCGGCGACAGTCAGGCCCTGCTGGTCACTGCCGGGTTTCGCGGTGACCTTGAACCAGGCCAGTGAGCCTTTCGTGGTGATGACGCAGTAGGCCGAGCCGATGGTGATCTTGCTGAGTGGGACGGTGTTGGGCATGCCGTGACGCATGGCGTCGTTGCGGCACTGGACGGGGTCGGGTTCGGGTGCCGTGGACGTTCCCCATGCCCGGACCTGCGAGTAGACGATGGCGACCGAGTTGAGTGTGGAACACGGCTGCCGGATGGTGAGGTCGTCGGTGGCCATGAGGTTCGTGAAATCGTCTGGGTCGTGTGCGGCCCCGCGTGCCGGATCGAAGTCCAGGACGCCTTGCTGGCACGGGCCTTCCAGCGGTGGCACGTTGATGGCCGTATCCCGGTACTGAGCCGTCCACCCCGGTGCATCGACTTGCGGAGCGGACGCGGACGGGGACGGGGAGGGAATGGAGGTTTGGCCGCCGGCCGGAGCGGACGGGGAGGCAACGGCTGTTGGCGGGGCACTGGCCGCGCCGCCGGAGGGCACCTGCTGACCGGCGGGCGTGGCGGCCTGAACGGCACGCGGCGTGCCGGCGTCATGGAGCAGCAGAGTGATCCAGATGCCCGCCGCGCCGAGCAGGCCGAGCAGCACCCCGATCAGAATCCACGGAGCCCGTCGGGAAGATGTCCCGGACCCTAACTGGCGGCCCATTTCGTGCCGCGCGAACCGTGCGGGAGCGGCCGGCATGGGCTGGGGCCACCACGGGGGCACCTGTTGGGGCACCTGTTCCCGGAGAGGAACTTGCAGGTCAGGGTCGTTGAGGAACGTGAGCCTGGGGGGCAGGCGTTCCTCGGCCTCGGCGACCTGGGCCCGGATCAGGTGCCGTTCAGCGGCCAGGCGCTCGACCACCAGCTGCGCGGCGTGCAGTTGCTGCCGGGCTTCGGCAGGCATCGTCTGGCCGGACTGCCGCAGCCGCTTGAGGTGCTCGTTCAGTGTCCAGATCTCGTAGTAGGCGCGGGACAGTTCGGCGTCCTTGCCCAGGCCCTTTCTCACCAGCTCGAAGATCTCGCGTAACTCCGGATTGTTGCTCACCTCCATCACCGCGCCGTACAGGGTGAGCGTGAGCCCGCGCACGTCATCCGTGAGCGGGCCGCCCGCCGCCTTCTCCACATCGATCATCAAAAGTTCCATGAACCGCCACGGCCACGTGCGCTCACCGGAGGCGTAGCGGGAGGCGGTCGACTTGGGAATCCCATGTCTCTTGAGGAACTCCGAGCGCGTACTCATGCCGGCCTGCCGCAGCATCTGCCCGATGTGCGCGTTCAGGGCCAGCTGCGCCGCGGCACGCGGCGTGGCGACGACCTCGCCCCCGGCCTGTCCCGCTCCCCCAACGCCGTCGTGGTGGTGTTTCGGCTGCACCGCGCCCCTCCCCGATCAGTGGCCCAGGCCAGGCCACGAACCCGGGTTGCCGGTCGGCAACCCGCCCCCGCGGAATCCTACTTGGGCACACCGGAAGCGTCCCCGGCCGGGAAGTGGGCTGTTCCCCTTCCACAACCGCACCACGGGCACCGAGGCTCGAAACACGTCCCGCCCATCAAGCCCCAAGGGACATCCACCGACCACGCCTGGGGAGAACTGTTGATGCTGCCCGTATCCCTGTCACGCACCCTGCTCGCCCCCGCCCGCACCGCCACCATCCTGGCCAGCGCCACACTGCTGCTCATCGTGCTCCTGGCAAGCGCGCCGTCCCTGCTCGTGCTCTCCTTCAAAAGCACCGGCGCCACACGCGCCCACAAACTGGTCGAACTGATCACCGACTGGACCCGTGTCCTGCTCACCACCCCCGACGACACCACCCGCCAACCCCACACCCCGCCTGCCGCCGCTACGCCATCTCCGGAGACGTCCGGGCGATGGACGGCTGGTAGAACCGCAGGCCAGCGGCGGGGACTTGACTGGTGAGCTCGCATGTTCAGGTGTCGCGCATTCGCGGCCGAGCCCCAGACGAGGCTCGCGCTGGGTGACCTGCGCAACCTTGGCGGCACCCGGCGGTCTGCTGGTCGGCGATTGACATGATGAGCGGCGGCAAGTCTCAGGTGTCTGTCTCTGGAGGAGCGACCATGGTGTTCACGACCGAAGCCGATCTCGAAGTCGTCGAACGGGACGAATGGTCCTATTCGCCGGCTGTCGGCGTCGGACCGCTCCGGTTCGGCATGACCGTCGACGAAGCGGTTGAGGCGGCTGGGATTCTCGGCCAGACGACGGTCAGCGAGTGTGCACGGGACCACGCCATCTTCGCGCCGGGTTGGAAGGTCGAGGTCCACCGTCGCGGGGTGGCTCCTTCACCACCTGCCGTCACGGCCTATGTGACCCAGGCGGCGGGGCTGTTCTGCATCGCTGCCGATGCTGTGCACGGTCCCCAGGTCGCGTACGGGGGAATCCCGTTGGTCGGGAGGGACTTGTCGGAACTGGAGAGCGACATGATCGCGTATGCCGAGAAAATGGACGTGCACTTCCGCTACACGCCTGAGGGCTACGCAGGGCCGGATGATTCCGGGGTCCTGATGCGCGGCCAACTGGTCCGGCGGGTTCTCCGATCGCGTCCGCTGTTCATGGTGCCGCGCGACGGCGCAAATACCGAATGGGACTCGATGCCCTCCGAGGAGTACCGCGTCAACGGCCAGTCCACGGCCTGACGTGGTGTAACTCGGCCCCCATCATGCAGGCGCGATCGGAACCATGTTCAGAGAGTGCCCCCATCACGAACGCTCGCCAGCGGCGTATCGGCTCCTGGTGGCCCCGATGTCCGTCGCGGCCTGCTCGGTTGTGAAGTTGGTGTAGCCGAGCGCCTTCGCGGGCACGGGCGGCGGCGTGTGCGCGACGAAGCGGCGTAGCGCCTCGGCTCGGCCGGTACCGGGCGCGATGCCGGCCGGGACGAAGTCCTCGGCGAGCATGGTTGCGTAGGTGTCCGCCGGGAAGACAGGGCTGATGTTCCCGCTGGCCATGCGGGCCAGCGGACGGAAGCGGACCAGCGCCCGCGTCACGCCCATGGCACGGTCGACCTTCCTGGCGGTCTGGTCGAACGTGTCGTAGACGGGCGCGCTCTCCGGTGTCGGATCGAGCAGCAGCAGCAGTCCTCGCAGCTTCGGTCCCGGGCTCTCCGCAGCGCGGCGCGCGACCAGGGTGGCGAGGTCCAATAGGAACTTGTCGCGTGCCGCGTATGAAGGCAGGGCCCCTGGTGCAGCTCGGGTCTGTCGAAGACCGCAGGCTCGGGCCTGATGGGTGGTCACCCCAAAGTGGTGGTGGGGCTGGTCAGGGGTAATTCAGGGTTGATCCCGATACCCGCCCGGGGTGGTGGCCGACCATGATCGATCCTGTCGCCAAGAGGCCGCCGGCCGCGGATCATCCAACGGAGTGTCACATGAGGCCCCTCGCCTGTCGTGCCGCCGCCCTCGGTCTGGCCTGTTCTCCTCTCGTCGGCCTCACCGCCGTGTCGGGTGCCCAGGCCTTCGCCGAGGGCGGCTCAGGCCCTACGTCGGCCTTCCCGCCGCTGAACCCCGCCGCGCTGGAGGCCGCCATCCAGACCCACCCCGGTGACGACGCCGCCGGCGCGATCGCCCGGATCGTCGAACCGGGACAGCTGTGGAAGGGCTCCACCGCCGAAGCCAGACCGGCCGGAAGATCCCGGAGAACGCGCACTTCCACGCCGGCAGCATCTCCAAGGTCTTCGAGACCACCGTCATCCTCCAGCTCGCCGCCGAACGCCGGATCGACCTCGACCGGACCGTCCAGCACTACATGCCCGGCCTGCTCCCCAAAACCTTCGCCCCGATCACCATCCGCCAGCTGGTCAACTACACCAGCGGCCTCCCGAACGTCGACGAGGGCAAGCCCGCCGACAGCGCCGACGACACCATCGCCAACCGCTACACCTACCGGACCTTCGACGAGATCATCCAGGACACCCTGCGGCCCGCCCACCGTCCGTGGCCCGGCCCGCACTTCGACCCCGGCACCAAGCAGGAGTACAACTCCCTCGGCTTCCGCATCGCCGCCAAGCTCATCGAGCAGACCACCGGCAACTCCTTCAAGGACGAGGTCACCAACCGCATCCTGGACCCCCTGCACCTCGACCAGACCACGGTGCCCGAGGACGACCCCGAGATGCCCCGCCCCTACCTGCACGGCTACATGACCGACAACAGCGGCCAGGCGGTCGACGTCAGCGAGCAGGGCGGCGACCCGTCCAACATGATCTCCACCCCGGCCGACCTGGACCACTTCATCACCGCCCTGTTCCAGGGCCGCCTGCTGCCCGCCGCGCAGCAGAACGAGCTGTTCACCCTGCCCAAGGACAACGAGGGCAAGCTCGTCCCGTTCGTCGGCGGCACCTCCTGCAACAAGGTGGCCTGCTTCGGCGCCGGCCTGATGTCCACCCCCCTGCCGGGCGGCACCGTGCTCTGGGGCAAGACCGGCCACGACGACGGCTACGCCAACGGCGTGTTCGCCACCCGCGACCTGTCCCTCCGCGCCGTCTACTCCATCTCCAACCTCGGCCTCGACGCCCCCACCCCCCTCTCCAACCGCCTCCTCGCAGCGGTCATGAATCCGTCCGCCCTGCAGCACTGACGCGACCGCGACGTGGAAGCTGATCGGCTTCTTCGGGGGCAGGCCGCCTCCCGACTGCCCACCCTCGCTGACGGCCCGACACCCGGCCACGTCGGCAGCCTCCGGCACCGCCTGCGCTTGCCGCCGTTGGGCCTGGCAGGACTCCGTGCTTGCACGGGTCCCGCCAGGCCCGACCCTGATCTTCGGCGACGAGATCAACTACGTTGATGGCAGGCGGTTGACCGTGTTTCAACACAGCGGCCGTACCGCCGAATCCACCCTCCTGTCCACGCGTGCCGACCGCGCGTCGCAGCGCCGTGCCCGCATGCATCCCGAATCGGAGAAGCAACCATGACCACCCACGCAACTGTCCTCCGGCCGTCGGCCTCCCGCAGAACCGCCCGCCGAATGCTCGTCGGCGGCGGGGCCCTCGCGGCGGTCGCCGCCTGGTGGGCCTTCGATTCCGCACCGTACCCCTACGCGCAACGCCGACTGCTCGACCTGCCGCTCCCTTCCTCACCTGCGGGCGGCTGGACGACCTGCTGCAAACGCGGCCCGGTGAGCGGATCCTGGAGATCGGGCCGGGCACCAGCCAGTGCGCGTAAGACCTGGCGGACGGCTCGTTGGTGACGCTGGCGAGGTAGAGGGAACGCATCCGAACGCCGCGATCCAGTACGGCCAGGTCCTGGGGCTTGCTCATCTCCATGGACGCGGCGGTCGGCGGTCCGCCGGGGATGACGGCCATGACCTCGCTCACGCAAGCCCCGGAGAGAGCCTGAAGCCTGGTCCGGATCATGTCGATCCCGTACAGGCGCTCGACGTCCGTCTCCCCGCCCCTCCGGTGCGCTTGAACTCGGCGTACTCGATGGCGAGCCGCTCGACCGCAACCCGCCCCGCGTCGACCACCTCCTGACGCCTGTGCAGCTCGGCCTCCTGCTCCGCCAGCCTGGCGCCGAGCCCGACCTCAGGCTCGACCGGGATCAACGCGCCGGTCTCCTGCCAGGAGGCCCGCACCAGCGAGAGACGGCGCAGCTCGTCGAGCTGTTCACGGACGGCGCTCTCCTCGCTGCCCAGCCGCCCCGCGAGCCCCGCGGGGTCACCCGGCCCGCCCCTGAGCAGTTCCTCCTACACGGCGGCGGCCGTCGCTCCGACGCCCGCTGCCATGAGCGTCCTGACGACGTCCACACCATCCCCCCTCTTCCGTGCTCCGCCGGCATCTATCGGATTCCGGCAACGGCGCAGGTCACCGGGTGTCCCTGGGCTATTGGGCGCTGACAGCAGAAACCTTCAGATCATTCGGATCAACAGAAAGCCTGATCGGACATGTTCAGCGAGAAGACGACACACCGCACGGCTCTCATGCTGACAGGACTCGCACTGCTCCTCGTCGTGTGGATCTTCATGATGGGAGCCGCACCCAGCGATCACGTGGAGGTGCGCAACTGGTCGTCCTCCTGGATCGGCCTCGACACGCTGGAGGTGCTCGGGCTGGTCGGCACGGCGGCTCTGCTCGTCCGCGGCTCGTGCTACCTGGCCCCGCTCGCCGCCGCCTCCGCAACCCTGTTCGCCGTCGACGCCTGGTTCGACATCATGACCGCACTCACCAGCTCGGACCGCTCCACCGCCCTGATCTTCGCCGGTATCGCCGAGATTCCCCTGGCCGGGCTGCTGGGCACGCTCGCGGCGATAGCTGCCCGACCGCGCCACCATGGGCGCTGAGCGCCTGGGCTGAGCTTCCCCCGGGGTGCGGATCAGCTGGTCAGAATGGGTTGACTGGGTTTGAGGTTCACTTGTTCGGCCGTTGCCTGGTTGGTGCAGTGCTTCTCCTCGTACTCGATGGGGCTGAGGTAGCCGAGTCGTTTCTGGATGCGGCGTGGGTCGTAGAAGCCGTCGGTGACCCTGAGGTGAAAACCCTCCCGTAGGTGATCGTCAGGATGCGGAAGGCGGGGCGGTGGTGACGTCGTAGCCGAGCTCGCGGAGCCTGGCGAGGTGGTGGACCACTTGGCGTTCTGGGGAGTGGCGCTGGGTGAAGTAGTCGGCGCCCAGGTCGTGGTAGGGCTGGTTGCGGTCGAGCATGTGGTAGGTGGCGACGACGATGGAGTGCTCGATCGCCTTGATCGCTTTGGCGTGTCCGCGCCGCGGTTTGAGGCGCATGTACTGTGCGTGCAGGTAGGTGCCCTTGGAGTGGATCGCGGCCACCGCGCACTCGTGCAGGCACGCTCCGAGCCACTTGGGGCCTTTGCGGGCCCGTCCCGTGCGGGACTTGCCGGCGGACTCCCAGTTGCCCGGGCAGACTCCGGCCCATGAGGCGAGGGCCTTGGCCGAGCCGAACCGGCCCATGTCCGCGCCGATCTCGCCGATCAGCATCTGCCCGCTGCGGGGCCCGACCCCGGGGATGGTGGCCAGCAGTTCGACGGCGGCGGTGTGTGCGGCCAGGGCCTGGCCGATCTCTTCACCGAGGCGGGTGATCGCTTCGTCGAGGTACTCCAGCTTGGCGAGGATCTCGGCGACCAGGACCGCGTGCACATGCCCGAACCGGCCGTCCAGAGCACGTCGCAGCAGCGGGATCTTGGAGCGGAGTTTGCTCTTGGCCAGGTCGGACAGGGCGTGCGGGTCGCGGGTGCCCTCGATGAACGCGTTCATCATGGCGCGCCCGGAGACGCCCAGGATGTCGGTGGCGACCGAGGACAGCTTCACGCCGACGTCCTGCAGGAGCTTGTCCAGTCGCTGGGCCTCGCGTCCTCGTTCGTCGATCTGGGCCTTGCGGTACCGGGTGAACATCCGCGCCTCACGGATGTCCTTGGGTGGCACGAAACTCGGCTTGCCCAGGCCGTGCTGGAGCAGTTGGGCGATCCAGGCGGCGTCGGCGACATCCGTCTTACGACCGGGCACATTGTGCATATGCCGGGCGTTGAGCAGCCAGCACTCGGACGTGCCTTCGATGGCGTAGTACACGGGCTTCAGTAGACCCCGGTCGATTCCATGCCGACCAGGGTGATCTGGTAGGAGGTCAGCCAGTCGCGCAACGCGAGCAGGTCCGGCCAGGTGGTGCCGAAGGTCTGGGTCACCCCCTCGGGCGGTTCCTCGGGGACCCGCACGTTGGCCACCACGGTGTCCCGGTGCACGTCCAGTCCAGCACAGCGCTCGACGAGTTGCTCCACGATCCCTCCCTGCCGCGGTCCATCCGGACAAGCCGGCGCCCGCCCCCTGGAAGGCCCCTTCTCGAAGAGTCGGCCGCCCGCAGCCCGGCAGTCGTCGCGGTCGATGTGGAAGCGCGGCACCGTTTCGCTGTCCTGGCCGGGCTCGGACAGCGGGCCGAACCAGACGTGGCCCTCTCCGGTGATCCGGTCCCCGCAGTGGGCGCAGCGCCACCGCGCCGGCGTCAGCTCCCACCCCGCTTCGAGGTTCTCCAGCTCCTGGGCAGCGTCGCCCTGGCCGTGGTCGTCCCGGTGGCCGTCGTGCGTCATCGCGGTTCCGCCCCGTCTGTCGTTGGAATTCCGGTCGGCTTTTCTGTGGTCGCATGCTTCGCGAATTGCTGCGGAGTAAGGCTCCGGCCAGCACTGTGAATTCGGATTCGGAAATTCTGGCTGCTCTCGGGCACGCCCCGCTCCCGTGCCCGGATTCCCCGGTAATCCCCCGCCATGCCCAGGGCTTCGGCGTAGTCGCCTGATGTCCGTTTTGTGGTCACGCGAGGCCGAGGAGGGCCAGCGGACGTAGTGGGTTGCGGGCGTTGCGACGGAGCGCGGCGGCGATGTTGGTGACGCCGTTCAGCTTCAAGGCGCCGATGGCCAGGTTTCGCCAGGCAGCCATCGCGCGGGGAGCGTTGCCTGTCCGCAACTGCGAGGCGTCCTCGGCGAACGTGGTGTCCCGGACGTGGTGCAGGGCCTCGATGTTCCAGTGATCACGAACCAGCTTCGAGAGCTGGGCCGGGGTGGCCTTCTCGGCAGCGAGGCTCGTGACCGCGTAGACGGTTTTGATCGTGGTCTTGCCGGTCTTGCGGTCGGTGCGGCGGCGCTTGATCTGGATGGCCTGGCGGGCGCCGGGGAACAGCAGGTTATCCACGGTGGCGACCTTGATCCGGCGGATCTCGGACCGTCCGTGGCGGTCTCCTTCGTGCGGCCCAGGAGCGGGATGTCCATCCAGGGAAGGGACTTGAGCTGCTTGCGCAGGCTCTTCTGGTTGCCCTTGACGATCACGATGTAGTGCGCCTTGCGGCCGAGGAGATAGGTGGCGTGCTCGCGCTGGGTGTGCAGCGCGTCGCCGGTGACCACCGTGTCGGCGAGGTCGGCGACACGGTGTCCAGCAGCGGCTGGAAGCAGGTGATTTCGTTGGTCTTCTCGCCGACGTCCAACTGGGCCAGGACCAGGCCCGTGGTGTGCTCCACGGCAGCGAGCAGGTGGACCTTGCGTCCACGGGCCTTGGCCGCGCCGCGCAGGCTCTTGCCGTCCACGGACACGCCGCGCAGGCCGGCGCCACCGCTCGGTCGCGGGCGGCGGTCCGCGAGCCAGCGGCCGACCGCCTGGTCCAGTGCGTCGCCGTCGATGCGGGCAAGCAGTCGGCGGACCGTCGACTCTGCAGGCACCGGCCGCCTGGACATCAGCGGATCGAGACGGAGACCGAGGCGCTCCAGGACGTGGGCCGAGGCGTCGGCGATCCACTCACCGACCGCCAGAAGCGAGGTGGCCCCGGGCAGCACGGCGCACGCGGTCAGTGTGAGCACGACGGCCGGGGCGTGGCGCACGCCGCGCGGGTCACGCGGGTCCGGCACCTCGGCCAGCCGCTCCAGCAGCCCCGGGATCTCCTCGGGCCGGGGTTCGGGCTGACAGCGGAGCCGGTCAAGAGCAGGCGGGATCGGCGATGATGCGTCGACAGGCACGGTCTTCCACTCGGATCACGGGGCGTGGAGAACTCCATGATCTTGGAAGCCCGTGCCTGTCTCATCCCCGGGGCTTCCTACCCGACTTACTGGCACAACCTGACCATGCGCCAACTCGCCCCGCTGTCCCGCATCAGTCGAGGCAGAACTCGTTGCCCTCGATGTCCTGCATCGTGATGCACGACTCGTTGACGCCATCGGCGCGCTGCGTCAGCACGTGTTTCGCGCCGAGCGCCATCAGTCGTGCGCATTCGGCCTCGAGTGTGGCCAGGCGCTCGTCACCCACGAGCCCGGCGCCGACCCGCACATCAAGATGCACCCGGTTCTTGACGACCTTGCCTTCGGGAACTCGCTGGAAGAGCACGCGCGGGCCCAGACCCGAGGGATCAGTGCACGCGAAGTAGATCTCATCCTCAGGCGGCAGCGAGCGGTGGTACTCCTCCCACGTGGCAAAGCCCTCCGGGACTGTCGGTACGACGTACCCCAGCACCTCGCACCAGAAGGCGGCGAGGCGCGCAGGTTCCGCGCAGTCGAAGGTCACCTGGAACTGCTTGATCGTTGACATCGGCGTACCATAACAGGGGTCCTGCTCATCTCCTCGGGCGGGTGGATCCGCACGTTGCCGGGAGGACGGCCCTGTCATCCGCTGCTGTGTCGTGCGGTTAGCCTCGCGCTTCCACGAAGCGGGCTGTCGAGAACTCCATGATCTTGGAATCTTGGAAGCCGTGCCTGTGATGCTTCCCAAAGCTTCGGTTGAGCTGACAGATCGCCATGAACCGGACGTCACTCGACTATGCCGAAGCCCTGCCGCCATGCCCCGTTGAGCCGGTCGCGGTCGGACCGGGCGCCCGCCCGGATCACGACCGCCTCCCCGGCCACGCCTGGCCTGAACCAACCCTCTGGGTAGGTCAGTTGGGCATCTGTGGCGGTCAGCTCAGGTCGAAGTCGTTGGGGTCGAAGTCGAAGTCTTCGGCCGAGAAGCCGCCGTAGCCGGCGCCGCCGTTGAAGTAGTCCGCGAGGGCCTGGCCGACGATCTGCCGCACCTCGTCCTCGTCCTCGGCGAGGGCCAGGGCGGCGGCCTGCTCGCCCGTCAGGCTCAGGTGGATGTCGCGGGCCCGGACCGCGTCCGAGCCGCGGATCTCGAACGACACGGCGCGGCCGACCCGGGCCCCGATCCCGGAGACGGTGCCGCGCTGGGCCAGCTGCTTGGCCTTGCGCTCCCGGCCCCGCTCGGTGGTCTGCACGTCGACCGCCTCGCGCTGCAGTCGCTCGGCGTCCTCCCCCTTGGGGTGGCGGGTGCCGTCGATCCAGCGCAGCACGGTGCGCGGTGCGACGCCGTAGGCGGCGGCCATGGCCTTGGTGTTCCCGCCGTACTTGCGCTCGCGCACCTGGCCGGCCTGCGTCGTGGACTGCACCGGCGCCTTCCGCGAGGGGAACAACGCCTCGCGCACCCGGCCGAACAACCCCTTCGCCATCAGTTCCCGCCTTCCTCATCGTCGTTGTCGGTACCGGCGGCCCCGCCGTCGGTGCCGGCCTGCGCCTGGCCGATCGGGGTGCCGTCGGTGGTGTAGTGGTGCACCAGCTTGGAGGGGTGCTCCCGACGCTCCATCGCCTCGAGCACCGCCGTGAGCGGGATCGAGGACTCGTGCTTGTGGCTGCCCGGGGCGATGCCCAGGCGCAGCGCTCCGGGGACCGGGGTGCCGTCGTCCTTGACCGGGAGCAGCTCCAGCGGGGAGGGGGCGTCGGCGGTGTACAGGTAGGAGTCGACGTTGACGGCGAAGGGGGCGCGGCCGGTCAGCTGGAGGGTCTTGCGCAGGCGGCGGTGGGCGGCGATGCGGGCGGCGGCGATGATGTGGAAGCGGATCTCGGGGCGGTAGGACCAGGAGCTGGCGACCTTCTCCAGCCAGGTCTGGTCGTCCAGGTGGCGGGCGGAGTCGGCCCACTTGCCGATCCCGCCCTTGTAGATGTTCTTGTACAGGCCGGCGAGGACGAGGGCGTCGGCGCGGACCGGGTCGGTGGCGACGTCCTTGTGCACGGCGTAGGCGGCGAGGAACTCGGTCGGGGCCTGGCCGTCCACTAGACCCAGGGCAGCGTAGGCACGCTTGTAGCCCGAGCGGATCCGGCCGGTCCACTCCTTGAGCAGCGGTGCGGTGTGGGTGGACAGGTAGGCGTCGGTGATGGTGGCCGGGTCGAAGCCGTAGGTGGTGGCCATGTAGGCGACGGTGGGGGTGGCGTACCAGCCGGGCCCGGTCGGGGGCTGGCCGTGGAAGGTGGCCGGGTGCGGCAGCAGGTCGTCGACCGGGGTGGTGGTGAAGTCTGCCCACCACAGGCCGGCGGTCTTGCCGCTGTCCCAGGCGGGGTTCTTCACGTGCTCCAGGGGACCTGCGGGCAGGCGCAGGGAGTCGGTGACGGACAGGTAGGAGGCGCAGACGTCGACCGCGACCGCGTACCGGCGCCCGGTCTCCTGGTCGGTGAGGTCGCGGGCCCACCACTTGTAGTCCTCCTCCTCGCACACCGCCTCGCCCCGGGAGAGCAGTTCGCGGGTGAGCGGGTGCCGGGCTCCGGCGGCCGGGGGCACGCACAGGTCGCCCTTGGGGAGGGCGCCCTCGCGCGGGTGGGAGGACCACTCCCCCGTCGTCTCGTCCTTGACCCACTCCACCCGGGGGCGGACCGCGTCCAGGAGCAGCATCGCGGTGGAGGCGGTGGTCGCACCTGGTGCGGCGCCCAGGTCGGTGGTGAAGGCCCTGCTGCGGCGGGCGAGGGTGAGGCCGTCCTTGGTGCCGTCGGGGGCGGTGGCGAGCGGGCCCGCGAGGGCGCTGGTGGCCTGCTGGCGGGAGTCGCCCTGGCCGAGCCAGGGCGCGATGGTGATCCGCACCGAGGTCTTCGGGCCGCCGGCCGAGCCCTTGCGGCGGAAGACGTGGAAGGCCGGGCCGATGTGGTCGCTGATCTCCATGCCGACGGATCCGGCGGCCTTCGCCATCTTGGCGTGGAGCGCGGTCAGGGCCTTCTCGGTGCCGGGCAGGGTGGCGGGCAGGCCGAGCTGCTTGAGTGCGGCGGCGGTCAGGCAGACCGTGCCGTCGCCGCCGCGCCCGGCCGCGTGGGCCCGCTCGACGCGCAGCGGCAGCCCGGTGCCAAGCCACGCGAACCAGTCCGGCAGCTTCGGCCCGGCCGGGGCCGGGACCTGCGGGACGTCCAGCACCCAGCCGCCGTCCTCGGCGACGTCCAGCGCGACCACCGGCCACCACCGGGCAGCAGCAGCCGCGGCGGCCGGGCCGGCGGGACGCGCCGTGGCCGGACGGTTCGGGGTACGGGCCGCAGGCGGGCGCTGGCTTCCCCGTGCCGCCGGGGCCGACGGCGAGGCGGACGCGGGCCGGGACGGCGCCGTAGCAGCGGGAGCAGGAGCAGCCGCGGGCGCGGTGACCGGCGCGCTGGTGACAGGCGCCGGGGCAGCCAGGGCGGGGGCCAGCCGCTCGGCCTGGGGGACAGCGGGCGCGGGCGCCGGGGCGACAGCGGGGCGGCAGAACCCGCCCAGATGCATCGGGCGGCCGTGGGCACGGTAGACGGAGGGCTGGCCGCACTGCACGCACGGCGCCGCCTGGCCCATCACCAGCGAGCCGTCCGGGTTCTGGTCGAGCATCGGGACCGCCGGCTGTTCGGCGATGTGCTGCGCGGGCGCCGGACCGGTGAACGCCTGCGGTACGGCCGAGGCCGGAATGGCGGCGGGCTGTACAGGGACGGGGAAGCGCTCCGCCAGACCCGCGAGCAGGCGCGCGTAGGCCGGGGTGATGTCCGGGCCCGGGACGGCGGAACCATCTTCCCAGCCCTGCACCAGGGCCGAGTTCACCCGCAGGGCCGCAGCGATCTGCGCGGGAGTAAGCCCGGCCGCCAGGCGCAGCCGCTTGCGCTCCGCCGGGAGCGGCAGACCGGTGTTCACGGCCGCGAGCAGGGCATCGACGGAGTTGAACAGGTCGTCGGACATCGGGCGTTGCTCCTCAGCGTCCGTTGGGTCGGGTCGGGTCGATCCGGGGGTCGCCGAACAGGGCGTCGAAGACCGGCTCGGTGACGCAGGCGATCAGGCCCTGCTCAGCGTGGCGCAGGGTGTAGCCGGCGGTGCGCCCGAGGTCGGCCACCGCGATCGGGACCTGGGGCCGGTAGTAGAAGGTCAGCTCCCGGCCGCCGAACTCCGTCGACTCCGTCGCGTTCGGTGCGGGGGTGAACGGCAGGGTGAACGAGGGCAGGCCCGCCACGTCGGCCTCGGCAGCCAGGTGCAGCACACCGTCGTCGGTGGTTCGGAACGCGAACACGAGGTTCACGCCGCCGCTGCGGCGGTCCCGCGGCAGCCCGTGGCCCTGGAGGACGCGGCCGAGCTGGGAGGGGGCCATGGCCGCCGCGATGCCCAGCGCGCGCCGGTTGGAGTAGCCGCCAGTGGCATCCGCACGGGACATCGCCAGCTCCTTCACCACGTTCAGGTGCTGGGTGACGTGGCTGATCCGGGCGACCAGAGCGGTCAGGTCGTCGAAGCCGGAGGCCTGCGGCGGCTCCACCAGCCGCTCCTCCCGCAGCGCCGCGAGCAACGCCCGGCCCAGGTCGTCGGGCACCTCGACCCGCTCGCCGCCGATGCTGATCCTCACGAGACAACCCCCAAACAGTAGAACATAACCAAATGCTACGCCCGTCCACTCTTGGCGTTAAAGAGGAAAGGGCGCGCGGCACCCGCCGCGCGCCTCGATGTGACGGAGCACCGTAGCTTGCGAGTGGCGCAAACGGGATTGCGAGCTCCCTGAACGCACCCGGCCGAAGCCGCTGCGTAGGCTGCCGGACATGGGTGGAGCGAAACGGCAGATGGATCTGGAGTTCGAGCGGGGCTGGACCTCCAGGAGCGATCACGTATGTGCGGAATGCCTCAGCGACCCGGCGCTCAAAAAGGTGGTCTCGGATTCCGCCCAGGACGATGAGGAATGCGCCTTCTGCGGCGAGAGCCTTGCCGCAGAGCTCGACGTTCTCACCGAAGCGTTCGTCAATGGGCTGAGGACCGAATACGCCAACGCCGACGACGAGGGAGTCCCCTACGACAGCGGGGAGGGCGGCTACCACGTCGCCACCACCTGGGGCACCTGGGACCTGGCGAGTGACCACTGCGAAGTCTTCGCGAACATTGAGGTCCTGGAAGCCGTCCGCGACGCGATCGGCGAACAGACTATGTCCCGACCGGGGTGGTCGCGGAGTTCCTCCTCAAGGCGGCATTGGATGTCTTGTCCCGCTTTCGGGTCGAGTTCTACGACTGCATTTACGCCCGCCAGGACGCGCTCTTCGAGCTCACCGACGCGGTGCT
>NZ_JBVIMH010000048.1:0-40801 GCF_055579945.1 Kitasatospora sp. NPDC032150 | reverse complement strand
GGGGCCACTGGTGCGGCTGGTGCCACCGGGCCGACTGGTGCTGGTGTGACCGGGCCGACCGGCGCGACCGGGCCGACCGGTGATACCGGGGCCACTGGTGCGGCTGGTGCCACCGGGCCGACTGGTGCTGGTGTGACCGGGCCGACCGGCGCGACCGGGCCGACCGGTGATACCGGGGCCACCGGGCCGACTGGTGCTACCGGTGCGACCGGCGCCACTGGCGCGACCGGGGCCACCGGGCCGACTGGTGATACCGGTGCGACCGGCGCCACTGGTGCGACCGGGGCCACCGGTGCGACCGGCCCTGCCAGTACCACCATCGTGACAGGGGCTCCGGTGGTGGTGCCGCCGAACCCGGTTATCTAGCGGCTCGTCATGCAGCCTTGGCCGGGTCATGGGCCCAGGTGCGGATGGGTGAGTCGGGGGCGCAGGGCAGCGAACTCGGACTCGATCCAGTTCAGTCATGAGCCCTGGGTGGGGCAGGAAGACCGGCTTGACCCGGTTGTCCGTGGCCCATACGGGCACGTTCGGGTGCTTGCGCAGGGAGAAGTCGTCCAGCACGACGTACGGCTTCTCCCCGGGCCACCAGGCCCGCAGGGACCTGCGCAGGTAGAGGCTTGCGCCAGCGCTTTCTCCCGCGGACGCGGTAGTAGATCTTGCCGGCAGCCAGGTCGAGGGCGCCGAGCATGTGCATCACGCCGTCGTAGATGCCCCGCCGTTTCCGTCCAGCGGGCACGGCGCCGCGAACGGGGTCGCCACGGCGGCGGTCTCCTTGCGCTCGTCGGGTGCCATCATGCCCGTCTCCCAAGCCTTTGACCGACCTGTGCCCAATCCTGGCCCCCCAAAGCGGCCCCCCGCGCGGAAAATGCATTCTCGCCCTGAACACCGTGGTGTCGGAGCTGGTCACCAACGCGGTACGGCACACCACCGGAGCGGTGATCACGGTCGGGATCCACGCCAACCTCGACCGGCGGCGCCTGGTCACCGAGGTCTACGACGGCTCGGCGGCCATGCCCCAGCACCAGGAGATGGGCCCGGACGCCGAGGCCGGCCGGGGGGATGTTCCTGGTCGAACACCTGGCCCTCGCCCACGGGCCCGAGCGCACAGTGCGGGGCAAGCGGGTCTGGGCGGAGGGGTGGCGTTGCTTGACAGCAGGTGATGCGGCGCCAACTCCTGGCCGCGCCGCGCCGGGTGGTGCGGGCCGCGCTCCGCACGCTCCCGATTCCCACGCCCGCGCCGATACGGTCGCCGCGCGCGACTGTCGGCTCCCGGCCCGGGCATGCCGCCTGACCCCTTCGCCGGATGCGCCAGGGCAACCAGCTGCAAGCCATGTGACTACAACCAGAAGGGACTTCGTCTCCGTGGATCAGCACATGCCCCGTCGCCAGCGGCTGCTCACGTCGTCCAGGCCCCTGCCGGACCTCGATGTCGTGGCTGCGCGCGGCCCCTGGCTCCACCTCGAGTGAACGTCGGCAGGGCAGTTCGCGGGTCATCTCCCGCATCGAGGCGCAGTTCGCCCAGGCGACGTTCGCCGGCGCCGCCGTAATGCAGCCCCACATCCAGATGGAGCTGATGGAACGGCTGTGCCACGCGGTTGGACGGCCCGAGGACTCGGTTGCGCTGGTCACCTGCGGCACGCTCGCCGTGGAAGTCGCGGTTGGCCTGGCCCGGAACATCGTGCGGGGGCGCGACGGGAAGCAGCGCGCCGACATCCTGACGTCCGACCTGAGCTACCGGAATTAATCGCAGTGCGCCGGGCTTCAGCCCGGTGGTGAAGCGATTCTGAACGCTGGTCTGAGCAGGAGGACCATCGTGTTCCTGCCCCATCCCGCGATCGACTCCCTGACCCGCACTCAGGGCAGCGTCTGGGAGGAAAACTTCTCTTCGGAGGCTGGTGGGCAGCGCCGCCCGGCCGTCGAGGAGGGCATCTGGCGGCGCACCCAGGACCCGGCCAACGCCGAGCAGTCCGGCTGGACCGAGGACGAGACTGGCCGCCGCCGCGTCGTGCACTACGGCCTGCACTACGAACTGGATCGGACCCAGCCGATGGAGCGCCTGGTGCTGGCAGAGCTGTACCTGTACGTGTCGTGGTTGGCTCCGGCAAACGAGATCGCCGAGCACCGGCGCGACGTGGATCGGTGGCTCACCGAGGGCCGGTGGAAGCTGACCGGCGAGGACCGCCGCCCAGACGAGGGCAGCGATCATGACGGCAAGGGTGCTGCCGCCAGGCCCGTCGCCCGCGTACGCGATGTCGCGGACGGCCTGGCGAAGGCCGGCGACGGCCTGGTGGTCGGCGCGGATCTGGGAGCGCTGGGCGCGGGCGAACGCCCGGGTGGCGGCTCGAAGTTCGGCCTGGAGCTCGGCGGGAGCCTGCTGGGCGGTGGCGTTGATGATGTCGCCCAGCGCCGTGATCTGCGCCTGCGCCAGCGCGTCGTCCCCACCGGTCCCGGCGGCCGTGTCCTCGGCGAGGTGCTGGTGGAGGGTGTCGAGGGCGTCGGTGGTGCGCTGCCAGGTGGTGGAGGGCCGGTTGCGGCGGGCGGTGGGGTACTCCTCCGGGGCGGTGGCGGCGAGGCGGGAACGGAGCTTGGGCAGGGAGAGGTCGAGGGCGATCCCCCCGCCTGGGATGTAGATCTGCTCGCCGTGGGCGTTGGCGTCGCCGGGTCGGCCGACGGAGTAGCCCTGGAGGTCGCCGCAGGGCAGAGGGCGGATCTTCACCTGGACGCCGTCGGCCTGGAGATAGGCGAGGAGTTGTCGTCGACGTTGGCGGCGTGGGGGATGGTGTCGCGGATACGGTCCTGCAGCCAGGCGCGGCTGGTCTGCTGCCAGCCGAGGCGGTCGGCCTTGTGCATCTCAGCCTGGGCAGGGCGGCGCTCGCCGGTCCGGTCGCCTGTGGGGACCTGGTAGAGGCAGAGTTCCTTTTCGAAGGCGCGGGCTTCGGCCTGGGCGCGCTTGCCGTAGTTGTGGAGCTTGGGGCGGCGGCCCTCCTCGCTCTTCCTCCTGACTCGCGTAGAGCCAGGTTGATCACTCGATCACGGAAGGGGTCACTTCTCATCGACCGTTAGAGGGTCACGGTTGGGAGATCGCCGACACCTTGCTGGCGTCGATCAGTCTCGGTGGCGAGCGCCCTGGTCCGCGTCGCCTGCTTGTAGGTCGGCAGGGGTCTCTGTGGTTGCTGTACTTTGCTGCTGGCAGCAACGCCAGAGGGCCCACCAGATTTCTCTGATGGGCCCTCTGACCTGGGTCGGGGTGGCGGGATTTGAACCCACGGCCTCTTCGTCCCGAACGAAGCGCGCTACCAAGCTGCGCCACACCCCGGTCTTTCCTTTGTTGCTTCCGTCTCCGTCGCAACGAGTAGAACTCTACCGGACGAGCGCCGAGAGGTGAAATCCGCCCCTCCAAAAGGGACGAAAGGGGCGGATTGACGTGCGGGGGCTGGTCAGGGCTTGGGGGTGAGGGTGAGGAGGGTGGCTTCGGGCGGGCAGGCGAACCGGATGGGGGTGTAGCGGTTGGTGCCGCAGCCGGCCGAGACGTGCAGGTAGGAACGGTGGCCGTCGGCCTGGTGGGAGGAGAGTCCCTTGACCCGGTCGGTGTCGAGGTCGCAGTTGGTGACGAGGGCGCCGTAGAAGGGGATGCAGAGCTGCCCGCCATGGGTGTGGCCGGCGAGGATCAGCGGGTAGCGGTCGGCGGCGAAGGCGTCGAGCACCCGCAGGTAGGGCGCGTGCACCACGGCGAGCGAGAGGTCAGCGTCGGCGGACGGGCCGCCGGCCACCTCGGCGTAGCGGTCGCGGCGGATGTGCGGGTCGTCCAGGCCGGTGAACTCGATGTCGAGTCCGGCGACCTTCAGTCGCCCCCGGGTGTTGGTGAGGTTGAGCCAGCCGGCCGCGTCGAAGCCGTCCCGGAGCTGCTCCCACTCGATGTGGCAGGCGCCGGTGATGCCGCGCCGGCCGGTCCCGTCGGGGTTGTTCAGCCCGTGCACCCCGGTGCGCAGCGCCTTCAGGTAGCGCGCGGGGTTCTTCTTGGCGGGGCCGTAGTAGTCGTTGGAGCCGAAGACGTACACGCCGGGGAACTCCATCAGCGGCCCGAGGGCGTCCAACGTGTACGGGATGCCGTCCGGGTCGGAGAGGTTGTCGCCGGTGTTGACCACCAGGTCGGGGCGGAGCGCGGCCAGGCTCTGCAGCCAGCGGTGCTTCTTGCGCTGTCCGGCGACCATGTGGATGTCGGAGACCTGGAGCACTCGGATCGGCCGTGCGCCCTTCGGCAGGATCGGGACGTCGACCCGGCGCAGCCGGAACGAGCGGACCTCGTAGCCGACGGAGTAGACGAGACAGGCGGCGCCGGTGGCGGCGATGCCGAGGGGGACGGAGTACAGCGGTCGCATCGGTCCATGGTCGCAGACGCCGAAAGCGCGTGTGAACGGGCGGTTCCCCGCTCTGAGCAGCCGGATTCGCCGGTTGTCGGCCCCGGCGGATCGGGGCCGCCGGTGTTGCGGATCCCCGCCGCGGACCTCGGTGGATCCCGGCTGTCAGGAGGGAGCTGACAGCCGGTCGGGTGCGTCGGCGCCGAGTGGCGCACGGGCCCCGAGGATCACGCTCAGGTCCGGCGCCAGCGGCAGTTCGACGGCGCGCAGCGCGGGGTGCCGCAGCCTGTGCAGCCGGGTTCGGTCGGGTTCACCCCCCGGTGCAGCGGGGGCCAGCCGGGGGACGGGGTGAAATCGTCGATCACCAGGACCCCGCCGGGAGTGAGCAGCCGGACGGGATCCGCGGCTTCCCCGGGGGCGCCCGGCAGCAGCGCCGGCGGGCCGCCCTTGGCCTGGCCACCGCCGTCGAGGACCAGCAGGTCGTAGGGGCGTGGCGGTACAGCTCGGTCCAGTCCGAGTGCAGGACCCGGACGGCGGGGTGCCTGGCGAAGAGCCGTCCCGCGGCGGCGGCCCGTGCCTCGTCGCGCTCGGCACTGACCAGCCGGACGCCCTCGCGGGCCCCGGTGGCCGGCCAGGCCAGTCCGACGCCGAAGCCGGTGCCGGTCTCGCCGATCCGGGCATGGGCGCCGCCGGCGAGCGCGCGCAGCAGCCGGCCCTGCTCCGGGCGGCAGGAGTTCGCGAAGTCGGCCTCCCGGGCCGCGGCGACCGCCTGGGCCACCAGGGGCGGGAGGTCGCTCTCGGTCCGGTGGGCATCGGTTCCGTTGCGCGACATTGCGGCATCCTCTCCCGACCGCCGCCGCTCTGTCCGGCGAACGGGAGAAGGCGCGTTGACGGCCGGTCGGCAGGGCTGGGTGTGGGTCCGGCGGGGTGGCGCGGATCCAGGGGAGTGGTTCCGGCGGGGCGACGCGGGTTCCCGGGCCGGTTATTCAGGGGCGTCGGGTTTCCGCAGGTGGGACACTCATCAGCATGACAACGCTCAAGGAGCAGCTGCACGGGGACCTCACGGCTGCGATCAAGGCCCGGGACGAGCTGCGCGCGTCCACGATCCGGCTGACACTGGCCGCCATCACCAGCGAGGAGGTGGCAGGCAAGGAGAAGCGCGAGCTGACGGACGACGAGGTGCTGAAGGTGATCGCCCGGGAGGCGAAGAAGCGCCGGGAGGCGGCCGAGGCCTTCGAGAACGCCGGGCGGGTGGATTCGGCCGCGCAGGAGCGCGCCGAGGGCGAGGTGCTGGCGCACTACCTGCCCAAGCAGCTCAGCGATGAGGAGCTGAAGGCGATCGTCGCTGCCGCGGTGGCCGAGAGCGGTGCTACCGGACCGCAGGGCATGGGCGCGGTGATGAAGCTGGTGCGTCCGAAGGTCGAGGGCGTCGCCGAGGGCGGCCGGGTGGCCGCCGCGGTGAAGGCCGCACTGTCGGGCTGATCCGCCGGCGTCCTGGCTGATCCGCCAAGGCCCGGCCGGTACGGAAACGAAGAGGACGGACACGATGAAGGGGTGCCCCCGCTGTGGGGGCACCCCTTCGTCGTACGGCAGGTGTCAGTGGTGCTTGCCGCCCTTGCCGGGCCCACCGTTGCCGCCGCCGATGATGCCCGGTGGCAGGGTGAAGCCGCCGTTGATCAGGCCGGTGGTGCCGTTGCCGTTGGCACCCCCGTCGCCGGCGGGCGGCGCCGGGTTGGCGGGCTCGGTGCCGCCGGGGGGGTTGGCCGGGTCGGGGATGGACACCAGCTGGAAGCCGCTCTTCGGGGTGCCCGCCACGGCGTCGTTCATGGCCATCTGCCAGATCGGGCCGGGGCCGGTGGCGCCGTAGACGGAGTCGAAGTACTCGCCGCCGATGGTGATGTTGCGCATGGAGACGTTGCCGCCGGGGCCACCGAGCCAGACGGCGGTGGCGAGGTCGGGGGTGTAGCCGTTGAACCAGGCGGCGTAGCGGTTGTCGGTGGTACCGGTCTTACCGGCGAACTCGCGGCCGTCGTTGATCTTGATGTTGGTCGCGGTGCCCTTCTCGATCACCGTCTTCAGCAGGGTGTTGACCCCGTCGGCGGTGGTCCCGGCCATCGCCTGGGTGCAGTTGGCCTGCGGGACGGCCAGCTTCTTGCCGTCGGCACCGACCACCGAGCTGATCGCGATCGGGTCGCAGTACAGGCCGCGGGCGGCGAAGGCGGCGTAGACGGCGGCCATCCGCATCGGGCTGACCTCGACCGCGCCGAGGATCGTCGAGGGCCGCTGGATCAGCGGTGCGCCGCTGGCCAGGGTCTTGATGCCGAGCTTGTTGACCATCTGCTTCATCGGACAGAGGCCGACGTCCTTGCCGAGCTCGACGAAGTAGGTGTTGACCGACTTGGCCATCGCCTCCTTCATGTCGTACGGCCCGACCTCGCTCGAGCTCTCGTTCTCGACCGTGCTGCCGTCGGCCTTCCAGCTGCCGTTGCAGGTGCTCATGGTCGGGTACGGGATCTGGTGCTCGGACGGGTACTGCTGGGTGATCGGCGTGCCCGACTCCAGTGCGGCCGCCGCCAGGATCGGCTTGAAGGTCGAGCCGGGGGAGAAGCCGTTGCCCCCGCCCATCGCCGCGTCGACGTTGAGGTTGAGCACCGTCTGGTTCTGCTTGGCGTCCAGGCCGTAGGGGCGGGTCTGGGCCATCGCGAGGATCTCGCCGGTGCCCGGCTTGATCATGGTCATCGCGGCCGAGACGGAGTCGGTCGGGCTGACCTTGGTGGTGACCGCCTTGTACGCCGCCGCCTGCTTCTCGGGGTCGATGGTGGTGTAGATCTTCAGGCCGCCCTGGCTCCAGAGCTTCTGCCGGTCGGCCTGGGTCTTGCCGAACACCGGGTCCATCTTCACCACGTGCCGAACGTAGTCGCAGAAGAAGCCCATGCCCGCCTGGGCGGTGATGCAGCCGTTCAGCGGCTCCTTGTACTTGATGCCCAGCGGGGAGGCCAGCGCGTCCTTGGCCTGCTCAGGGGTGATGTGCTTGTACTCCAGCAGCTTGTTGATCACCGTGTTGCGGCGGTTCTGCGCGGCCTGGGGGTGCAGGACCGGGTCGTACGCCGACGGGTTCTGCACCAGACCGGCCAGCATCGCGGCCTCGGGGATGGTCAGGTCCTTGGCGCTCTTGCTGAAGTAGCGGTTGGCGGCCGCCTCGACGCCGTACGCCTGGTGGCCGTAGAAGGTGATGTTCAGGTAGTTGGTGAGGATCTGATCCTTGCTCAGGTCCTCCTCCAGCTTGATGGCGTACTTCAGCTCCTGGATCTTGCGACCCATGCTCTTCCTGGTGGCTTCCAGGAACGCGTCCTGGTCGTCACCGGCCTGCTCCACGTTGACGTTCTTCACGTACTGCTGGGTCAGCGTGGAGGCGCCCTGGGCGGCGGAGCCGGACTCGGCGTTCTTGCTGGCCGCGCGGATGATGCCCTTGAGGTCGATGGCGCCGTGCTCGAAGAAGCGGTTGTCCTCGATGTCGACCTGGGCCTGCCGCATGATCGGGGCCATCTGGTCCTTGGTGAGGACGGTGCGGTCCCGGTCGAAGACCTTGGCGATCACGCCGCCCTTGGCGTCGTAGATGTACGAGGCCTGGGAGAGCGGCGGGGTCTTGAAGTCGTCCGGGATGTTGTCGAAGCTCTCGGCGGTGTCCTTCGCGGTCAGCCCGAGTGCGCCGACGGCGGGCATCGCCATGCCCGCGACCAGCAGTCCGGCCAGCACACTGGTGCCCAGGAACTTGAGTCCGAGGCCGGCCATGTCGACAGGATGTCGGGAGGGTCGCTGAGGTGCCATGGGGGAAACCCTACGTTGCCAAATACCCGGCGAGAGGGCAGGTGTTCGCCTACGCTTGTCACAAGACTGCGACAGCTTCGCTCTGTTCATCGTCATCACTCTTGTGAGTGATGAGCTTTGTCCGATTCACCACGGTTTGGGGTGGTTGGAATCGGGCCCTGATGGCGACTCCATGGCGCAGCGTGACGAGAGTGGTCCGAGTGGCTCTGACAAGCGCTGCGACCTGCGATCACTCCAACGAGTGAGAAGTCAGATACCCATAGTCCGATCGGGTCATTTGAGATTGAGCCCGTAGGGGCTGTTGCGCGCTGTCGTTCTTCCGTAACGTCCTCAACTGGCAACGGTGAATATGCCGTTGCCGCCGTGGGGGAGCCCCGATTCGGGAGAGGACGGCGCCAGCATGGGCTGGGTGGACGACTGGAGTGCGCAGGCCGCCTGCCGCACGAGTGATCCGGACGAGCTGTTTGTTCAGGGGGCGGCGCAGAACCGCGCCAAAGCGGTGTGCAGCGGTTGCCCGGTGCGCACCGAGTGCCTGGCGGACGCGCTCGACAACCGGGTCGAGTTCGGCGTGTGGGGCGGCATGACCGAGCGCGAGCGCCGGGCGCTGCTACGCCGCAGGCCGACGGTGATGTCCTGGCGCCGGCTGCTGGAGACGGCCCGGACGGAGTACGAGGAGTCGCTGGCGACCGGCGTCATCCTCACCGACTACGCCCAGGCGGGCTGAGCGCGGCCGGGCCGGCCATGGGCGGGCGGCTCGCCTCGCCCCGCCGGGCTACGCCGCGTCCCGCAGTACAACGTTGGGCTTCGCCGCGTCGGGTCCCGTCACGTCGGCCTCCATCACGCCGGGCTCCGCCTGTCGCCGCACCGCCCCGCGGGCCACGCCGCCCGCAGGTCACTCCGTCCTGCCGAGGCGGTCGCCGATGGCGCGCAGGCCGTCCAGGTCGTGCACGTCGCCGGGTAGCGCGCCGACCTCCACGATCGGCACGTCCGGGTAGACCGACACGAAGCGGTCCCGGGTGCGCCGCTCCCGGTCCATGATCTGCATGCGTTCGGCGTGCAGTCGGAGCAGTCCGGCAGCCAGTGACTCGGCTGCCGCGGAGTTCGGTGCGCCGTTCTCCTCCAGCGCCTCGGCCGCCGCCAGTGCCCGTTCCGCCGTGAGCTGGGGCGCGTCGGTGCCGTGCACCCGGTTGAGCACCACCCCGGCCAGCGGCATCTCGTCCGCGGCCAGCCGGTCCACGAAGTAGGCCGCCTCGCGTAGTGCGTCCCGCTCCGGCGCCGCCACCACCAGGAAGGCCGTGCCCGGCGCCTTGAGCAACTGGTAGGTGCGGTCCGCCCGCTCGCGGAAGCCACCGAACATCGAGTCCATGGCGCTGACGAAGGTCTGAACATCCGTCAGCAGCTGGGCGCCGAAGATCTTGCCGAGGGTGCCGGTCAGCAGGCCCATGCCGACGTTGAGGAACTTCATCGCGCTGCGCCCGCCGACCTTGGCGGGGGCGGTCAGCAGCCGGATCACCTTGCCGTCCAGGAAGGAGCCGAGGCGGTTCGGCGCGTCCAGGAAGTCCAGTGCGGAGCGGGACGGCGGGGTGTCGACCACGATCAGGTCCCACTCGTCGGCCGCTCGCAGCTGGCCGAGCTTCTCCATCGCCATGTACTCCTGGGTGCCGGCGAAACCGGCCGACAGGGACTGGTAGAAGGGGTTCTCCAGGATCGCCTTCGCCCGGGCGGGCTCCGCGTGGGCCAGCACGACCTCGTCGAAGGTCCGCTTCATGTCGAGCATCATGGCGTGCAACTCGCCCGCCCGTCGCCCACCACCACCCTCAACCGAGCCTCCCCCGGACTCCGTCCGGGGGAACCCCCCTCGCGGCGCACCTTCCGTCGCCCGTCGCCCACCACCACCCTCAACCGAGCCTCCCCCGGACTCCGTCCGGGGGAACCCCCCTCGCGGCGCACCTTCCATCTGCCGGGTGCCCTTGACCGGGCGCGGGGTGTTGTCCAGCTCGGTGAGGCCCATCGACTGGGCGAGCCGGCGGGCCGGGTCGATGGTCAGCACGACCACCTTCCGGCCGCGCTCCGCCGCCCGCAGACCGATCGCGGCGGCGGTGGTGGTCTTGCCGACCCCGCCGGAGCCGCAGCAGACCACGATCCGGGTCTTCGGGTTGTCGATCAGTGCGTCGATCGCCAGCAGTGCCGTCATGCTGCCCCCTGTCGCTTCAGCTCGCCCGCCAGCCGGTACAGGCCGCCGAGGTCCACGCCCTCGCCGAGCAGCGGGAGTTCGTATGTCGGCAGCCTCAACTGCTGCAGCGCCGAACGCTGTTCGCGCTCCAGCTCGACCCGCTCGGCGTGCTCACGGGCCTGTTCGAGCAACGGGTCCAGCAGCGGTTCGACCGCCGTGCGGACCGTCGCCGCCGTCCGTGAGCGGCCGCCGAGGCCGGCCTCGCCGAGCGCCCGCGCGACCTCCTCGCGGTGGTCCCCGTCAACCGCCGCCACCGCGGCGGCGTCCAGGACCGGCGGGCGGACCATGTTCACCAGCACGCCGCCGACCGGCAGACGGGCCTCGTGCAGTTCGGTGACGCCGTCCACGGTCTCCTGCACCGGCATCTCCTCCAGCAGGGTGACCAGGTGCACCGCGGTCTCCGGCGACCTGAGCACCCGCATCACCGCCTGCGCCTGGCCGTGGATCGGCCCGATCCTGGCCAGCCCGGCCACCTCGGAGTTGACGTTCAGGAATCTGGTGATCCGACCGGTGGGCGGCGCGTCCATCACGATCGCGTCGTAGGCGCGGCGTCCGTCGGGGCCCTTGCGGCGGGCCGCCTCGCAGGCCTTGCCGGTCAGCAGCACGTCCCGGACACCCGGTGCGATGGTGGTCGCGAAGTCGACGAATCCGACCTTCTGCAGGGCCTTCCCGGCCAGGCCGAGCTTGTAGAACATGTCGAGGTACTCGAGCAGTGCCAGCTCGGTGTCGATCGCCAGCCCGAAGATCTCCCCGGAGCCCTTGCCGGGCAGGCCGAGCTGGGCCGGGGTGACGGCGGCGATCTTCCGCTCCTCGTAGGGCAGTGCGGCGATCCCGAACAGCTCGGCGATGCCCTGCCGGCCCTCGACCTCGATCAGCAGTGTCCGGCCGCCCTCGGCGGCGAGGGCTATGGCCAGCGCGGCGGCCAGCGTGGTCTTGCCCGTCCCGCCCTTGCCGCTGACGACGTGCAGCCGGACGCCCTCCCAGTCCGGGCCGCCGGTGGCGTCCGGCGCGCTCTCCCCGTCCGGTGCGCCGGGCCCGCCCGCCCCGGAGCGCCCCGCGGGGGCACCCTTCGAGGTGGGTCGGTCCGCTGGGCCGGGAGTGCTCGCCACGCTCCGTCTCCGTCCGTCCGTTGGCCGGCACCCCTGGGGTGCCCTTCCCGCGAGGGTAACCAGCGGCGGCTCGCGATGCGGGGAGCACCCTGGCACCCCGGCGGATTCATGCCCGCTTTGTGGCTCACCTCACACCCGCGGTGCGCGGCCCGGCGGACCCGGTGCGTGCGGCACGGGCGGTGGCCGGTCCTCGTCTAGAGTCAGCGCCATGACCAAGTGGGAATACGTCACCGTGCCGCTGCTCGTGCACGCCACCAAGCAGATCCTCGACACCTGGGGCGAGGACGGCTGGGAGCTCGTCCAGGTCGTCCCGGGGCCGAACAACCCCGAGCAGCTGGTTGCCTACCTCAAGCGGGAGAAGAGCTGATGAGCAAGGTTGAGGAGAAGCTGGCCGAGCTCGGCCTGACCCTCCCCGAGGTGGCCAAGCCGGTGGCCGCGTACGTCCCGGCGATCCGTTCCGGCGAGTACGTCTTCACCTCGGGCCAGCTGCCGGTGGTCGAGGGCAAGCTGCCGAAGACCGGCAAGGTCGGCGCCGAGGTCACCCCGGACGAGGCCAAGCAGCTGGCGCAGACCTGTGCGCTCAACGCGCTGGCCGCCGTGAAGTCCGTGATCGGCGACCTGGACCGGATCGAGCAGGTCGTCAAGGTGGTCGGTTTCGTCGCCTCCGCCCCCGACTTCACCGGCCAGCCCGCCGTGATCAACGGTGCCAGCGAGTTGCTCGGCGAGGCGCTCGGCGAGGCCGGTGTGCACGCCCGCAGCGCGGTCGGCGTCGCGGTCCTGCCGCTGGACGCCCCGGTCGAGGTCGAGATCCAGGTCCGGGTCCGGGCCGGCGCCTGACGGACGGTACGGGGCGGCCGGGGCCGGTCATGGCCCGACCCCGGCCGCCGCGGTTCCTCCGGGCTCTGTCCAAGCCGGGCCTCGCCCGCTTAGCATCCGGGCATGGATCACCGAGCACCGTCGGCCCCGATGCCGCCTTCCTGGCCCGCCCGGATCCGGGCGGTGGACTCCGGCGAGCTGACCCCGCCCGTGCCGAAGCCCGCCGCCACGGTGGTGCTGCTGCGCGACGCGGCCAAGGGTCCGCAGGCGTACCTGCTGCGCCGCCGCACCTCCATGGCCTTCGCGGGCGGGATGTACGCCTACCCGGGCGGCGGAGTCGACCCGCGCGACGCCGAGGCCGAACTCGCCTGGGCCGGGCCCTCGCCGCGGGAGTGGGCCGAGCGGCTCGGCGTGGACGCCCGCACCGCGCAGGCGGTGGTCTGCGCGGCCGTCCGGGAGACCTTCGAGGAGGCAGGTGTGCTGCTGGCCGGGCCGGACGCCCACAGCACCGCCGCGCCCCGGGACTGGACCGAGCAGCGGGCCGCCCTGGAGGCCCACCGGCTCTCCTTCGCCGACTTCCTGCAGAGCAACGGGCTGCTGCTGCGCAGCGACCTGCTGGCCGCCTGGGCCCGCTGGGTCACCCCGGCCTTCGAGGAGCGCCGGTACGACACCTGGTTCTTCGTCGCCGCGCTGCCCGCCGACCAGCAGGCCGCGCTCCAGGTCGGCGAGGCCGACCGGGTCGCCTGGCTGCCGCCCGCCGAGGCCGTCCGGGGTCATGCGGAGGGCCGGTACGGCATGCTGCCGCCGACCGTGACGGTGCTGCGCGAGCTGCTGCCGGTGCGGACGGCGGCGGAGGCGCTCACGGCGGCGGCGGACCGGCGGGTCGAACCCGTCCTCGGCCGGGCCACGGTGGCCGGCGACCGCCTGACGGTGCGATGGTCTGGGTACGAGGAGCTGACCATCGACGGCCACTTCCCGCCGTGACCCGCTGATGGACCGGCCCGTGCCCCCACGGCCACTTTGCGAACCCAGGAAGGAATCCCGCCCGATGAACCACGACGAAGTGGCTCCGCGCCCGGCACGCGCCCTGCCGGGCGACGCCGCGCCGATCCGTTCGCTCCCCGCCCGTACGCCGGCCGGTAGCCGCTACGACGCCGCACCGGCCGGCGAGACCGGCAAGCGCCCGCTGGAGCGCGCCCTCCCGCTGCGCTCACTGATCCGGAGCAGCGAGGGCGGCCGGTGAGCGGACTGCTGCCGGGCGACCCCGCCGCCACCGTCGGCGGTGAGGCCACCGCCCGGGCGCTGTGCGTGCTGGCGCCCAACCCGTCGCCGATGACCCTGGACGGCACCAACACCTGGCTGCTCTCCGAACCGGGCTCGGACCTCGCGGTGGTGGTCGATCCGGGCCCGCTGGACGAGGGCCATCTGCGTCGGGTCGTCGACGCCGCCGAGCAGCGCGGCAAGCGGGTGGCGCTGACGCTGCTCACCCACGGGCACCACGACCACGCCGAGGGGGCCGCCCGCTTCGCCGAGCTGACCGGCACCGAGGTGCGGGCCCTCGACCCGGCGCACCGGCTGGGTTCCGAGGGGCTGCACGGCGGACAGGTGCTCGACGTCGGCGGTCTGGAGCTGCGGGTGGTCGCCACGCCCGGGCACACCGCGGACTCGCTGACCTTCCACCTGCCGGCCGACGGCGCGATCATCACCGGGGACACCGTGCTCGGCCGGGGCACCACGATGGTCGCCCATCCGGACGGCAGGCTCGGCGACTACCTGGACTCACTGCGGCGGCTGCACACCATGGCGGCCGAGCACGGCGTACGGACCGTGCTGCCGGGACACGGCCCGGTGCTCGCGGACGCGCTCGGCGCGGTCGACTACTACCTGGCGCACCGGGCCACCAGGCTCGCCCAGGTGGAGACGGCGGTCGAGGACGGGTGCCGGACGGCCGCGGAGGTGGTGGCCCGGGTGTACGCGGACGTGGACCGCTCCCTCTGGCCGGCGGCCGAACTGTCGGTCCAGGCCCAGCTCAGCTATCTGGAGGAGCACGGCCTGATCTGACGCCCGGCGGAGCCTGCCGTCACGGGTCAGGGCACGCCGGCAGGACCCGGGGAGCTGTCCTCGGGCCCCTGCCGGTTCAGTGACCGGTGCTCAGCGCGAGCGGCGGGAGAGCCGCTCGACGTCCATCAGGACGACCGCGCGGGCCTCCAGCTTCAGCCAGCCTCGGCCGGCGAAGTCGGCGAGCGCCTTGTTGACCGTCTCGCGGGAGGCGCCGACCAGCTGGGCCAGCTCCTCCTGGGTCAGGTCGTGGGCGACGTGGATGCCCTCCTCGGACTGCACGCCGAAGCGGCGGGAGAGGTCGAGCAGTGCCTTGGCCACCCGGCCGGGCACGTCGGAGAAGACCAGGTCGGACATCACGTCGTTGGTCCGGCGCAGGCGGCGGGCGATGGCCCGGAGCAGCGCGATGGAGACCTCGGGGCGGGCGTGCAGCAGCGGCAGCAGATCGCCGTGCCCGAGGCCGAGCAGCTTGACCTCGGTGAGCGCGGTGGCGGTCGCGGTGCGCGGGCCCGGGTCGAAGAGCGACAGCTCGCCGATCATCTCGCTGGGGCCGAGGACGGCGAGCATGTTCTCGCGGCCGTCCGGCGAGGCGCGGTGCAGCTTCACCTTGCCCTCGACCACGACGTAGAGCCGGTCGCCCGGGTCGCCCTCGTGGAACAGCGACTCGCCGCGGGCGAGTGTCACCTCGGTCATGGAAGCGCGCAGCTCGGCGGCCTGATCGTCGTCGAGAGCCGCGAAGAGCGCGGCACGCCGCAGAACGTCGTCCACGAGCTTCCTCCTGCTGGGTGTGGGGCGGTCCTACTCGTCAAGACTGCATCACCAAGGATGACGCATGTCGCTCCGATCATATGAGGAGGGGTGGGGCGCGGGGCGTGGTGCGCGGCCATTTGTACTCACCGTGACCTTCGAATCCTGGGCGGGGCATCACCGGAAGTGCGTACAGATCCGGTAAAGAGAAGGTCAAGACGGCAGTGTCGGGGTCAGGTATGGGCCAATAACATGCAGTCGAGTCCATCTTTGGACTCCAGCACATCAATCGACATGAGTCGTCCTTCGGAACGGGAAGATCTGTGGCTATGGGGCGTGGCAGGCAAGGGGAGCTCAGCCGGCCGGTGGCGGTGGTCGGCCTGGGGTGCCGGTTTCCGCAGGCCGAGGGGGTCGATCGGTACTGGTCGCTGCTCATGGCGGGCACCGACGCGGTGACACCGGTCCCGGCGGACCGCTTCGACATCGACGCGTACTACCAGGCCGAACCGGGCATCGCGGGCAAGACGGTCTCGCGCCACGGCGGCTTCCTGACGGACGTCTTCGGCTTCGACGCCGCCTTCTTCGGCATCTCGCCGGCCGAGGCGAGGACCATGGACCCGCAGCAGCGGCTGCTGCTCCAGGTCGCCTGGGAGGCGCTGGAGGACGCGGGCATCCGCCCCTCCTCGCTGGCGGGCAGCCGGTCCGGGGTGTTCGTCGGGCAGGCCACCGCCGAGTACGCCGACCTGCCGCAGCCGCTGTCCCGGCGAGGGATCCACGACTCCGCGGGCCGCCGGATCCGTGCGGTCACCGCAGGACGCCTCTCCTACGCCCTGGACCTGCGCGGTCCCAGCATCGTCACCGACACCGCCTGTTCCTCCTCGCTGGTCGCCGTGCACTCCGCCCGGCAGAGCCTGCTCACCGGGGAGAGCGACCTGGCGATCGCGGCGGGCGTCAACGTCATCCTGGCCCCGGACGACGCGGTGGCGTACTCGCAGGCCGGGATGCTCGCCGCCGACGGCCGGTGCAAGTTCGGCGACGCCGACGGGGACGGTTTCGTCCGCAGCGAGGGCATCGGCGTGGTGGTGCTCAAGCGGCTGGAGGACGCCGAGCGGGACGGGGACCAGGTGCACGCCCTGCTGCTCGGCAGCGCGGTCACCAACGACGGCCGGGCCAGCGGCTTCCTGCTGCGACCCGCCGTGGACGGACAGGTGCA
The DNA here is from genome assembly GCF_055579945.1 of Kitasatospora sp. NPDC032150. NCBI lineage: Bacteria > Bacillati > Actinomycetota > Actinomycetes > Kitasatosporales > Streptomycetaceae > Kitasatospora > Kitasatospora sp. NPDC032150. Next base: position 24,439 of record NZ_JBVIMH010000048.1, on the reverse strand, counting down.
GATGCTCCGCGAGGCCTGCGACACCGCGGGCATCACCCCCGCGCAGTTGGACTACGTCGAGGCGCACGGCACCGGGACGGTCGCCGGGGACGAGGTCGAGCTGAGCGCGCTGGCCGAGGCGATGGACGGGGCGCGGCCGGCCGAGCGGCCGCTGCTGATCGGCTCGGTGAAGTCCAACATCGGGCACGCCGAGGCGGCGGCCGGGATCGCCGGCCTGATCAAGGCGGTGCTGATGGCCAGGCACGGCGAGGTGCCCGCCTCGCTGCACTGCCGCACCCCGCAGCGGCTGCTCGCCGAGGGCGCCCTGCCGCTGCGGGTGGCCGCGGAGCGCGGGCCGCTGCGGCCGGCCGGTCCGACGGCGCTGCTGGGGGTCAGCTCCTTCGGCCTGTCGGGGACCAACGCCCACGTCGTGGTCGGGGCGTACCGGTCGGCGGCCGCCCCGGAGCTCGAGCGCCCGGCACCGGGAACCCCCGAGCTGCTGGTGCTCTCGGCCCGGTCGCCCCGGGCGCTGCGGCGCCTCGCGCGCGCCTACGCCGGACACCTGGCCGGCGCCGGGCGCGGGGAAGCGCTGCGCGACCTGTGCGCGAGTGCGGCGCAGCGCCGCGACGCGCAGCCGTACCGGCTGTGGGCGGTGGGCACGGACCATGACGGGTTGGCCGAGACGCTGCGGGCGCTGGCCGCCGGGGAGGAGACCCCGGACGGCGCCATCGCGGCCGAGGCGGCGGCGGACGGTGCGCCGACCGTGTTCGTCTTCCCGGGCCAGGGCTCCCAGTGGGCCGGGATGGGGCGCGAGCTGCTGGAGGGGTGGCCGGCCTTCCGGGCGGCGATGACCGAGTGCGACCGGGCCGTACGGGCCGAGACCGGCTGGTCGCCGCTGGCCGCGCTGACCGCGGAGGAGGGCGAGGTGGACGGCGGGGTGGCCGTGGTGCAGCCGCTGCTCTGGGCGATGGAGGTGGCGCTGGCCGAGGCCTGGCGCAGCCACGGCGTTCAGCCGCTGGTCTGCCTCGGCCACAGCATGGGGGAGAGCGCCGCCGCCCGGGTCGCGGGGGCCCTGACGATGGCGGACGCGGCCGCGGTGATCTGCCGGCGCAGCGCCCTGATGGCCAGGCTGTCCGGCCGGGGCGCGATGCTGCTGGTCGAGCTGCCGGGCGAGCGGGCGCAGGCGCTGGCCGCCACGTTCGGCGCCGGGGTGGGGCTGGCCGTGGAGAACTCGCCCACCTCCAGCGTGCTGGCCGGCGACCGGGAGGTGCTGGACGCCGTCGCGGCCGAACTGCGGCAGCGCGAGGTGTTCTGCCGCCCGGTCAGGGTGGACGTCGCCTCGCACTCGTCGGACATGGACGAGCTGCGCGAGGACCTGCTCGCCGAGCTCGCCGGGCTGCGGCCCGGGCCCGGCACGGTCGAGCTGTACTCCACCGTGCACGGCCGTCCCGTGCCGGGCGGCGAGCTGGACGCGGCGTACTGGATGGACAACCTGCGCAGGCCGGTCCGGTACGCAGGGGCGGTGACGGCGCTGGCCGGGCGCGGTGAGCACGTGTTCCTGGAGATCAGCCCGCACCCGCTGCTGACCGGTGCCACCGAGGACACCCTGAGGGCGGCCGGGGCCCTGCCCCGGGTGGTACCGAGCCTGTACCGGGGGCAGTCGGAGCAGCTCGCGATGGCCAGAGCGGCGGGGCGCCTGTTCGCCCACGGCACCCGGATCGACTGGCAGCGCTGGTACGGCGACACCCAGCGGGTGCCGCTGCCGGGCTACACCTGGGACACCGAGCAGTACCGGGACGAGCCCGCCCTGGACGGCCGGATCCCGCGCTGGGCGGATTCGTCGGAGCGGTGCCTGCTCCTGCCGCTGGCCCGGGTCGGCGGCACCTCCTTCCGGGGCAGTCTGCCGCTGCCGGGGGCGGTGTACCTGCTGGGCGCGCTGAATCGTTCCGCCGGTGCACCCGCTGCCGAGGGCCGGTGGGTGCTGGAGGAGGCCCGCTTCGGCTCCGAGCTGGTCGAGGAGGGCTGGGCCGAGGGACTGCGGGTGCGCTGGCGGCCGACGGCCGTCGTCCGGGAGGCCGGGGCCGAGCTGTGGGAGACCACGGTGCACGCCGTGGGCCCGGCCGGCAACGCCGTGTTCGGCCTGCACGCCCGGCTGCGGACCGACGACCAGGCCGGCGGGCGGCTCTCCGCCGGGCGCGAGTACTGCCTGGACAGCGCGCTCGCCCGCTGCACCGGCTACCTCTCGGCGGACGCCTTCCTGGCCCTCGCGCGCGAGCGCGGCTACGAGATACCGCCCCACCTGCGGACCGTCCGGCGGATGTGGCGCACCGAGGGCGAGTCGGTGGCCCGGATGTCCCGGCCGGACGCCCTGGCGGCCCCGGGTGCCGGGGAAGCGGACGGGGAGGTCGCCCGGCAGGGCGCGCTTTGGGAGGCGGCGTTGCAGCCGCTGCTGGCCACCTGGCCGGGGGCCGGGGAGGAGACCGACCGGGTGGCCTATGTGCCGACCGGGATCACCCGGGTGATCCTGGCCGTGGCGGAGCTGCCGGCCGAGTACTGGACCCTGGCCAGGTTCCGCCCCGCCGACCAGGACGGTCCCGACCGGGCCGATGTCGCGCTGCTCGGCCTGGACGGCGTGGTGCTGGCGGAGTTCTGCGGCATCACGCTGCACCGCGTCGACGGCGGGAGTGCTGGCCCCGCCCCCGTCCCCGCACCCGGGCCGCTCCGGGCCGCCGGCACGGTCGCGCCGGGGTGGGTGCCGCCGCAGCCGTCGGGCCCGTCCGAGATCGAGCGGCTGGTGCTGGCCGGTGAGCCGGTGTCCGCGCGGGCGGGCCGGGACGCCCTGCTGGCCCGGGCGGCCGCGGTGCTGGGGCTGCCGGTGGCGCGACTGGACCAGGACAGGTCGCTGCGGGAGCAGGGGCTGGATTCGATCATGGCGGTCCAGCTGCGCCGCCGCCTGGAGCGGGAGTGTGCGGTACGGGTTTCGGTCGACCGGTTGCTGGGGCCGGAGAGCGCGGGCGAGCTCTGCGCCGGGCTGGTGACCGTGGCGGACCAGGGGGAGGCCGCAGGTCAAACATGTACTACAGACCAAGATTGTGTTCTGGTATAACTTGCGCAGGGGCTGTCAGTAGTCGGCCGGTAACACCACCGAGGCGCGGGGGAGGAGCAGCGGATGGAGCGGCCGACCGCAGCAGCGGCACCAGGGCGACGCGAGCGCAACAAACAGCGGATCAGGGAGCGGGTCTACCAGGCCGCCTTGGAGCTCTTCGCCGAGCAAGGGTATGACGCCACGTCGGTCGACGCGATCGCCGAGCGTGCCGATGTCGCGCGGGGCACGTTCTTCAACCATTTCCAGCGCAAGGAAGACCTCATCGCGGAGTGGGGCGAGCGGCGCCGGGCCCGGCTGAAGGCCGAGTTGGAGGGGGATGTGTTCGCGGAGGGGGGCGAGTTCGAACTCCGGCTGCAGCGCTGCATGACGGTGCTCAGCCGGATCAACGAGGAGGAGCGGCACACCACCCCGGCCATGCTGAAGGCCTGGGTGCAGGCGGGCCAGCCGCTGCTGGAGGAGCCGTACGCCGCGCACATCTTCGCCGAGATCGTCGAACGGGGGCGGGCTGGAGGGGAGTTCGCCGCCGGCATCGACTCGGCCCGGGTGGGGAACATCCTGCGGGACACCTACCTGGGCGCCCTTTACCGCTGGACCAGGGCCGAGGAACAGTGGCCCCTGCACCGCGAGTTGGAGGGGATCCTCGCCATCGTCCTGAACGGCATCAGGAGGAGCCCCGGCACGGGCTCCTCCTGAGCCGTGCCTCGGGAGGGAGAGCGCCTCAGGGCGGATGCATGGGGGAGTCAATGCCGGGAGAACGCACCGAACCGTCGGCACGTCACGGATCGGCGCGCCGGGGCGGCTGGCGGGTGCTGGTGGTGGAGGCCGATCCGATTGCGGCCGAGCGCCTGGTCCAGGGCCTGCGCCGGCACGGCCATGACGCGGTCCGGGTGGACACCGGCGGCAAGGCGCTGCGCGCGTACCGCAGCGCCGACATGGTGCTGCTGGACCTCGACCTTCCCGACCTCGACGGCCTGGAGGTCTGCCGGGAGATCAGGGCCGCGGGTGACACCCCGCTGATCGCGGTGACCGCCCGGGGCACCGAGCTGGACCGGGTGCTCGGCCTGCGGTCCGGCGCGGACGACTACCTGGTCAAGCCGTACGGGTTCCTGGAGCTGATCGCCCGGATGGAGGCCGTGATGCGGCGGGTCAGGCCGTGGCCCGCCGTCGCCCGGCCGATCACCCGCGGTGCGCTGCGCATCGCGCCCGGCTGCCGGGAGGTCAGCGTGCACGGGCGGCCGGTGGAGCTGACCCGCAAGGAGTACGACCTGCTGCACCTGCTGGCCTCGCAGCCGGACGCGGTGGTGTCGCGGGTGCAGATAGAGCGTCAGGTCTGGGGCAACGCCGAGGTGAGCCGGAGCCGGACGATCGACACCCATGTCAACAGCCTGCGCAACAAGCTGGGTTCCGGGACCTGGATCGTCACGGTGCGCGGGGTGGGCTTCCGCTTCGGCCACGGCTGAGCGGAGAGCGGCTCGCCGGGCCGGCCCGCGCGGAATGCCGACCGGCCCGCGCGGAAACCGGCTGACCTGCCCGGGAGCCGGCCGTCGCAGGAGGGCCGGGGCGGAATGCAAAATCTTCGACATGGTGTGAAAACTCCCCGAAAGAACCCGAGCCGCCATGGCCGGAGCTGTCCCTAACCTGAGGCGAAAACCCGCTGGGTCGCGTAACGAGCCCCGATGGCAGGTCAGTTGACATCAGGGCTGATAGAGGGGAGAGGGCAGTGCGCGAGGGGTTGGCCGTCGTCGGGCTCGGGCGTGTCGGGCGCGCGCTCGCCCGCGCCGCGCGCCACGCGGGGTGGCGGGTCGTCCTCTTCGACCGGGACGAGCACGCCGTGGACCGGATGCTGCGCGAGGGCTTCGCCGCGAGCACCGACGAGCGGGTTCTGCGGACCGTCGGGACGGTGGTGGTCTGCGCGGCAGTGCCGCGGACCGGGGCCCGTGCTCTGGACCTCGACGCGGTCAGGGGCGCCGCGGAGGCGGTGAGCCGGTGTCTGCGGCCGGGCGTGCTGGTGGTGCTGGAGGCGATCGTCTGCGCGCGGATCGCCGAGGAGGTGGTGCGGCCGATCCTGGAGCGGTCCGGGCTGGCCGCGGGCAGCGACTTCCGGCTGGCCTGGTCGCTCCGGTGGGTCGAGCCCGGCGGCCGGCTGCCGAAGGCCGTCACCGGACTGACCCCGCGCTGCGGCGCGGCGGCCGTCTCCTTCTACGGCACCCTGCCGTGGACGGTACGGCAGGCCGAGTCGGGCGGCTGTGCGCTGGGGGGCGAGGCCGGCGGCTGCACGGCCGGCGGCGGCCGGGGGTTCGTACCGCGCCAGCGCGGGCCCCGGGGCTCCTGAGACGGCGCCCGGGGGCGCGGTACTCCGCCTGGCCGGTGCGCGGCCGGCCCCCGCGGGGACCTCCGCGCACACGGCCGGTCGGGCGGAGCCGCGTGCCGCCGAGGTCAGCCCTCGGAGACGACCTCGGCCTTCTCGATCACGATCGGCTCGGTCGGGACGTCGCCGTGGCCGCGGAGCGAGCCGGTGCGGACCCCGGCGATCTTGTCGACGACGTCGGTGCCCGCCACGGCCTTGCCGAAGACGGTGTAGCCCCAGCCCTGGGTGTTCTTCGCCTTGAAGTTGAGGAAGTCGTTGTCCGACACGTTGATGAAGAACTGGGCCGTGGCCGAGTGCGGGTCGCTGGTCCGGGCCATCGCGATGGAGTAGCGGACGTTGGTCAGGCCGTTGTCCGCCTCGTTCTGGATCGGGGCCTGGGTCGGCTTCTGGGCCATGTCCCCGGTGAAGCCACCGCCCTGGATCATGAAGCCCGCGATCACCCGGTGGAAGATCGTGCCGTCGTAGTGGCCGCTGCGGACGTAGCTCAGAAAGTTCTCGACGGTCTTCGGAGCCTTGGCGGCGTCCAGCTCGATGTCGATGTCGCCGAAGTTGGTGGTGAGTCGTACCGTGCTCATGGTTCTCCCTCTGCTTGATGGGTAAGCAGGGAACAGCTTGTCACGGACTGGCTGGTCCTGGCAGATCGGCGGAACGTGCCGCGTCGCCCTCGTCCCCGGCCGCCAGGAAGGGGCCGATCAGCGAGAGCACCTGCTCCGGCCGCCGGGCCACCTCCGTGTGCGTCGCACCGGGAAGCACCGCCAGCCGGGCGTCGGGGATCAGGTCGAGCATCTCGACCGCGTGCGGGAGCCGGACGAAGTCGTGGTCGCCGAGCAGCAGCAGGGTGGGGGAACCGAGCTCCCGGAGCTGCTCGGCCGACCAGCCCTCCACCGCCGACACCATCGCGGAGGTGCGACGGAGTAGCTCGCCGAAGTGGTCCGGATCCGGGGCGACCTGCCGGTACGCCTGCTCCCAGGACCGGAGCTCGGCCTCGGTGGGCAGCCGGTCCGAACCGGGAGGCAGCTCGTGGTACCCGTCGGGACGGTACGGCACCGAGCCCAGCACCAGCCTGCGCACCAGCTCGGGCCTGGTCACCGCCAGCTCCAGCGCGACCATGCCGCCGAGGCTGAAGCCGAAGAAGTCGGCCTGTGCCACGCCGAGTTCGCCGAGCAGCGCGGCGACGTCGGCCGCGTGGTTGCCGAGCGTCATCTCCCGGTCGGTGTCCTCGGTGTGGCCGTGGCCCTGCAGCTCGACGGCGATCACCCGGTGGTTCTCGGCGAGTTCGTCCAGCAGCGGACCGAAGGTCAGTCCGATGGTGTGCATGCCGCCGTGCAGCAGCACCAGCGGTCGCCCGCCGCCCCGGACCTCGTAGTACATCCGGAGGCCGTGGACCGGCGCGTAGCCGCTCGTCATGCCATGGCCCAGGTGGCCCGCGCCCGCCGTCGTGCCGTGGCCCGTGTGCCCCGTACCTGTCGTCATCCCGGCCTCCCGCCTGGGTCAGCACCTGGTGCGAAACGCTACTCCGGGACAACGACGATCCCCGGCGGATCCCCGCGCCACGACGCAGGGTTCACACCGGGGACCGGAAGGCGGGACGGGTCAGCGGGAGACGTCCTTGCGGGACACCGCCAGGTAGCCGACCAGGGTCAGGATGGCGGCCGTCCAGCCGGCGGTGACCGGCCCGAGGCCGAGGTCCAGGCCGCCGCGCTCGTGCGAGACCGCCATCCAGTCGGCGAACGAGGCACCCAGCGGGCGGGTCAGCACGTAGGCGATCCAGAAGGACGGGATCGCGCCCAGCCGGAGCCACCGGTGGGCGAGGGCGGGGACGGCGATCAGTGCCGTGAACATGACCCCCGAGCCCAGGTAGCCCAGGTCCATGGTGGTCGCCGTCAGGTCGCCCGCGGCCGTGCCGAGCGCGAAGGTGGCCAGCACCGTGGCCCAGTAGAAGACCTCGCGCCGCCGGGTGTGGATGCTGTGGATGGACAGCGTCCGCTCGGTCGCGTACCAGACGCCGAAGACCGCCGCCAGCGCGAGCAGGAAGAACGGGGTGGCCACCAGGTACGGCACGCCGAGGGCGACGTGCATGACGTCGGCGGCCATGGTGCCGAACACGCTGACCATGACGATGGTGGTCCAGTAGATCCACGCCACGTACCGGCGGACGCTGAACTGCACCACCAGCGAGACCACCAGGCCGGTGCCGCCGAGTGCGACCGCGATCATCGGGTCCATCACGTGCGCCAGGAAGTCCGAGGCGGTCTCGCCCATTCCGGTGGTCAGCACCTTGATGATCCAGAAGAGTGCCGTCACCTCCGGCACCTTGCTCAGCGCGTGCCGGGCCGTCGCGTGCCGGGACGGTGCCGTCTGGCCGTTCTGCTGGAGTGGGGCGGTCGTCATGGGCCGCAGGATCGCACGCCGTTTCTGAAGCCAGCCTGAAGACGGCGGGGTCCGCCGAACCGGTGAGCCGGGCGGCAGGTCCGGCCGAGCTGGCCTTCGGAGGGGCACCTCGGAGCCGTACCACCGCGAGCCGCCCCACCGGGGCGCTGGCCGGATCACCGCACGACGGGCGGCGTCGTCACCGCATGACGGGCAGTACCGGGCCATCGGCCCGGCCGGTCGCGGCCTCGATGAAGGCGACCGGATCGGGCACACCGGCCAGCAGCTCCCGGGTGGCCGCCAGGGCGGCCGCGGGCGGCGGCGGGCCGCCGACCGCCGCGACCAGGTCGAGCAGATGGACCGTGGCCTCCATGACGGCGACCTCGCCGAGCGCCCCGTAGGTCACCGCCCCCAGGATCGGATGCGCGACCACTGCGGTCGGCGGTACGTCCGCGAGTTCGGCCAACGCCTCCGGAGCCTCGACGGCGAACCGCCTGACCAGTTGCTCCGGCGACACCGCCTCGGCCACCTCGCGGGCCTGCTCCTCGATCGTCCCGGCGGCCGTGTGGGCGACACCGCCCGGCCGGTTGTAGATCCGGAGGATCTCCGCCCCGCTGGTGACGACGGCCGGCCCCTCCGTCAGGACGTCCCGCAGCTGGGCGAACATCGCCGGGTCGGGCGCGACATGGCCGAACAGCGCCTGCACCGACCAGCCGGGCAGCCGGGTCGGAGCCGCCCAGGCCTCGGGTGTCAGCTGCCGTCCGCGCTCGGCCCAGGACTGCCACAGGTCGTTCAACAGATCGCCGGTCCGGTCGATTTGACTGGTCATCAAGTCTCCTTGGTCGGTCGGAATGTCATCCTACGACCCGGCCGGTTGCCCGGGCCGAGGCCGGGGTGACGGAACGAGGTCCGGACGGCACCGATGAGTCCGGGAGGTAGGACGGGTCCCTTTCGGTATGGAGACCGAAGAGACACAGGTACTTGTTCTGGTCGCACGACCAGGGCCGGCGGACTGGGACGGGCTGCACGGACAGCTGCGGGAGTCCCGCGCGGACGGCCCCCGAGTGGTGGAGTGCGACGTGAGCGCGTTCGACCCGGCGGACGGCGGAACCCTCGGCGTTGTCGGCGCTCTGGCCGGGCTGCAGTTGACTGCTCGGCGGGGCGGCCGCGAGATCCGCCTGCGCGGCGCTGGCCGGGAGCTGCTGGAGTTGCTGGAACTGACCGGTCTCGGGGAGCAGTTGCCACCCCGGTGAGCGCGGCCCACCGGGGCACGGCCGGTGAGCCGCGCCCCGGGAGGGCCCGGCTCGGCTGTGCCGGGTCCTGGGCCGTGGCGGTTCCACCCGCATCCCGGTCGTAAACCTCCCGGCCACGGACAGCTGGTGGATCACCGGCCGGACCCCGTTCGCCAACGGCGGCTGCACCACTCGCTGAGCGGCCGGCGGGTTGGGCGGCGCCCGGTCAGATCACCGCGGTACGGGCCTGGCCGCCCAGGCCGACCTGGTGCCAGTCGTGACTTCCCGGCGCCGGGTTGAAGTCGTACCGCACGCCGGAGCGTCCGAGGGCGACCAGCGAGACCGAGGTGGTTCCCCAGATCCGTCCGTCTCCGAAGTCGCGGCGCTGGATCAGGGCGGCGGGCTCGTCGAGCTCCAGGCCGTCCCCGGCGGCTATCGGCAGCCACTGGCCCCACGCCTCGGTGGTCGGGCGGCCGGCCGGGCTCGCCATCGGTTCCGGGCGCCGGGCGGCTGCCAGGCGGGGGCGGAAGTGCGCGATCCGGGCGGCCATCATCCGGCTGGCCCGCTGCGAGGAAGTGCGGTTCTCCGCCTCGCCCTCGAGCCCGTCGTTGACCACGACGTGCAGCCCGGGCGGCAGCCGCCGCTCCCGCAGCTCGTGCCCGGACCAGCTCAGTACGCGGACCTCGCCGGCCTGCGCGCGGACCAGGTGGAACGGGTCGTAGCGCTCCAGGTCGAGGCCCTCCAGCGCGCCGCCGTCGGCCGCCGCCAGCAGCGGCAGATCACCGCGCGACAGCCGGAGGGCCGGATCGGCGGCCCGGCCGAAGCCGTTGAGCAGGCACGCCATCCCGGACGGCTCGCCGCCGCCGCCCGGATGCACCGCGAGCCAGGTGCCGCCCGCCAGCAGGTCCCGGCCGCCGACCAGGGTGGGCCGTGAAGGCCAGTGCCTGTCCGGCGGCAGCCAGTCGCGGCCGACGTACTCGTCCCGCACGGCCAGGACGACGACCGGCGTGGCGGAGCCCGGATCTATGCTGACGAACGCGGTACACACGGTTGACCCTTCGGCTGGAGGTTCCGCTGTCAGCAATTGTGTACGAAAACCTGTGCGACCAGGAGGCCGCGCGGACTGTGGTGACCGAGACGTCGGCGCGGCCGCTGCGATCTCGGCCCGGCCACGGGCGCCGACCTGGCCCGGTACCGCGACCTCGCCGGCGGTGACCGCTCCTGGAGCGAGTGGGGCTGTCGTCCTCCGGCCTGGTCCTGCTGACGTCCGGTGTGCCGGCCGGGGACGGCGACGTCCTGGATCCCCGGTGCGGGGGAGCCGAGTTCGCCGCGAGCGGGAGCCGTCCCCCGGGGGAGGGAGGATCCGATTCACCGTCAACGGCGATGTCCGGCGGGTGTGATCCCGGCAGGATCCTTCCTGCCGCAGAGAACACTCCCGAGAGGTCGAACACCGTGCTCACCACCACCAAGACCGGAAACCGCACCGGCGCCCGCCTGGCCACCGTCCTGCTCGCCGTCGCGTCCCTCGCGGGCGGAACCGGCCCGGCCTTCGCGAGCGGTGGGAACGGCGCCGCCGCGGGCCGGCCGGACGCCGTGGACCGGGCCGCGGTCCAGCGCGCGCTCGACGAGGCGGTGGCGGAGGGCGTGCCGGGCCTGGTCGCCGAGGTCCGGGACGGGCGGGGCACCTGGCGCACGGCCGCCGGGGTCGCCGACCTGGCCGACGGCCGGCGCGCCCGGGCCGGGGACCGGTTGAGGATCGGCAGCGTGACCAAGACCTTCGTGGCGACGGTCGTGCTCCAGCTGGTGGCGGAGGGCAGGATCGGCCTGGACGACCCCATCGAGCGCGAGCTGCCCGGGCTGGTCCCGAACGGGCGGAACATCACGGTGCGCCAGCTGCTCTCCCACACCAGCGGACTCGCCGACTTCCTCACCAAGCTGCTCGCCGAGCCCGATCCGCTCCGCTCCGCCCAGAAGGCCACCTACACCCCCCGCGACCTGGTCGCCATCTCCGCCGAGCTCGGCCCCAAGTTCGCCCCCGGCACCTCCTGGGCGTACTCCAACACCAACTACGTCGTCCTCGGCCTGCTGGTGGAGCACGTCACCGGCCACCGGCTGGACCAGGAGATCACCCGGCGGATCGTGCGCCCGCTGCACCTGGGCGACACCTCCTTCCCGACCACCGCGGAACTCTCCGGCCCGCACCTGCACGGCTACGAATGGGCCGACGGCCCCACCGCCCCGCCGGCCGACCTCACCACCTTCAACCCGAACGCCATCTGGGGCTCCGGCACGATGATCTCCACCGCGGACGACCTCAACCGCTTCTACCGCGCCCTGTTCGACGGCCGGCTGCTCCCGGCGGACCTGCTCGAGGAGATGCGCACCGCGCACCCCGTGGACGACGGCCGCGGCTACGGCCTGGGACTGGAGAGCCGCACCTACTGTGCGGACGGCACCGCCGCCTGGGGGCACAGCGGCAGCATCGCCGGCTACGAGACCTTCAGCTTCACCACCGGCGACGGCAAGCGGCAGATCACCTTCTCGCTCAACCGCAACCTGACCGCCTCGCCCAAGGTCAACGACACCATCACCAGGGTCCTCACGCTGGGCCTGTGCACCCGCTAGCGCGGCGGGCCCCCGCGGGGGGCGGCACACACGGCGGAGCTCACCGCGGCGGAGCGACCAGCCCCGTCTCGTAGGCGATGATGACGAGCTGGACCCGGTCGCGGGCGTCGAGCTTGGCGAGCAGTCGGGTCACGTACGTCTTCACGGTGGCCACGCTGATCACCAGCTCGCCGGCGATCTCCGCGTTGGACAGGCCGCGTCCGACCAGGGTCAACACCTCGCGTTCCCGGTCGGTGAGACCGTCCACCGGTTTCCGTCCCCGGGCGGGGGCGGGGGCGGGGCGCTCGGCGAACTCCGCGATCAGACGGCGCGTCACGCTCGGCGCGATCAGGGCGTCCCCGGCGGCGACCACGCGGATCGCGGCGAGGATGTCGTCCAGCGCCATGTCCTTGACCAGGAAGCCGGACGCGCCCGCGCGCAGCGCGGCGTAGACGTAGTCGTCGTCATCGAAGGTGGTCAGCACCAGGACGTGCGCCGCACCGGGGCCGGCGGTGATCAGTCGGGTGGCCTCGATCCCGTCCATGCCGGGCATCCGGATGTCCATCACCACCACGTCGGGGCTCAGTTCCTCGGCCAGCCGGACCGCCTCGATGCCGTTGCCGGCCTGCCCGGCCACCTCCAGGTCGTCGGCGTCGGTGATGACCATCTGGAGCCGGGCAACCCGTCCTCTCCGAGATGAGGAATCCACTGTTCTGGGGCGGCGCCGCCGACGTCGTTGTCGTGCACCGCCACCTGTGCCCGTACGGGGAGTTCCAGTGCGGGCGTGCGGACCGCGTCCACCGGGCCGCGGTCGGCCAGCAGCGGCGGGTGCCCCTCGTGCACCAGGTCGCGGAGCTCGTTCAACGCCTTGACCGAGTTGTCCTCGGCCCCCTCCGGGCCGGGCCCGGGACGACCCGCCGAACCGCGCCTGACATATGATCACGCGCACTGTGGACAACCGTTCGGGAGGCTGAACCGCCATGGTGGACCAGCGAGTTATCGTCGTCACCGGGGGCGGTACGGGCATCGGCGCCGCGACCGCCCGGCTGCTGCGCGAATCCGGACACCACGTGGTCGTCTCCGGCCGGCGCCCCGAACCGCTGCGCCGCCTCGCCGAGGAGACCGGCGCCCTCGATCACCCCGCCGACATCGGCGACCCCGACGCGGTGCGTGGCCTGGTGGGGGCGACCCTGGCCGCGTACGGCCGGCTCGACGGGCTGGTGCTCAACGCGGGCGTCGGGCGCGGCGGAGGCGTCGGGGACCTGTCGATCGAGGACTGGGAGACCGTGATGCGGACCAACGTCACAGGCCCCTTCCTGCTCCAACGCGCCGCGCTGCCGCACCTGTTGGAGGCGCGTGGCTCGGTGGTCGCGGTCGCCTCGGTCTCCGCACTGCGGAGCGGGGTCGGCAACGCCGCGTACGCGACGTCCAAGGCCGCCCTGCTCCAGCTCTGCCGCTCCCTGGCCGTCGACTACGGCCGGTACGGGCTGCGGGCCAACACCGTGTGCCCCAGCTGGGTGCGGACCGACATGGCCGACCGGCGGATGGCTCGCTTCGTCGACGAGGCCGGCCTGGGCGAGGGTGGCACCGAGGCGGCGTACCGGGAGGCGACCCGGCTCATCCCCGCCGGCCGCCCCGGTGAGCCGCAGGAGGTCGCGGAGGCCATCGCCTGGCTGCTCTCGCCCGCCGCGTCCTTCGTCAACGGCGCGGTGCTCACGGTCGACGGCGGTGTGACGGCCGTCGACCCGGGGACCGTCCCGTTCGACTTCCACGTCGAGCCGCGCGGCTCCACCGTGCCGTAGGTGGTGAGTTCGGCCCGGCCAGGCTCAACTCCGGTGCATTCGCGCCCGGTTGGGTGGGTTCTCCGCTGTCCACGGAGCCTCTCCGTCAGGACGGCCGCCGCAGTTCCCGGGGTCCGCCTTCCCGGCCTCGCCACCGCAGGCGGGCCCGGGGTCGCCCTCATGTCACCCCACCATGTCACCCCACCCGGAACTCGCGGGCGTCGGACGGGCGGTGGGCGCAGAGCGCGACGGGTCGCCGCCGTGCGGGTTCGCCGCACGCGACCGTGACTCACGGTAATCGTTGCACATGCGCAGCGCAGTGACTCGTGCCACGCTGACTCCGGGTCGGCGCGATCGGCGCGACCCACCGTCTGAATTCACAGGAGTCCTTGATGACGCAGCCCATTGCGCCGCCGCAGCCGCAGCCCTACTACTATCAGCCGCAGCAGCCTCAGCCCCAGCCCCAGCCGTACTACTACCAGCCGCAGCCCGGGTACTACTACCAGCCGCAGCCCGGCTACTTCAACACCACGCAGCCGCAGCCCGGTTACTACAACGCGCCGCAGCCGTACCCGCCGCAGCCGAACGGGGAGAAGGAGTACCCGCAGCTCACGGCGGACGACATCAAGGGCACGGTCGCAGGTCAGGCCAGGGGCACGCTCAGGGCGACGCTTCTCGACGCCGACGGTACGCCGATCAAGGGCGCGCCTATCACGTTCAGCATGGCCGGCGGTGGCCGGGTGATGGGTACGGTGGCGACCGGCGCCGACGGCGTCGCGATGCTCAACAGCGGATCCAACATCCTCGATCCCATCCTGTGGGCCCAAGGGCTCGGGTCCGGCTACACGGCCCACTTCGCGGGCAACAAGCAGTACATGCCCGCCACGGCCAGTGCCTCGATCAACCCCGCCATCGCCTGAGGCCGGTCCCACTCGGCCATCCGGAATGCCGATCCCCTTCCCGCAGTAGCCGCGCCGCGTCAACTCCGCGGCCCTCTGCCCCGTGCCGCGCTGACACCCGGTCGGCGCGACACGGGGCGTGCTCGTTCAACTCTCTTGAGGGCTACGGCCCTCACCCTTGCCGCACGGATCGGGAAGCGCCGGATGCGGCGGGATCCGCTGCCCGCCGCGACATCGGCGGCGTAGCCTTCCTGCATGGCAGAGAGCAAGGTCCCGAAGGCCAGGCAGTCGGCGAAGCCCCGGAAGCCGGAGTCGCGGCTGGCGATGGTGCGCCGCGCCCGGAAGATCAACCGCGTGCTGGCGGAGCTGTATCCGTACGCGCATCCGGAGCTGGACTTCGAAACGCCGTTCGAGCTGCTGGTGGCAGTGGTGCTGTCGGCGCAGACGACCGACCTGCGGGTGAACCAGACGACGCCGGCGCTGTTCGCCGAGTACCCGACGCCGGAGGAGATGGCGGCGGCGAACCCGGAGGAGCTGGAGGAGATCATCCGGCCGACGGGGTTCTTCCGGAACAAGGCGAAGGCGCTGATCGGCCTGTCGATCAAGCTGCGGGACGACTTCGGCGGCGAGGTGCCCAAGACCTTGGAGGAGATGCTCACCCTGCCCGGCGTGGGCCGCAAGACCGCCAACGTCGTCCTCGGCAACGCAACGGATCCCCGGACGGGAGAGCCCTTCGGGGTGCCCGGGATCACCGTGGACACCCACTTCGGTCGGCTCGCCCGGCGGTTCGGCTGGACGGCCGAGGAGGACCCGGAGAAGGTCGAGGCGGCGGTCGCCGAGATTTTCCCGAAGTCCGAGTGGACGATGCTCTCGCACCGCGTGGTCTTCCACGGCCGCCGGATCTGCCACGCCCGCAAGCCGGCCTGCGGCGCCTGCCCGCTCGCCCCGCTCTGCCCGTCGTACGGCGTGGGGGAGACCGACCCGGAGAAGGCGCGGAAGCTGCTGAAGTACGAGATGGGTGGTCAGCCCGGGCAGCGGCTCAAGCCGCCGGCCGACTATCCGGGCCGGGCGGCCTCCGCCGCAACGAACGGCGTGGCAACCGCGTCTACCGAGGGAGACGGTACGGCGACGACGGAGGGTGCCGCGTGACGGACGTGACCGGGGTTGTGGAGCGGGACGGACTGCCGGAGTGGCTGCTGCCGGTGCGCGAGGCCGCGGAGACGGTGCGGCCCGAGGAACTGAGCAGGTTCCTGCCGCCGGCCGAGGGCGGTCGGCGTTCCGCGGTGCTGATGCTCTTCGGCGACGGCCCGTCGGGGCCCGACCTGCTGCTGATCGAGCGGGCCCGCAGCTTGCGCTCGCACGCCGGCCAGCCGTCGTTCCCGGGCGGTGCGCTGGACCCGGTGGACGGCGACCCGGACGGCGCCGGGCCGGTGGCCGCCGCACTGCGCGAGGCCCAGGAGGAGACGGGCCTGGACCCGTCGGGCGTGCAGGTGTTCGCGATCCTGCCCGCGCTCTACATCCCGGTCAGCGGCTTCGTGGTGACCCCGGTGCTCGGCTGGTGGCGCCGGGAGACGCCGGTCGCGCCGGTGGACCCGGCCGAGACCGGTGCGGTGTTCCGGGTGCCGATCGCCGACCTGGCCGACCCGGTGAACCGGGCCCGGCTGAGGCACCCCTCGGGCCACCTCGGCCCGGCCTTCCAGGTCGCGGGACGGCTGGTCTGGGGTTTCACGGCCGGGGTGATCGACCGTGTGCTGCACTACGGCGGACTGGAGCGTCCATGGGACACCACCCGTACCCTCACCCTCTCCGACGAGGCGGCCGGTCTCGCCCTCCGCAGCGCCGGCGGCCCGAACCGCTGACGCCGGCGGACTCCGCCCTCACGCCTCCGCTCCCGGCCGCCGGCCGGGCCGTACGCACCGGCGGGCCGGGCCCGCGGCCGGCCCGCCCGTGAAGCCGCGACCGGCTCCCGTGGCGCGCCCCGGCCCGTGCGCCACGGCCGCGACGACCGGGGCCGCCGCCCTCCGGGTGGGTGCACGTGGGAGGGTATCGGGGTGAATGTCCTGGATCTGCTGCTGATCACCGCCGCGCTTGGCTTCGCCGTGTCGGGGTACCGGCAGGGCTTCGTGGTGGGCGTGCTCTCCGTCGTGGGCTTCCTGGGCGGTGGCCTGATCGCGGTGCAACTGCTGCCCCTGCTGCTGCGCCACCTCAGCCCGGGCGGCACGGCCTCGGTGGTCGCGGTGCTGGTGGTGATCGTCTTCGCGGCGGTCGGCCAGGCCGTGACCACGCACTTCGGCTGGAAGCTGCGCGGCCACATCGGCCGCCGCCAGGCCAGAACCGTCGACGCGTTCGGCGGCTCGGTGGTCAACGTGGTGTCGATGCTGCTGGTGGCCTGGTTGATCGGCTCCGCGCTGGCCGGCACCTCGCTGCCCACCATCTCCAAGCAGGTGCGCACCTCCAAGGTGCTCGGCGGGGTGCAGAGCACGCTGCCGTCCGACGCACCGAACTGGTTCTCCGACTTCACCAAGGTGCTGGCCCGCAACGGCTTCCCGCAGGTGTTCAATCCCTTCGAGCACGAGCCGATCACCGAGGTGGAGGAGCCCGACCCGTCGCTGGCGGACAGCGAAGCGGTGGCGATGGCCCGGAAGAGCCTGGTCAAGGTGGTCGGGACGGCCACCTCCTGCGGCAAGACCCTGGAGGGCAGCGGGTTCGTCTTCGCCCCGCACCGGGTGATGACCAACGCCCACGTGGTCGGCGGCGTCAACGAGCCCACCGTACAGATCGGCGGCACGGGACAGCTGTACGACGCCACGGTGGTCCGCTACGACTGGCAGCGGGACATCGCCGTCCTGGACGTCCCGAAGCTGAACGCCCCCGCGCTGCCGTTCGCCGGCGAGGCCAGGACCAACGACAGCGCCATCGTCGCCGGGTTCCCCGAGAACGGTGGCTTCAACGTCCAGCCCGCCCGGATCCGCGGCCGTATCCAGGCCAACGGCCCGGACATCTACCACCGGGGCCAGGTGGTCCGGGACGTCTACTCGATCCGCTCCCTGGTCCGCCAGGGCAACAGCGGCGGCCCGCTGCTCAGCCCGGAGGGGCAGGTGTACGGGGTGGTCTTCGCCAAGTCCCTGGACAGTTCGGACACGGGGTACGTGCTGACCGCCGACGAGGTCCGCCGGGACGCCGCACTCGGAACCGAGGCCACCGACCGGGCGGACACCGAGGGCTGCGCACTCTGACCGCCCGCGCCGACCTCCACTGACGCACCGCCGGGTCAAGGATCCGGCGGTGCGTCAGTTGCTCCTGGTAGCGTCGGCCGCGCTCACCCGTTCGGCTCAACCGAGCAGTACCGGAACGGGGCCGACGGGAGGTCAGAAGAACGTCATGATGGGTCACTCGCACGCGGTAAGCGGCGCAATGCTGTACGCGGTCTCCGCGCCGTTCCTGCCCCCGCTGCTCCTGGGCACCCACCTGAGGCCGGCGGACATACTGATGGGGACGGTGCTCTGCGCGGGCGCCGCACTGCTGCCCGACCTGGACCACCACGACGGCACCATCGCCAACTTCCTGGGCCCGGTCTCCAAGGCGCTCTGCCGGTTCGTCTCCTGGGCCTCCGGCGGCCACCGGCACGCCACGCACTCGCTGCTGTTCGTCGCGCTGATGGGTGGCGGCACCTGGGCGGGCGTGACCTTCGGCGGCCGCTGGTTCACCATCGGCTTCTCGTTCTTCCTGCTGGCCATGGCGCTCAAGGCGCTCAACGCCCATGCGCCCGGCCACGGCCACCACACCTGGCTGACGGTGGTCGGACTCGCCGTGCTGGGCACGGCGGTCATGGACCGTTTCATGCCGGACGCCCCCGGCTGGCTGCCGTACGCGGTGGCCCTGGGCACGGTGGCGCACCTGCTGGGCGACTGCCTCACCAAGATGGGTGCGCCGCTGCTGTGGCCGCACAAGGAGCGCTACGAGATCGTCCTGATCAAGCGCACCGGCAACAAGATGGAGACCAACATCCTGGTCCCGATCATGAGTGCGGTGACCTTCGTGATGCTGGGGTTCGCCTGCCTGGGGCCCACCGTCGTCAACTGACCGGGATCAGCGGATAGCAGGGGCGTGCTCCAGGCCGGGGCGCGCCCCTCAGCCGTCGCGCCGCAGGCGCGCGCTCACCCAGCGGGCGCGTCGCCCCAGGATGCGCGGGATGCCCATCCGGTGTGCACCCGGTCGTCGTGGCCGCCCATCGCCGCCGAACGGCCATTCGGGCTGCTGAACGAGGTGCTGCGAGCTGCTGCGGTTTCGGCGCGGCGAGGCGTAGCGATCGGGCATCCAGGTCATACCGGATGGATGCCCGTCGGCCGAGGGGGGTAACCGCATGAGGGCGGTCCATTTGTCCTATGCAATTGTCATATGATCATCCGTCAATTTGGCGAGTGATCCGCTATGCCTTGTGCTCCCGCACCCAGTTGATCAGCTCGGTCGAGAACTGCTCCGGCGCCTCCTCGTGCGGGAAGTGCCCGATCTCCGGCAGCAGTCGCCAGCGGTACGGCGCCTCGACGTGGTCGCCCGCGCCGAGCGCCGTGTGCGAGAGCACCACGGGGTCGGCGGCACCCTGGACGTGCAGGGTGGGCGCGGTGATCGGCTTCTTCATCCGCCGGGCGAACTGGATGCCGTCCGGTCGGGCCATCGAACGCAGCAGCCAGCGGTACGGCTCGATCGAGCAGTGCGCGGTGCTGGGGATCTGGATGGCCTGCCGGTACGCCCGGACGGCGTCGGCCGGCAGCCGGTTCGGGCCGCTCCAGGCGTCCAGGTACTCGGCGACCAGGGCGCCGTCGTCCGCGACCAGCCGGCGCTCCGGTATCCACGGCCGCTGGAAGCCGAGGACGTGGTCGAAGGCGGCCATCTGCCTGCGGTCGGTCAGCAGGGCCCGGCGCAAACGGCGCGGGTGCGCGGCGGAGACCACGGTCAGGCTCTGGATCACCGAGGGGCGCATCACGGCCGCCACCCAGGCCAGCGAACCGCCGCTGCCATGGCCGACCAGGTGGGCCCGCCGCTCACCGAGCGAGCGGATCACGCCGGTGATGTCGAGCGCCAAGTTGCCGGGGTCGTAGCCGCGTGGGGTGCGGTCGCTGCCGCCCACGCCGCGCAGGTCGAGGGCGACCGCCCGGAAACCGGCCTCGGCGAGGGCAGTGAGCTGGTGCCGCCAGGCCCACCAGTACTCGGGCCAGCCGTGCACCAGCAGGACCAGCGGGCCGTCGCCCACCTCCGCGATGTGGAAGCGGGCACCGTTGGCCGCCAGGTCGCGGTGCGTCCAGGGACCGTCCGAGCGGACGGTCCAGGCGGTCTCGGCGGGCCCGGGGTCGGAGGCCGGGGCGGGCACGGGCTTCTGGTCCAACGGCATACCGAGAGCCTGTCATACCTTGGCGCCGAACACGTCCCCGGCACTCGCCCGCCTCCCACGGCGCCGAACACGTCCCCGGCACTCGTCCGGCCTCCCTCGGCGCCGGCGGGCGGCCGGAGACGGCTGCTACGGGATGCGGCCCAGCGCCCGGTCGATCTCCTCCTTGGTGGCCGGGCGCGGGCGGGCGTGCTTCAGGACGTCCGCGGTCGCCTGGGCACCCTCGAAGGTGCGGTGGGGCTTCTCGATCTTCTTGAACGAACGCAGCGCCAGCAGTCCGAGCACGGCCGCGAGCACCAGGTAGGCACCACCGACGATCAGGAACGACCAGCCGAGCGTCAGCCCCAGCGCGTGCAGACCGTACGCGGCGGCGAAGCTCAGCATCGGGATGGCGGCCAGCGCCACCACGCCCGCGACGCTCAGTGAGACGCCACCGGAGACGCCGCGCTTGACGTCCTGCCGGATCTCCGCCTTGGCGAGCGCGATCTCGTCGTGCAGCAGGGCGGACAGATCGGCGGTGGCCGCAGCGAAGAGCTGGCCCACCGAACGCTCGCCCTCGTAGGGCACCCGGCCGTCGCTGGACGGGTCTGCGGTTCCTGAGGGCATCAGCTGTTCTCCTTCAACGCGGTCAACTCGGTCAGCACGGTCAACACGGTCTGCTCGACTGCTCAGAATCATGCCCCTACCGGTCAGTCAGGCACCACTCCGGGGGCCTCTCCCGGGCGATGTGTCACCGCGGCCGAGTCATCCGACCTGGCGCTGGTAGACGTCCGGGATGCCGTCGCCGTCCGAGTCGCGGTCCTCCTCCTCGCACAGCTGCCGGTAGTGCCGGTTGCGCAGCTTGAGCAGCACGGTGGCGACCAGCGCGCAGAGCACCGAGCCGACCAGGACGGCGGACTTGGCACGGTCGGCGAGGGCGCCGTCGTGCGGGAAGGCCAGCTCGCTGATCAGCAGCGAGACGGTGAAGCCGATGCCCGCGAGCGTGGCGACCGCGAACAGGTCCGCCCAGCTGAGCTGCGGGTTGAGTTCGGCCCGGGTGAACCTGGCGGCAAGCCAGGCGCCGCCGAAGATGCCGACCGTCTTGCCGACCAGCAGGCCGAGGATGATGCCGAGCGGCGTCGCCTGGGTGAAGACCTGGAACAGCGTGGTGGCCGAGATGGTCGTCCCGGCCGCGAGCAGTGCGAAGAGCGGCACCGCGACGCCGGCGGAGAGCGGGCGCACCAAGTGCTCGATGCGCTCGCCGGGGGAGTGCTTCTCGTCGCCCTCGGTGTGGCAGCGCAGGATCAGGCCCATGGCGACACCGGCCACCGTGGCGTGGATCCCGCTCTCGTGCATCAGCGCCCAGATCACCAGGGCCAGCGGCACGTACAGGTACCAGCCGTGGACGCCGCGCCGGTGCAGGAACCAGAACAGCACCAGGCCGGCGAAGGCGAGCCCGAGTGCCCAGAACCTGATGCCGGAGCTGTAGAAGATCGCGATGATCAGGATGGCGATCAGGTCGTCCACGACCGCGAGGGTGAGCATGAACGCCCGTAGCGCCGAGGGCAGGTGACTGCCCGCCACTGCGAGCACGCCCAGGGCGAAGGCGATGTCGGTGGCGGTTGGGATGGCCCAGCCGGCGGGATGGCCGCCCGGGCCGCTGTTGGCGACGGTGAACACGATCGCCGGCAGTGCGACGCCGGAGGCCGCGGCGATCACCGGCAGGGCGGCGGCGCTGGGGCTGCGCAGCTCGCCGGCCACGAACTCGCGCTTGAGCTCGATCCCGGCGACGAAGAAGAAGACGGTCAGCAGCCCGTCCTTGGCCCAGTTCTCCAGGCTCAGGTTCAGGTGGAGCGGGCCCGGCGGGCCTATCGTCCGGCTCAGGACGCTCTCGTACCCGTGCGGCCAGACGTTCGCCCAGGCGAGGGCGATCACGGCGGCGGCGAGGAGCAGGATGCCGCCGACGGTCTCGGTGCGCAGTGCGTCGGTGATGTACCGGCGTTCGGGAAGCGGGAGCAGGCCGAGGAACTGGCGACGATCGGTGGACGGCGGCGTGGCCACGGGGGACCTCCAGTCGGGGACGGCAGCTGGATGCACCAGTGGTGCGGTGCCGACCAGACTTCCCGGCGCGCCTCAGAGATCTTGTTGCGTTTTTGACAGTCTACTGGGAACGGTGGCGCGATTTCCGTCTTGTCGTATTTTATTCCTTATGTCCGCCTCTGTCGGGGCATGCCGAGCCGGGTGTCTGGCGGTAGGCGGTCCCAGGCGCCGAGGTGGCTCTTGGCGGCGGCCTGGGCCCTACGGGCGGCCGCAGGGCACGTTCAGGCCCCGAGGTGGCGCAGCACGGCCAGTACCCGGCGGTGATCGGCGGCGGAGACGGGCAGGTCCAGCTTCAGGAAGATGTTCGCCACGTGCTTCTCGATCGCCCGCTCGGTCACCACCAGCCGGTCGGCGATGGCCCCGTTGGACCGTCCCTCCGCCATCAGGCCGAGCACCTCGCGCTCGCGCGGGCTGAGCGCGTCCACCGACCGGCGGCTCGGGCTCGCGCCGACCAGCTGGGTCACCACCTCGGGGTCCAGCGCCGTACCGCCGCGCGCCACCCGCTCCAGCGCGTCCACGAAGTCCTGGGCGTCCAGCACGCGCTCCTTGAGCAGGTAGCCGACCCCGGTCGAGCCGGCGGCCAGCAGCCGGGTCGCGTACTCCGCCTCCACATACTGGGAGAAGATCAGCACTGCTAGTCCGGGCTGGGCGGCCCGGAGCTCGATCACCGCGCGCAGGCCCTCGTCGGTGTGGGTGGGCGGCATCCGGATGTCGGAGACGATGACGTCGGGCCGGTGCTCGGCCGCCGCCGCCTTCAGCTGCTCGCCGTCGGCGACGGCGGCCACCACCTCGTGGCCCTCGTCCTCCAGCAACTGCACCAGACCGACCCGCAGGATCGCCGTGTCCTCGGCCACTACAACTCGCACGGTCATCCCCCTGTTGATTCCTCGGACCGCCGGCGCGCTTGGCCGCGCCGCCGTCACAGTCTGCCCGGGAGATCGACGGTCACCGTGGTCGGCCCACCGGGCGGACTGTCCACCGTCAGGACACCGTCCGCGGTGCGTACCCGCTCGGCCAGCCCGCGCAGCCCGCTTCCCGCGCCGTCCAGCCGGGCGCCGCCCCGGCCGTCGTCCGTGACCAGCAGCCGCAGACCGTCCCCGTGCTGCAGCACCGAGACCGCCAGCCGTCCGGCGCCGCTGTGCTTGCCCGCGTTGGCCAGTAGTTCGGCGGCGGCGAAGTAGAGCATCGTCTCGACCGGAGCGGCCGGACGCCCGGGTGTCTCGACCCTCACCGCGGTCGGGATGGCCGACCGCGCCGCCAGGGTGGTGAGCGCGGGCCCGAGACCGGAGTCGAGTGCGGGTGGGTGGATGCCGCGGACCAGTTCGCGCAGCTCCTGAATGATCTCCTTGGTCTCCTGTCGGGACTCCTTGAGCAGTTCCTGCGCCTTCACGGTGTCCCCCTTGGCGAGCCGGCTCTCCGCCCGCCCGAGCCGCATCCCGAGCGCCACCAGCCTGGCCTGCGCGCCGTCATGCAGATCGCGTTCGATCCGGCGCAGTGTGGCAGCCGCCTCGTTGATCGCGTGCTCGCGGGTCTCGAGCAGCTGGGCCAGCCGGAGCGAGGTCGCGGACGGCCCCAGCAGCCGGGGGAGCAGCCACCGGTCCAGCGCCAGTGGCCCGCGGGCCAGCCAGGGCGCGATCAGCAGGAGCAGCAGGCCGACCGCGCTGACCAGCAGAGCGCGTTGCCAGGTGTCGAAGTGGAACCCGTTCACCTCGAAACCGACTTCGTGCCTGACCCCGTGCGCGTCCGTCTCCCGTATCGGCTCCACCAGCCGCAGCACCGGGTAGCAGAGGAACAGCACCCCGTACGCCCACCAGCCGAAGCCGAGCGCGAACTGCACCAGCCCCAGCGGCACTCGCAGGGACAGATACGCCACCGACCGCCAGGCCGCGGGGTCGCCGAGGTGGTGCCCGAGGAAGCCGGAGAGGCCGGGCGCGCGGCGCGGCCGGTGCGGGGCCGGGATCTCCAACTCCAGTAGCAGACGGGCCAGTAGTCGGTGCAGAGCGCCGAACCAGCGGTCCAGGCCGAGGAAGAGGGCCAGCACCGGTGAGACCAGCAAACCAGCCGAGAGGACGCCGAACACGACCGTCAGCACCACCGCGACCAGGCCGAGCAGCGCCAGCGGCAGACTCAGCAGCGAGTACAGCACCCCGCGCCAGGACCGTGCGGTGAACGGCTCCCGCAGGATCCGGCGGATCACCGTCCGGTCGGGCGGTCGCTGACCTGTGTGCTCGCTCGTCTTCATCGGGCCCATGATGGCGTCACGGGTTCGACCTTGGGGCATCGGTTGCGACGGCGCACCCGACGGCGGCTCAGCCGCGCAGATCGCGGTCTGCGGCCGGAGTTGTGGTGTTGGTTCAGCTGCCGGGCTGAGGCTGGTTTGGGATCAGCACTGGTGCCCGGCCGGGCGGGCGGTGAGGTGGAGCCCGGTGGAGGTGCCCGAACGGCACCCCCACCGGCTGCGGCTCGTCAGCGTCGGCTCTCACCGGCCACGGCTCTCACCGGCCGGGCCGACGTCAGCCGCGGCTCAGCTCTCGCCGTCCGTGTTGCCGGACGGCAGCTGGGACTGGATCAGGTTCATCACCGAGGAGTCGGCGAGGGTGGTGGTGTCGCCGACCTCGCGGCCCTCGGCGATGTC
>NZ_JBVIMH010000047.1:0-42890 GCF_055579945.1 Kitasatospora sp. NPDC032150 | reverse complement strand
CTGGCCGTCGACGTGCTGGGCCTGATCATCGGCGTGGTGGTCCTCGCCGCGAGCGTGCACGACAACGAGGCCGGCATCGCCCTGCTGGACCAGGCTCCGAGCGCCTCGTCGAGGACATCCTCACCGCGCTCGACGAGCAGACCGTCGTCGTCCCGGGCACCGAGGCAGCCGCGCTGATCGTGCCGAGCCTGGCCGGCTCGCTGCGAGCCGTCCTCGACCAGCGCAAACTCCTGGAGAAGCGGATCCAGGAGTTGCTGGACGAGCATCCGCTCTCGAAAGTCCTGACCTCCATGCCCGGCATCGGAACCCGGACCGGTGCCCGGGTCCTGATCGACGTCGGCGATGCCAGCGCGTTCCCGACCGCCGCCCACCTCGCGTCCTACGCGGGCCTCGCCCCCGCCACCCGCAGTTCCGGATCCTCCTGCCGGCCCGCCCGAACGCAGCCCGATTTCCTTGACGAACCCCATAGACCCCCCGAAGTACCGCCGTACTTATGGACCAGCGGCGCAGCCGCCGGAGCGGCCGAGCTCGGCACCGCCACGTACAGCAGCCCCGCACCCAGGACCAGCCAACCGACAACAGCGACAACGGACTTGAGCTTCAGGAATCCCCCTCTGAGTCATCGATCAGCGATCCGGATCAAGCGCCGTTGACGCATGGCCGTCAATGGTCGGCGGGCTGGTCAGTCCTCTCCAGCTACTCCTTTCGACGTCGCCCCCGTTGCGCACACCGATTCCGCTGGAACCCGTACATCACATCCCTGACCGCAACCCATGGCCGGGGCGTAGCCAGGCAGCGATCAGTCGGCGAGTACTCCCCATCGACGCGGACGCCATCGACCCCCACAACCTCGTAGCCGGCCTTCTCTGCCGCGGCCCACGCCGCGGCGGCCTGCTGCTGTGGGTCCACCGGGTCAGCCTGCTCGCGCTGGCGCCGGTACACGGCCATGTTCGGCGTATCGTCGCTCATGCCGCCCATCCGGCCTGATCGGATCGGTTGCCGTCTGGCTAGTCGCCTTGCCCGTCTACGGCCGCGCGGCGATGTCGGAAAGGCCAAGAAGGATGGCGTCCCGCCGTGTGGTGTAGCCGATCACGGTTGCGGTGTGCGCGGGCTCGCTCCTGGGGCGCACACCCGCGACCACCGTCGCGGCCGATGTCTCCCCGGGGCCGGTTGGTCAGCGCCGGACGTAGAAGGTGGCCGTGTCGCGGTTGCCGAGCCAGCGCAGTGTCAGCGGGCACCGGGAGAGCGGGCGCCAGCGGGCGGCAAGCTCGGTGAAGAAGGACTCGTCGGCGCAGATCCCGCCGGCGCCGTCGCCGAGGTAGAGCAGGCCGGGGCCCTGGTATGCGCGCAGGGTGTCGGCGGCCATCGGGTCGCGGTGCGGGGGCCAGAGCAGCGCCAGCACCCGCTCGGGGTGTGCGGCGGCGTCCTCGGAGGCCCGGCCCGGACGGACCTCGGTGAACTGGAATCGGTCGGTCCAGCCGTTGCGCTCGGCGCGGGCCTCGGCGTCGGTGGCCAGGACGTCGACGCCCCGGGCGCGCAGCAGCCACGCCCAGTAGCCGCTGCCGGCGCCAGCCTCCAGCAGGCCGCGCCCGTCCAGGCAGTCGCCGATCCAGTCCAGGGCGGTACGCGAGGCCAGCGCCCAGCTGTAGATGCGGGAGAGCTCCTGGCGCCGGGGGATCGGCGGGCCCAACTCGGCGGGCAGATGGTCGAAGACGTCGATCACGGGCGCCCGGGACGTACCGTGACGCAGCGCGGGATACCAGAGCAGCGGGACCATCTGGGGGTTCCGTGCGGCGAATTCGACGTCCTGCTCGGGCAGCAGCTCGCCGAGCGGCCGGAACGGCCGGTCCCATCCGGCGTGGTGCAGCTCAGGGCGGGAGGCCCAGAGCCGGACCAGCCGCTCGGCGGTTTCGGCGATGAGCCGGACGGCGGGGTCGCTCGCCTTGGCGCCGGCCCGGTCACCGGACTGGCCGGCCAGCGCGGTGCCGTCGGGGGTGGGGTTCACGGGATCTGCTGCCACGGGGGCCGCCCTGCCTGGGGGCACGTCAACCCGCCCGCGATCAGCTGGTTGCAGTCAGGGCGGCGGCGACTCACTGCACGTAGCCGTGGTCCGGGACGACCAGGCGGTCGACGTAGCCGTGGTCCGGGACGACCAGGCCGTCGGTGGCGTTCGTGGGCTGGGTGTCCGCGACCGTGGGGTCCGAGAGTGCCATGTGTGCCTCGACCACGATGCCGTGGGACGAGGTGGGCAGCGCGCCCGTGCTCACTCCTACGACCGCGGCGGCTGCGAGGGCCACGGTGGCGGCGCCGATCAGGGTGGTGTGACGATTGCTCAGCTCCATGGCACAGCCTCCGGGTTCAGGGAATTACTTCGGGCAGCGTAGCCAGGAAGATCATTTCGATCAACCTGTTTTGATCAGGCGCGACCCTGCCCGGCTGGTCGAGCAAGGCGTCGGATGCGCCGGACGGCACCGCGCACAGTGGAGTGTGCGCTGGTGCCGTCCGGTGTCAACGCTGGTTCAGCGGCGCAGCATGAGCCGGGCGCTCTGGCCGCCGCGCCCGTCGCCTGGCAGGTGGCGCTGCGGAAGCCGGCCGGGATGGGCGAGCCGGGGCAGGTCCACAGACCGGCCCCGGCGGTCATCTGGACCAGGCGCCGATGCCATTGAGTGGTGTGCATCGTGAAGTGGCAGGTCAAGGGCCTGGCGTGCGTCGGCGTCGGGGCGCTCACGCTGGTTCCGGGCGGATGGCTTCGGTGAAGATCGTCGGTCAGCGGGCGACTTCCCGGTTCGTCAGGACCAGCAGGGCCCGCACCAGCGCGGTCGCCCACTTCGGGTCGGTGCGGACCTTGCCGAGCACGCGCCAGTTCTTCAGGTGCGCGAAGCCGTGCTCGACCGGGGCCCGGCCCGCGGCCAGCGCCTTGTTGGACAGCTTCTGCCCCCGGATAAGGGGCCGGTTGCGGGCCGCCTTGTAGCCGGTGATCACCGCCGGGTCGGCGTCCGGGCCGCTGTCGTCGAGGCCGACGAAGCCCAGGTCGGCGATCGCGCCGAGGCCGGCCGCGCGCAGATGGCGGTCAGTTTGTCGTGGCGGCACGCGGTGATCTCCGAGGTGCGTCCGGGTCGGACCGCGCTCACCCAGACCAGGCGGCCCTTGTCATCGGTGAGCGCGATCGCGAGCAGGCCGTGGCATTTGTGCTTGATGCCCCTATGTTCGTCAAGCCGCGGTCGTGAGAGGACGTTAAGTCCGTTTCTGGATGATCTGGTGTCGCCCGTTCGTGTGTACGGAGCTGTTCGGGCTGACGCGTATGTCGTGTGCATGTTGGTGTTGGTGCATGGAACGGATGCCGTACTCAACGGACTTGACCGACGGGCAGTGGGCCACACGAGCCGACGGCTTGCGCGAACAGATCGACGCCTGACCACCGAGCTCGTCGACGCCGAGGCCCGCCTGGCCGAGCTCACCACGACCCGCAAGGTCATCAACGGCCTCACCCCACCCGACCAGCAACCAGTTCCCTCGGACACGGACACCGTCTACCAACGCATCGTGACCGCCTTCAACGAGCACCCCGGGCAGGTCTTCCGAGTTCGCGAGCTACACGAACTCCTCGGGCTTCCCACCGACGAGCCCTCGATCAACGTCACCCGCTCCCGCCTGGGACGACTCGTCCGCCAGGGAGTCCTCGACCAACCCGGACGCGGCCGCTATCAAAAACGGACTTAACGCCCTCTTAGTTCGCGTGGCTCGCGCCTTCGAAGACCGCCGGTCGCTAGGGCCATCGCGTCTTCGTGCGCGTCCGCAACGTAAACGCCGTTTATGTTCGGCCTGGGCCTCAGGCCGTTGTCAGCCTGTCGAGAATGATGGTCGGCTCCTCCTCGGTACAGCCGAGACGAAGCGTGTCGGCCCAGTCCACAGCGGCCTCTCCGAGCTGCAGGACCCGGGCGCGGGCCGCGCCTGCGTCCGAATCGTCGGTGCTGCGCTGCTCCGGGAGGTAACCTGGTCATCGTCACCGGCTTCAAGGCCACCTGCGCCCGCAAGCTCACCCCCGGCCAGAAGCAGGCCAACCGGGTCCTGGCCGCCGGACGCGCCCCCGTCGAACACGGCTTCGCGAACCTGAAAGCGTGGCGGATCTTGACCAAGCTCCGCACCGACCCCGGCCGCGCCACCGCGCTCCTGCGGGCCCTGCTCGTCCTGACCGATCTCGAAGTCAACCGCTGACAGACGGCCGGCGGACGATCAAGACCGCAGACTCCTGCCCACGATCAGCACGAGCACCCCGGAGAACCGTCACGCCAGCCCCTCTGAACAGCACGTTCGAAGATGGCGAAGCTTCAGGGGTCCTCGCAGACCGGGTCAGTTGCCCGGATGGGAGGCTGCCCAGCCGTGTTCGAGCAGGGCGAATGCCTCGTCGGCGGCTCGGCGCGGTTCGGCGTGCCGCAGGATGAGGCTGCGGGCTTCGAGGGCGAAGTGGGCCAGGGCGGCACAGCTGACGTCGTCCTCGGGTGCACCTACGGCCTCCGCGATGGCTCGCGTCAGGGCCGCTTCGTGGCGCGTCCACATGCGGTGGGCGTAGTCGCGCAGCGCAGGGGTTTCCTGCACCAGGCGTGTGAAGTCGGCGAAGCGCGGGTCCGTGGCGTGGACGGCGAACTGGGTCTGTTTCAGCAGGAGGTGCTCGCGCAGCGCCTGCGGGATCGACTGGCCCGGAGTGCGCTCGCGCACGGCGGCGACGAGTTCTGCTTCCAGGTCCTCGTCCTGGTCGAAGACCAGGGCCTCCTTGCCGGAGAAGTGCTTGAACAGGGTGGTCACCGAGAGGTCGGCGGCGTCGGCGACGTCCTTGACACCGACCTGGTCGTAGCCGCGTTCGAGGAAGAGCTCGAGTGCGGCGTCGGCCAGGGACTGGCGGGTCTCGGCCTTCTTGCGCTCGCGGCGCCCGGTTGGTTCGGTCACTCACACACCGTACCTCGACGTGCATCCACTATGAAAGTGTAGTCATTGCACTTATTGATCGAGTGTGCTTTCTTGGTGGTGCCGGGCCTCCCGGCGGCCCACCCACCACCGGAAGGACACCATGACCCCTGCCCGCGACCCCCGCATCGCGATCGTCGGCGCCGGCCTCGGCGGACTGACCTGCGCCCGAGTCCTGCAGCAACACGGCCGCTCCGTCACCGTCTTCGAACGCGAGGCCTCCGCAGACGCCCGCCCGCAGGGCGGCACCCTCGACATGCACGCCGACACCGGCCAGGCCGCCTTGGACGCGGCGGGGCTCCTCGACCGATTCCACGCCCTCGCCCGCCCCGAGGGCGACGAGTGGCGCGTGCTCGACTTCGCCACCGGCGCTCTCCTGGCGCAGCAGGGACCGACCCCCGGCGGCGGCCGGCCGGAGATCGACCGGGGCCAACTGCGCGGCCTGCTGCTGGAGTCGCTCGCCGAGGGCACGGTGTGGTGGGACCGTGCCGTCAGCGAGGTCGCCCCCCAGTCGGACGGCACCTGCCTGGCGCTCTTCAATGACGGCACTGCCGAGGAGTTCGACCTGGTGGTCGGTGCCGATGGTGCCTGGTCACGCGTCCGCCCGGCCCTGTCGCCCGCCGCACCCCACTACACCGGTGTCACCTTTGTCGAGACAGGGTTCGACCAGTGCGACACCCGCCACCCCGGCCTCGCCCGTCTGGTCGGCAACGGATCGATGCTGGCGAAGGGCGTCGGCAGGACCCTGGTCGCGCAGCGCAACAGCAACGGCCACATCCGCGCTTACATCGCGTTCCGCGAGCCGCAGGACTGGCACGCGGCCGCCGGTGTCGACCTCGGTGACCAACGAGCTGTGGAGGCGCACCTGTTGAGGATGTTCGACGGCTGGGACGAGAGCCTGCGCTACATCCTGCGCAACAGCGACAACGGGTTCATCAACCGGTCTCTGTTCGTGCTGCCTGCCCCGCACACCTGGGAACACGTTCCCGGCGTCACGCTGCTCGGCGACGCCGCGCACCTGATGCCCCCGGTTGGGCTGGGCGCCAATCTCGCCATGCTCGACGGCTCCGACCTCGCCCACGCCCTCGTCACCGAATCCAGCGTCGGCGCCGCCGTCCGCGCCTACGAGGGCATCATGCTGCCCCGCTCGGTCGAGGCGGCGACGGGCAGTGCGCAAGGACTCGACCACCTCGTTCCCGCGACGGCCTCCTGAGCCGACTCCACCGTCCCCGGCCCCGCGGCCGCGCCCGCGTCGATCACGTGCACTCTCCACAGCGGTCGCATCCGCCCAGGGCGGCTTCTTCCGCGGTGGTTGCGTGCGCGGGTCATCGGCTACGAAGCGCCGAGCACGGTCAGCGTGGTTCGTGCCAATCCGCGCAGCCAGGCGTGTGCGGGGTCGGTGTCGTAGCGCTGATGCCACGACAGGTAGATCGGTGCCGACGGCAGTTGCAGCGGTAGGGGGAGAACGACCAGGCCGAGGTCGGTCACCGCGGAGCGCGTGGTGGCTTCGGGGACACTGATCACCAGATCTGAGTCGCGCGCGAACTCCAGCGCGGCCGCTTCGGTGGGCGCGGTCGCGACCACGCGGCGGGTGAGGCCGAGGCGGGCGAGGGCGTCGTCGAGGGGATTGCTGAGGTTTCCGCGTCGCGAGACCGTGACGTGCTCAGCGGCGGCGTACTGCTCTGCGGTGACGGTCTTGACGCGGGCGAAAGGGTGCTCTGGCCGCACGGCGATGACGAGGGGGCTCTCGCCCACGTTCTCGGCACGGATGTCCGGTGCGCTGGGACGGTTGGCGTTCGCCTCGAGATCAACCTGGCCGCGCCGCAACTCGGGGGTGTCGGTGCTCGATTCCGCGACGAAGCGCAGACGCACGCCCGGCGCCCGTGCGCGTACGGCGGCGAGCAGTGCGGGGCCGCTCATGGCGACCAGGGAGTCGTGCCAGCGGAGTGTGAAGGTGCGCTCCAGTGTGGCCAGATCGAGTTCGCGGCTCGGGGCCAGCACCCCCTGGACTTGGTGCAGCAGCTCGTGCACCTGTTCCCGGACGGCGATCGCATACGGCGTCGGCGTCATGGTGCGGCCGGTGCGCACCAGGATCTGGTCCCCGGTCGTGCGCCGGATTCGGCCCAGGCTCCGGCTCATCGCGGGGGCGGTGACGTGCAGGCGTGCGGCTGCCCCGGCCACACTGCCCTCCTCCAGCAACGCGTCGAGCGCGGCGAGCAGGTTCAAATCTAATTGCATGCGAGTAATCCTAGCCGTGCTTTACATGCATTTGAAGTTAATCAAGGGGCTGGATACCTTCGAGACCAGAGCGCTGAACAGAGCGCACAGTTCGGCCCGAATGGCCTCATTCCTCTTATTTCACAAGGGAGTTCACTATGTCCGAAATGCTTCAGACCACTGACGTCGCCGCCTCCGACGCCGACCTCCTCGGTCAGACCGCGATCGCCGTGCGTGCGGCCGGTTCGGCGCTGCGCGAGCGATTCGGCGAGGTGGTCCGCTACCAGACCCGCGAAGAGCTGATGCGCGCGCTCGCCGTCAACGACGACACGGCCCTCGACATCCTGCGCCCCCACCTCACGCACCTGCGTCCGGACGCCGGCTGGGTGGAGGACGAGCTGGACGGCGGGGCGCTGCCGCCCGGCGAATGGTGGGTCGTGGATCCGGCCGAAGGCAACGTCAACCACCTGCACGCCCTGCCGGAGTGGGCGGTGACCGCCACCCTCGTGCGTGAGAACCAGCCGGTGCTCACCGCGGTCCACCTGCCGTTGACCGGCGAGACCTACACTGCGCTCACCGGCGCGGGCGCCTACCTCGACGGCCGCCCGCTGCATGTCTCCAAGACCGCGGACCTCGGCCTGAGCATCGTGGCCACCAGCCAGGCCCGGCCGGACGAGGACCAGAAGGTCGTGCGGCGCGTCGGCTCCTCGATCACCGCGATGCTCTTCGACGCGCTCGTCGTCCGCACCGCCGTGCCCGCAACCCTGCACCTGCTGAACGTGGCCGCCGGCCGGATCGACGCCTTCTGGCAGTTCGCTGGCGCCCGCGCGGATCTGCTGCCCGGGGCGCTGCTCGTCACCGAGGCCGGCGGACAGATCTCCGACGCCCAGGGCCGCCCCTGGACCCCGCAGAGCGAGAGCTTCCTAGCCACCGCACCCGGCGTCCACGCCGAGGCCGTCGCCACGCTCTCCCGCTGACCGGGCACCACAACCTGCACGCACGGAAGGAACAGATCATCATGACCACGATCGCAGTTCTCGGAAACGGCCGCGTCGGCGGCAGTCTGGCCACAGCCCTCACCCGGGCAGGGCATGAGGTGACCGTGGCGGACCGCGCGCCGGGCGCCGCCGCCGATGCTGCCCGGACAGCCCGGATCGTCATCAACGCCACCCCGGGCGCCGGCTCGCTGGATCGGCTCGTCGCCCTGCACGAGGAACTGCGCGACAAGATCCTCGTCGACGTCTCCAACGCCACCGTCGACGGACCGGACGGACTGCCCGCCGACCTGATCTACCCCGGCTCAAGCCTCGCCGAGCAACTTCAGGAAGCGCTCCCGGCAACGCGCGTCGTCAAGACACTCAACACCATGCTCTTCCCGGTGATGACCGCGCCGGCCACGCTCACCCAGGCGCCCGACGCTTTCCTCTCCGGCGACGACCCGCAGGCCAAGCAGACCGTCCGTGAACTGCTCATCCACCTCGGCTGGCGCAAGGAGTGGATCACTGATCTCGGCGGGGTCCAGACCGCCCGCGCCACGGAGGCCGCGATACTGTTCGTACCGCACGTGATCCGCTCCAGCGGATTCGCGCCCTTCGCGATCTCGATCGCCCGCTGATCCGCACACAATGAAGCGTCGCCATCTTCGAACGTGCTGGTCAGAGGGGCTGGTGTGACGGTTCTCCGGGATGCTCGCCGTCTCTGACCCCAGCCCACCCGCGACGCCGCCGAAGCAGTCACCATCGCACCGCACTACAGGACAACCCCGACCAACCTCCAACCAAAGTTCCACGAGCCTGAGACGCTTAAGTCACTGGTATTCAGGCTAGGGGGCGCATTCGGCGAGAGCTCTGACAACGACGACACCGGCCGAACGGTTGGTGAACGTTACGGACCAGCTCGAGGTACCACTTCTCTGCGACGCCACGATGAACACCCCGTCTGCGGACATGTTCCACCCACCCCCCAGAACGACACTGCCTGCTGGGCAAGTAGCGGTCAGCGTGGTCTGCCCGTTCGGGCCGAGGGCCTGAGAAGCGCTCGCCTCCTCATGGGTTGCAGTCAGGCCGGCCCCTGTCGGTCCGGTGGGTCCGGTGTCCCCTGTCGGTCCGGTGGGCCCGGTGTCCCCT
Organism: Kitasatospora sp. NPDC032150; assembly: GCF_055579945.1. NCBI lineage: Bacteria > Bacillati > Actinomycetota > Actinomycetes > Kitasatosporales > Streptomycetaceae > Kitasatospora > Kitasatospora sp. NPDC032150. The sequence continues at coordinate 33,585 of NZ_JBVIMH010000047.1, read as the reverse complement.
GTCGGTCCGGTGGGCCCGGTGTCCCCTGTCGGTCCGGTGGGCCCGGTGTCCCCTGTCGGTCCGGTGGGCCCGGTAAGTCCGCTGGCCCCCGTCGGCCCGGTGGGCCCGGTAAGTCCGCTGGCCCCCGTCGGCCCGGTGTCCCCTTGCGGCCCGGTGGGCCCGGTAAGTCCGCTGGCCCCCGTCGGCCCGGTGTCCCCTTGCGGGCCGGTGGGCCCGGTAAGTCCGCTGGCCCCCGTCGGACCGGTGTCCCCTTGCGGCCCGGTGGGCCCGGTAAGTCCGCTGGCCCCCGTCGGCCCGGTGTCCCCTTGCGGCCCGGTGGGCCCTTGCGGGCCGGTGGGCCCGGTAAGTCCGCTGGCCCCCGTCGGACCGGTGGGCCCTTGCGGCCCGGTGTTCCCCTTCGGGCCGGTGGGCCCGGTAAGTCCGCTGGCCCCCGTCGGACCGGTGGGCCCTTGCGGCCCGGTGTTCCCCTTCGGGCCGGTGGGCCCCGTCGGACCACGGAGGCAATGGCGGTCGTTGCTCCACCAATCGCCGTCATCTGTGCAATGGTCGGGGCCACTGGGTTGGTAGCCAAGCATGACTGAGCTGTGGCGAGCAGCCGTGTTGATACTGCTCTGCGCGACGGCTGGCGGAGCCAAGAGAACCGCAGTGAATACGGTTCCGATCACCGCCGAAAGGCCACCTGCAGTCCAGGATGTACTTGACTTGCCAGCTGGGTGAGTGTGGCCCTTGATCTCCGATGCCATCCTTGCAATTCCCCTTTCTGCGAACTGTGAGACCCGAAGGCGCGCGTCGATCTCACTCTCCAGTGGCGACCCGTCCAGCAAGGCCCGGAGATTCCATGTCGGCTGACTGTCACTCTCACGCGGTGCCGGCAGTCCACCGAACGGCCGCTGCTCTGAGAGGACGTTAAGTCCGTTTCGGGTCTGTACTTTGAACGGTGTAACTCCCGATCATGGAAGTAGCACCTGATGAGCGACGTGACTGTCTCCGTTGAGGCGGTTGAAGAGGTCCAGCCGGCCGAGCTGCCGACGGACCTGCTGGACGATCAGTTGATCGGGAAGCTGGTCGACCGGGCCCGTGCGAGCGGCCTGCAACTCACCGGCGAGGGCGGGCTGCTCCAGCAGCTGACCAAGCGCGTGCTGGAGTCCGCCCTGGAAGGCGAGATCACCGACCACCTCGGTTACGAGAAGCACGACCCGGCCGGCGCGGGCAGCGGCAACTCCCGCAACGGGGTGCGGTCGAAGACGGTGCTGACCGAGGTAGGGCCGGTCGAGATCGAGGTCCCCCGCGATCGGGAGGGGAGCTTCGAGCCGCAGATCGTTAAGAAGCGACAGCGCCGCCTGACCGGCGTGGACGAGATGGTGTTGTCGTTGTCCGCGCGCGGTCTGACGCACGGTGACATCTCCGCCCACTTGGCCGAGGTCTATGGCGCGAACGTGTCCAAGACCACCATCTCGACCATCACCGACAAGGTCATCGACGGGATGACGGAGTGGCAGAACCGGCCGCTCGACTCGGTCTACCCGGTGATCTTCATCGACTGCGTTCACGTGAAAGTCCGCGACGGACAAGTGGCGAACCGGCCGATCTACGTCGCCCTGGCGGTCACGGTCGACGGCGCCCGCGACATCCTCGGCCTGTGGGCCGGCGACGGCGGCGAAGGCGCCAAGTACTGGCTCCAGGTCCTGACCGAGATCCGCAACCGCGGCGTCGCGGACGTGTGCATGGTCGTCTGCGACGGGCTCAAGGGCCTGCCCGACGCCATCGAGACCGTGTGGCCGCAGGCCATCACCCAGACCTGCGTAGTCCACCTGATGCGGGCATCCTTTCGATACGCGGCCCGCCAGGACGGGACAAGATCTCCAAGGCGCTCAAGCCGATCTACACCGCGCCGACCGCGAAAGCCGCCGAAGACCGCTTCCTGGAGTTCCAGGAGGCATGGGGCGACAAGTACCCGGCGATCGTGCGGCTCTGGGAGCACGCCTGGGCCGAGTTCGTGCCCTTCCTCCAGTTCGACGCCGAGATCCGCCGGATCGTGTGCACCACCAACGCGGTCGAGTCGGTCAACGTCCGCATACGCAAGGCCGTCCGCGCCCGCGGACACTTCCCGAACGAGCAGGCCGCATTGAAGTGCGTCTACATTGCCGTCATGAGCCTGGACCCCACCGGTGCGGGCCGCAAACGCTGGACCATGCGCTGGAAGCCCGCACTGCAGGCCTTCGACATCGCCTTCGACGGCCGTCTCTCCGTCGGCCGCCAGTAACTCACACCACCCGAGTCACACCGTTCACTGGACACACCCGCAGCCACGACAGGCGCCATGAGCACTGCGATCGCCACGACCACTGAACAACAATCAGCCCAACGGCGGGGGCGCATTCGTGCGAACGTGTCCCCGCTGTCATGTTCCGCCGCGACGCCGTGAGCCGGCCCCCGACCGCGATGAGGTCGGAGGCCGGCCCCGCTCGTTCAGGCACGCGCTCGGATGCTCGTAGGTGACGAGTCATCAGCTGAGCGCGAACATGCCACGGTCGGCGATCACGATGCGGTGGGATGACGTAGGCCGGAACACGCGGATATCACCAAGCCACAGCCTCTTTGGGAGTTGTCCATGGCAGACGTCGTCATCTACACCAGCAGTGCCACGGGCCTGCTGAAGGTCAAGAAGGACCAGGAGTCGCTCAAGTTCCTGCTGGCCAAGAAGAAGGTGTCCTACATCGAGAAGGACGTCGCCGCCGACTCTGACATGCACGCGGAGATGAAGGCCAGCAGCGGCAAGAAGGACCTTCCCCAGCTCTTCGTCGACGGCGCGTTCATCGGCACCTACGACGACGCCCTCGAGCTCGAAGAGGCCGGGGAGTTGAACGCGAAGCTCGGCATCTGAGCGGCCGCTGCGGGTCGCGGTCCGGGCACCCCGGGCGGCGACCCGCAGCGCGTGCGCCGTCAGGAAACGATGGTGACCTCAAGCGGTCAGCGCATCCCCCTCGGCCCGCTCGCCGCCTGCTAGGGGTCCAGCTACTGCCGCTTCCACGACAGCCCGCCCCGCAATCCACACCGCTGAGGCCGGTGAAACCTCGTTGCGACGGGACACCGGCGAACCGGCCGACGGCGGTCCGGACACAGATGTCGGCCCGGGCAGGCCGGTGGTATCGATGATGAGGTCCCGTTCGGGTGGAGCGGGAGTGCGGTCGGCGGCGGGGGCAAGGGAGATCGACGCTTTCCCTTGCAGTGGTCACGTGCAGTCCATATGTGAAGCGGCCGCGGTGTGGGTCAGTTTCGGTGGTCGAGGTAGTAGCCGATCTCCAGGGTGTTCTGTTCGGCCAGGGAGATGAGCGGATCCAGCACGTCGTCCCACAGGGGATCGATGCCCGGGTCGTCGGCCTCGGTGAGTCGGCACACGGCCGCCTGTTCCCGGTCCAGTGGGAAGTCCCGGGCAGAGTGGGCGAGGTTACCGTAGATGCTCTCCACCGTGCGAAGCACCTCGTCCTGCTGCTCCTGTGCGAAGACCTGAACGGTGGTGAGGCGGGCACGCTGCAGGTCGGCGACCGGGATGGACAGGGCGGACTGGAGCTGGGCGAGGGTGGGCTCGCCGCTCAGGGCATGGACGGTGTCGTCGTCCAGCGGGTCGCGCCCGTTGACCACCAGCCCGGTCGGCGAGGCCGATCGGGGTGGCCGAGTGGCAACGGTAGAAGGACACCTCGCGGTGTAGCGGTGGCAGCCCGCCTCGTGGCGTGTGGTGGCGGCGGGCCAGTCGTCGCCCCAGCGCGCCTTGGCGTACTCGATCGTAGCGAGGTGGTAGGACATGGACGAGTTGCGATCGCAGCCGCAGGCAAAGCACAATCCCGACCCTTGGCCCATGCCGAGTCCGTCCTCGCGGATAGCGCTGAACGCCTCCCTCCAGCAGACCGGGTCGTCCGAGAGTTCCACACCGTCCGGGCTGTCCTTCGGGTGGTATCCGTTGTGCAGCTTCGCGGCGGCCTCGGCCCGGCGGTCGGCCTCCTCGTCGCCGATCAGGGCCAAGTGGTCGACCGCCCACTCCACGGAGCGCCGGTCCTCCGGGTAGGCCCGCCCCCAGTCCCGGTCGCTCTCCTCGGCGCCCAGGACGAACAGAGCCCGATGGTAGTCCAGTTCGACCAGGGCCTTGATGTGCCGCTCTTCGAGTTGGCGCGTGGATGCAGTGGCTCGGGCGTGCCGGATGTGCTGGGTGGCTTCCAGCCCGAAAGGCGAGCCCGCACGCGCAAATCGGCGACGCCTGCTGGCTGGCGGTCGGCATCGCGATCCTGGTGGTCCGGCGGCGGACCGGGCGCTCGGTCGACCTACGGCTCGACGCCTGAGCCCCGGCGGGCGACGCCAGAGATAGAGGAGGGAATTACGCATATGCGTATCTAGATTTTTATTTGCGTAACTGTTCCCTGAGGTCTACGGTGAGAGCACCCCGGGAAACCGGGGCCGAGGCCCGGAAGCGACCTCAACTCTCCCTCTTCGTCCGTACTTCGCAGGAGACAGCCATGTCCGACGCACCCCGCCCCGACACCGAGCCCGAGTTCGACCTGATTTCCCACCTCGACGAGGTCCTGGACGGCATCGGGCTGTCCCGGGAGGACGCCGTCGGCGCGGTGGAGGTCACCGGCGAGGACCCGGTCATGAAGTCGGTGGCCCGGCTCGGCGCCTCGATCGGCATCCCGCTGCTGGCCGTCGGCACCGGCATCGCCACCATCGCCAAGCAGCGCGGCAGCGAGCGCCAGACCCTCGCGCTGGACCTCAACTCGGCCGTGCACAGCCTGAGTCCGTTCATGACCGGCTGGACCAAGCTGAACGGGTACCTGCCCAACCTCGGCGAGGTCACCCTCACCGAGGGCGGCAGCGAGGTGATGATGGGCGAGCGGTTGATCAGTCCGCTGATGTTCGACATGTACCAGGCCCGCGGCGGCCGTTGGGTCGTCCCGACCTGCCCCTTCCCGCACCAGCGCGACGCCTTCCTGCAACTGCTCGGAGTCCCGCACGACAAGGCCGCCGTCACCGCCGCGATCGCCGAGTGGGACGCCTTCGAACTGGAGGAGGCCTGCGCCGAGAAGAACATCGCCCTTTGCGTCGTGCGCACCGAGGAGGAGTTCCGGGCCCACCCGCAGGGCAAGGCGGTGCTCGCCGAGCCGCTGATCACGATCGAGAAGATCGCCGACTCCGCGCCCGAGCCGTTCACCCTGGCCGACGTGCCGCTGGCCGGCCTGCGGGTGCTCCAGGACACCAAGGTGATCGCCGGCATGGTGGTCGGCCGCACCCTGGCCGAGCACGGCGCCGACGTCCTGCACGTCAACGGTCCGCACGAGTTCGAGCAGGACATCAACTGGGCCGAGGTCGGTCTCGGCATGCGCTCGGCCCGGGTCGACATCAAGGAGCCCGCCGGCGCCGAGATCTTCCGTCAACTCCTCAGCGAAGCTGATGTGTTCATCGAGAACCGGCGCGGCTCGGCGATGGAGCGAGCCGGCTTCGGGCCGAAGGACGCGGCCGCCCTGCGCCCGGGGGTCGTCTACTGCTCGCTCAACGCCTACGGCCACACCGGCCCGTGGGCCGAGCGCGCGGGCTTCGACCAGGAGGGCCTGGCCTTCACCGGCTACATGGTCAAGGAAGGCAGCGAGGAGCAGCCCCAGTTCCCGCCCACCGGCATCCTGAACGACTTCATCATGGGGTACTTCGCCGCCGCCGGAGTGCTCGCCGCGCTGGTACGGCGGGCCACCGAAGGCGGCAGCTACCACGTCAAGCTCTCCCTCGCCCGCACCTCGGCCTGGTACCCGACCCTCGGCCTGCTCGACAAGGAGGCGATCGACTTCGGCGGCGCCCCGCACCGCCTGGCCGCCCCCGAGCTGATGACCGCCGAGACGCCGCTGGGTGAGCTGGTGCACCTCGCCCCGCCGGTGCAGTACTCGCACACCCCGAGCCGCTACCCCGAGCCGGTGCTGATCCCGCGCGGCTCCAGCAAGCCCGAGTGGCTGCCCCGCTGACCATCCGCACCGACTTCCGAGACTTCTTCAGGAGCGTCACCCGTGAACATCACGGAGATCTTCCAGGGCCAGATGACCACCCCGCTGGGTGCCCCAGCCTTCCCGTTCGGTCCCTACCACTTCACCGACCGCGAGTACCTGAACATCGTCTACCGCACCGACCCGGTGGCGCTGCGCCGGCTGGTCCCCGAGCCGTTGGAGATCGTCGAGCCGCTGGTCCGGTTCGAGGTCATGAAGATGCCCGACACCACGGGCCTCGGCAGCTACACCGAGGCCGGCCAGGCGATCCCGGTCGTGCTGGACGGCGAGCACGGCGAGTACCTGCACGCGATGTACGTGGACAGCCCGGCGGCCATCGCCAGCGGGCGCGAGATCAGCGCGTACCCGAAGAAGGCGGGTCGACCGGCGCTGTACACCGACGCAGACACCCTGGTCGGCACCCTCGACTACGGCAGCCTGCGGGTCGCAACCGCCACCATGGGGTACAAGCAGCGTCCGCTGGACCACGAGCAGGCCGCCGCCGAGCTCACCGTCCCGACCTTCATGCTCAAGATGCTGCCCGGCTACGACGGCTACCCGCGGATCGCCGAGCTGGTCCGCACCCGGATCACCGAGCTGACCGTCAAGGGCGCCTGGAGCGGCCCCGCCCGGCTCGACCTGGTCGCGCACGCCATCGCTCCGCTGGCCGATCTGCCGGTGCTGGAGGTCGTCTCGGCCAGTCACATCCTGACCGACCTCACGCTCTCCCCGGCGACCCTGGTACACGACTACCTCGCCTGACCCGCCCCACCGCGCACCGCCCCTCCCCTCTGCCACGAAAGGCACTGTCATGAGCACCTCAGAGAAGACCTACTCACGCGTCGCCGTCGTCGGCGCCGGCACCATCGGCGCCTCCTGGGCCGCCCTCTTCCTCGCCCACGGCCTGCACGTCACCGTGAGCGACCCGCGCCCGGACCTGGAGGAGTACGTCACGGCGCAGCTGACCGCACTCACCCCCACCCTGGCGGCGCTCGGCCTGCCCACCGGGGACCTGACCGCCCGGCTGGTCTTCGAGTCGGACGTCGAGAAGGCGGTCGCCGACGCCGAGGTGGTCCAGGAGAGCGGCCCGGACGACCTGAACCTCAAGCAGGAGCTCTTCGCCCGACTGGAGGCGGCCTCCCGCCCCGATGCCCTGTTGCTCTCCTCCACCTCCGGCATCCGCGCCACCGACTTCACCGCGCGGATGGCCGACCCCAGCCGGGTCGCGGTCGGTCACCCGTTCAACCCCCCGCACCTGATTCCGCTGGTCGAGATCGTCCCCGGCGAGCAGACGGCGATCGACACCCTGGAGGAGGCCGCGGCGTTCTACCGCCAGGTCGGCAAGCAGCCGCTGATCCTGCGCCGCGAGATCCCGGGCTTCGTCGCCAACCGCCTGCAGTCCGCGCTGTTCCGCGAGGCCGTCCACCTGGTCACCACCGGGGTCGTCAGCCTCAAGGACCTGGACACCATCGTCACCAGCTCGATCGGCCTGCGCTGGGCGGCCGGGGGGCCGTTCCTCACCTTCAACCTCGGCGGCGGCCCGGGCGGTTTCGAGCACTTCCTGAAGCACCTCGGCCCCGGCATGGAGATGCTGTGGCAACTGCTCGGCAAGCCATCCTTCGACGAGGCGACCATCGCCACCCTGAGCGCCCAGGAGCGCGAGGCCTACGGCGACCGGACGTACGACCAGCTCGGCGCGGCCCGTGACCGCGACCAGCTGGCCCTGATGGCCGCCCTGCGCGACGCCAACTGACCGATTCGGAACCGGAGTCAGTCATGTCTCTCGACGAACGCCTGCACGCCGCTTGCACTCCCGACAACACCCCGATCGACGTCCACGCCGAACTCGCCGAGGTCCTGGCCGGCGTGGGCATGAGTCCCGCAGACGCGGGCGGCACGGTGACCTTCCACGGCGCCGACCCGATCGTCCCCTCCACCCTGCGGCTGGCATCCGCCGCCGGCATCGGCCTGGTCGCCAAGTCGGTGGCGCTCGCCAAGCTCTGGCGGGCCCGCGGCGGCGAGGGCCAGGACATCACGATTGACCTGCGCAAGGCCCCGCACCGGCTCTGCCCGTTCTACGACTTCACCTGGGAGACGCTCAACGGCTTCCCGCCCGGCGTCCCCAGCGACCCGCACAACCCGATGGCCCTGTCCTTCTACCAGGCCGGTGACGGCCGGTGGGTGATGCCGCTGAACGCCTACCCGGGGCTCAAGCAGCGGGCGCTGGAACTGCTGGACTGCGCTGACAACGCCGCCGCCGTCACCCGGGCGGTGGCCGGCTGGAAGGCCGCCGAGCTGGAGCGGGCCGGTGCCGAGGCCGGGGTGGTGATGCCGATGCTCCGCACACTCAAGGAGTTCCTGGCGGAACCGCAATACCGCGACTTCCTCGCCCACCAGCCGCTGGTCGAGGTGGAGAAGATCGCGGACAGCGCCCCGGAGCCGCTGCCCGAGGGAGGCGCCGACCCGCTGGACGGCATCCGTGCGCTCGGCATGGGCCACGTCATCGCCGGCGCGGGCATCGGCCGCACCCTGGCACTGCACGGTGCCGACGTGCTCAACCTGTGGAAGCCGTACGAGCACGAGAACGACATCCTGTACTGCACCGCGAACGTCGGCGTGCGCTCCAGCCTGGTCGACCCGCGCAGTGCGGCCGGCGCGCAGCAGGTGCGCGACCTGCTGCGCGGCGCCGACATCTTCTACGCCAACCGCCGCCCCGGCTACCTGGAGACGATCGGGCTCTCACCCGATCAGGCCGCCGAGGTACGGCCCGGCATCATCCACGCGACCGTGTCGTTGTTCGGCACGGAAGGACCGTGGGCGGACCGGGTCGGATTCGACCAGAGCGCCGGCTGCGTCACCGGGATGATGTCCCTGGAGGGCGCGGAGGACCAGCCCCGGCTGTCGCCGATCGCCGTGGTCAACGACTACCTGGTCTCCTGGCTCGCCACCGCCGGAATCGTGCAGGCACTGCTCCGGCGGGCCACCGAGGGTGGCAGCTACCGGGTCCACGTCTCGCTCACCAGGGTCGCGCTGTGGATCCTGTCGCTGGGCACGTTCGACCAGGAGTACGCGCGGGCGACTGCCGGCTCGGGCAGCGAGCACGGCTACCTGCCTCCCGACACCTTCACCGCCGAGACGCCGTGCGGCAGCTACCAGGGCGTCACCGACCAGGTGGAGATGAGCGCCACCCCCGGCGCGTACCGCACGGTGCTGGTGCCGCGCGGCTCCAGCACGGCCGAGTGGCTGCCGCACTGAGCACCTCGCAGCGCGAAGACGCGCGCAGGCGACCCGGGTTCCGGGTCGTCTGCGCGCGTCTTCGCGCTTCCGGTGCACGGCCGCTACGACTTCGGGCGGCTGCGCCAACGGTCGACTGCGGCGTGCAGCAGGGCTCCCAGCTCGGTACTGCGGCCGTCCACCTGCTCATGCCGTCCTATCGCCAGGATCGCGGCGTCCACCGGTCCGTCGCCGCCCAACGGCACGGCGACGGCCGAGACGTCGGGATCGCCGAGTCCGTGGCTGAAGGCGACCCGGGTGCGCCGGATGTGCTCGATCCGGTCCAGGAACTCGGCCGTCTCGCGCGGATGCCGCTCTCCCTCGGTCGCCAGGTGCGCGCGCAGGTCGCGGTCGTCGGCGAAGGCCAGGATCGCCCAGCCGGCGGTGGTGCACAGCAGCGGGCTGGCCCGGTACTCGGTGGCACGGTACGCCAGCCGCTGGATCGACCATGGCCCGGCGTGGCTGGTGTAGACGACGCTGTCGCCGACCCGGACCGCGACCAGGACGTCGACCCCGGTCCGGGCGGACAGGTCCTCCAGGTCGTCCTGGGTGACCCCGGCGGCCGGCCGGCGACCGGCCGCCAGGTTGAGCACGTAGGTGGCCGGCCCGAGCAGGAACCGCTTGCCCTCCTCAGTCAGGTATCCCACCGCCGCCAGCCCGTTGACCAGGCCCTGGATCGAGCTGACCGGCGCCTCCAGGCGGGCCGCCAGCTGGCTGAGCGACAGACCGGTGGGCGCATGGGCGACCGCGTCCAGGATGGCTGCGACGCGGTCCACCGTGCGGTGGTGCGGGCGGCGGGGGGCGACGGAAGCCGCCTGCGGCACGGACGGGTCGGGGGTGTTCTTCGGAGGCATGGGAGCACCCTACATGCGAGCCATGAATTATGCAAATACGTAATTAGATTTCTATTTGCGTATTAGCGACTGAGTGGCCTACCGTGGGAGCGTCCTCGGGAAGAGGACGGACGAAGGCCCCGAGCAGCGCCTTCGGTCCCGTGTCCCGCTCTGCGCGGAAGGACTTTCGTCATGCCTGCCACCGACCGACCTCCGACCGCCGCGGCCCGTCCCGGCGCGGACCTCTTCGCTGACGCGCCCTGCCGGGACACCGACCCCGAGCTGTTCTTCCCGGCGAGCGAGGGCCCGGCAGCCGCCGCGCAGATCGCCGCGGCCAAGGAGGTCTGCGCGGACTGCCCGGTCCGCGAAGCGTGCCTGCGCGAGGCGCTGCGGCTGCGCGACGCCGAGGGCATCTGGGGTGGCCTGACCGGCCAGGAGAGGCGGTTCCTCCACCAGCTGGTCCAGCTGCCGGCGACGCCCCGGCAGGAGCTGCTCCAGCGGCTGGAGGCCGGCCGCCCGGCCGAGGTGGCCGAGCACGACCGCCCGGCCGCCGTGGTGTCGCTGCGCCAGCGCGGCTGGAGCGAGGTGCGGATCGCCGACGCGCTCGGCGTGAGCACCCGCGCCGTCGCCCGGATCGAGCAGTCCGCCGCGCAGCTGGATCTCTTCCGCAGGGTGTCGGCCCAACTGCCGTGGCCCCGTTCGGCCGACCGCACCGAGGCCGCCGGACCCGCCGCCATCGGTGCGGAGTTGGCCGCCTGAACCGGCCCGCGGCGGTGACCGCCGCTCAGCCCGAATAGCAGCCGGACCCGCACCGGCCGAGCCGCCAGAAGCCGCGGCTGGACCCAACTCACAGGCGGCACTACCGCGTTCCGCTCCCACCGGCCCGCTTCGAAGCCCGTAGGCCGGCCCTTGGACGCCCACCGCCCTGCCCCGCTCCGACCGACCCGGACGGGCGGTGGCCTCCTCACGAATTCCTCGTCACCGTGCGCCGTTGTCGGCCCGTGCCCTCGGCCGCCGCGCGACCGCGCACCGATGCGTTCATTCCCTCCAACCAACCGAGAGGTGTGCCATGTTGTCCCCGAACTCAGCCCCCGTCATCCGGGCGACCCTGCCGATCGTCGGCGCGGCCCTGCCGGAGATCACGGCGCGGTTCTACGACACGATGTTCGCCGACCACCCCGAACTGCTCGACGGCCTGTTCAACCGCGCCAACCAGGCCAACGGCACCCAGCGCACGGCACTGGCCGGCGCGATCGCCGCCTTCGCGGGCATGCTCGTCGACCGTCCAGACGAGCGCCCGGACGCCCTGCTCGCCCGCATCGCCCACAAGCACGCGTCCCTCGGCATCACCGCCGACCAGTACCGCACCGTGCACACCTACCTGTTCGGCGCGATAGCCGAGGTGCTCGGCGAGGCCGTCACCGCCGAGGTCGCCGCCGCGTGGGACGAGGTGTACTGGCTGATGGCCAACGCACTGATCGCCCTGGAGAGCCGCCTCTACGCCGAGTCCGGCGTCGCGGGCCAGGACACCCGGCGCCCGTGGCGGGTGGTCGAGCGCCGTGTCGAGACCGCCGACGTCGTCTCGTTCATCCTGAAGCCGGAGGGCGCCGAGCCCGTCCCGGCGTTCCGCCCCGGCCAGTACGTCACGGTCTCCGTCCGGCTCGACGACGGCACGACCCAGCTGCGGCAGTACAGCCTGTCCGGTGCACCCGGCGGCGACCTGCGCCGGATCAGCGTCAAGCGGGTGCACGGCGGCGGCTCCCCGGCCGGCGAGGTGTCCAACTGGCTGCACGCCAACCTGGCGGCCGGCGACCTGCTCACGCTCTCCGCGCCATTCGGCGACGTCAGCCTCGACGACGGAACCGCGCCGTTGATCCTCGCCTCGGCGGGCATCGGGTGCACCCCGATGATCGCCATGCTCGAACACCTGGTCGCCACCGGTTCCACCCGCCCGGTCACCGTTGTGCACGCCGACCGCTCCCCAGCCCACCACGCCTTGCGGTCCGAGCTGGACGAGCTCCTCGCAGCGCTGCCCGGCGCCACCGGGCACGTCTGGTACGAGCAGCCCGAGCCCGGCTGGCCGGCCGAGCGCACCGGCCGGGTCGACCTCACCGGACTGCCGGTCCCCGCGGACGCGCGAGCCTACCTCTGCGGCCCGTTGCCGTTCATGCGCGCCGTTCGCAGCTCGCTCCTCGATCGCGGCCTGCCCGCCTCGGCCGTCGCGTACGAGGTGTTCGGCCCCGACCTCTGGCTCAGCCAGGACTGACGCCCCTCCCCCGCGCGCCCGCCGCACCCCACCCGGTGCCGCGGGCGCGTCGGCATGCCCGGGCCGGCGCGCCCGCGGGCCCGCCGGCCGTGGTGCCACCTCCGACCGGCCCATGGGACGGCGACGGGCCCGCCCGGGATCAGGGCGCAGGTGCGGCGGCAGCGCCCTCGGCGGCGTCGAGGCGTTCCAGGGCCGCGGAGATCTCGGCGACGGAGACCCGGTCCCGGCGCTCGGTGCACAGGGCGAGGGCGGTGCCGAGCTGGCGCCGGGCCCGGGCGAGATCGCCCTGCTGCTCGAGCAGCTCGGCGTACTGGCGGGCGGCGAGCGCCAAGAACCGGGAGTGGCCGAACTCCTGGCACCGGGTCACCGTCTCCTGCCACGCCGCCGCGGCCTCCGGCACGTCCAGCCGCTGCAGCGCACGGGCCTGGACCAGCAGGGTCCACAGGGTGACGTTCACCGCGACCGGCACCGCCGTCAGAAGCCCCAGCGCCCGTCGCGCGCTGTCCAGGGCGGCGGCTACGTCGCCGGCCTCCAACAGCGCATTGGCGGCGAACGACAGGGTCACCGCCTCGGCCCGCGGGTCGGTCATCTCCCGGCTCGTGGCCATGGCCTCGTCGAACAGCGCCAGGCCGGCGGCCCGGTCGCCGTCGGCCACCCTGACCAGGGCCGCGGCGATCCGGCAGAGCACCAGGCCCACCGACGGCCGGGCGGTGTCGGTGCCGGCCAACGCGCTCTCCAGGTACTGCCGGGCCTGCGCCGAGCGCCCGGACTCCTTCAGCGCCATGCCCACACCGGCCCGCAGCCGCAGCGCCCATGGGTCGCCGGCCTGCCCCGCGGCGCGAACGCCGGCGCTGAGGCAGCCGAGCCAGTCGGGGATCGCACCGGTCCCGTAGTAGAGCGACACGCAGTTGCAGGCCAGCCGCCAGGCCCGTTCGAACTCCTCCGAGTCCGCCCCGAGTTCGACCAGAGCGCGGATGGCCGGCTCGTCCTGCAGGAACCAGCCGATCGCCTGCTCGGTGTCCGCCATCCGCGGCAGGGCGTACTCGGCTCCGTCGAGCGGGCCGTAGCCGAGCTCGGGGTACATGCTGGTCCAAGAGCTCGCCTGCGCGGTCGCGGCGAGGTAGTAGTCGAGCAGGCGGGCGAGAGCCTGGCCGCGCTCGGTAGCGGCGGTCCCGGTCTGCAGCAGCCGCCGGGAGTACAGACGGACCAGGTCGTGCCGGCTGTAGCGCCCGGGGCGGTACTCCGTGATCAGATGGAAGGTGGCGAGGTCGTCCAGCGCCTGACGGGCCTGCGGCTCAGCCGTCCCCAGCAGCGCGGCGGCCGTTGGCGCGTCGATCTCGGCCAGCGGGTGCAGGGCCGCCAGGGCGAGCAACCGGGCGGCGTCGGGACCGAGCTGGCTGCGGGTGTTCGACAGTGCGGCGAGCACTCCGACGGTTCCCGTGGTGTCCAGCGCCTCCAGCCGCGAGTGCTCGTCCTCCAGCTCGGTGACCAGATCGGCCACCGACCAGGCCGGCCGGGCGGCCAGCCGGGCCAGCGCGATCCGCAGCGCCAGCGGCAGGCGGCCGCACAGTTCGACCACCCGCAGCGCCAGGTCCGGCTGAGCGTCCACCCGCTCCGGGCCGATCGTGCGCGCCATCAGTTCCAACGCGTCGGCGACCGGAAAGGCCCGCAGGACGAGCGTGGCCGCGCCGTCCAGGACCGCGAGGTCGCTCAGCATGCGCCGGCTGGTGACCACGGTGGAGCAGGCCGGGCCGGCGGGGATGAGCGGGCGGACATCCTCGGCGGACGCGGCGTTGTCGAGGACCACCAACAGGCGCCGCGACCGGGTCAGCTCCTGGTAGCGGTGCCGGCACTCCTCCGGGGATGACGGGATGTCCCGCTCCGCGGTGCCGAGCGCCCGCAGGAATCCGCGCAGCACCCCGCGCACGTCGGTGCGCCGGTCGGGATCGAAGCCGTGCAGGTCGGCGAAGAGCTGGCCGTCCGGGAAGCCGTCGGCTTCGGCGTGGGCCCAGCGCAGCACGGTCGCCGTCTTCCCCATGCCGGGCGGTCCGGAGACCACGGCCAGCCGGGCGCCCTCGCCCGCCGGGCCGCACTGCGCCCGGAGCCATTCGCGTTCCTCCTTCCGGCCTATCAAGCCACCGGGCAGGCGCGGGAGTTCCCGGGGGGCCACCGACGGCGCCGGCCGCGCCGGTGGCGGCGGCGCGGACCGGCTGGTAGCCGGCGGCAGCGGCGTGCTGCTGTTCAACACGGTGGCCAGCGCTCCCTGAAGCGCTGCGCCAGGTGCCACGCCCAGCTCCTCGGAGAGTCGGCGGCGGGCCGCGTGGTAGACCTCCAGTGCCTCCGCCTGGCGGCCGTCCTGTTGCAGACACAGAATCAGCACGCGTACCAGCGGCTCCCGTATCCCCTGCTCGCGCACCGCGGGTTCGAGGAGGCGCAGCACGTCCGCGCCGCGGCCCAGGTTCAGGCTCCGCTCGCCCAGTGCCTCCAGTGCCCTCAGCCGTGACTCGTTCAGGTCGGTGCCCAGGAAGTCGAGCAGTTCGCACTCGGGCACGCCCAGCAGGGCCGGGCCGTGCCACAGGTCGAGCGCCTCGCGCAGCAGCTCGCAGGCGGTGGCGTCGTCGGGTGTCCGGTCGGCGGCGGCCACCAGTCGGGCGAATCTCAGCAGGTCGACCGACTCGGCGTCACCGCGCAGCGCGTAGCCGGCCGGTTCGGTGGCCAGGCGGAAGGAGGTGTGCTGGAGAGTCTTGCGCAGACCGGCGATGTGGCCCTGAAGGGCGGCCCGGACCTGCGGTGGCGGGTCCTGGCCCCAGATCAGGTCGAAGAACTGCGGCAGGCTGACCACGCGATTGAGGTTCGCGGCGAGCAGGGCGAGCACGGCCCGGCGTTTGCCCGCAGGCAGTTCGACGGGCCCGCCGTCCTCGGCCACCAGCTCGACCGGCCCCAGCAGTGTCACCCGCACACGTACCCCTCAGTTCCCTGCGGCCCCGCCCGGCACCGGGATGACCGGGGGCAGCCCGCAGCGGTCCCGGACGCGGGTCGGGATTCGCCTTCTGCACCTTCCGTCGCAGGGACAAGTATGGCTCATGCGCCCGTCAGGAACCGCCGGGGTGGAGGTGCTCGCTGGTCAGCCGTCGGCGGCGCGTTCGGCGTGCTGCATCTCCGCGGTGACCAGAGTGGCGAGTTCGAGGTACGCCCTGCGGGTCCGGGGCCGGACCTTCTGCAGGTCGATCTCGGCGCCTGCGGCCAGGTGTTCGTCGAATGGCACCACGACGACGTCCCGGCAGCGGGTACTGAAGTGGGTGACCAGATCGTCGACGCGGATGAGCCGCCCGGTCTCCCGGACGCAGGAGATCACCATGACGCTGCGCTGTACGAGGTCGTGGTAGCCGTGGGCGGAGAGCCACTCCAGGGTGGTGCTGGCGCTGGTCGCGCCGTCCACGCTGCTGCTGGCCGCGATGATCAGCTGGTCCGCCAGGTCGAGCACGCCGCGCATCGCGCTGCGCATCAGGCCGGTGCCGGAGTCCGTGATGACGATCGGGTACTGACGGCTGAGCAGGTTGACGACGCTGCGGTAGTCGCGGTCGTCGAAGGCCCTCGCCACGGCCGGGTCGACGTCGTTGGCGAGGATCTCCAGGCCGGTCGGAGTCGCCGAGGTGAACCGGCGTACGTCCATGTAGCTGTCGACGGTGGGCAGCGCGGCGACCAGGTCACGGATGGTCGCGGTGGTCTCGGGGCGGACGCGTCGGCCGAGGGTTCCCGAGTCGGGGTTGGCGTCGATGGCGATGACCCGGTCGGAGCGCTCGGCGGCGAGGATGGAGCCGAGTGCGAGGGTGGTGGAGGTCTTTCCGACGCCGCCCTTGAGGCTGATCACCGCGACCCGGTGGCACCGGTGCAGCGGGATGCGGATCGGGTTCGGTCCGAGGCCGCGGTCGGGGGACCGGCCGCGGCGGTGCAGGCGGTCGGCGAAGTGCGGCAGCTGCGGCAGCTGCGGGAGGTGCAGGAGGTGCGGGAGGTGCGGGAGGTCCGGCAGCTGGCGGTGCCGGCGCAGCAGCCGCTCCGCGGACAGTTCAGCCGGCGGTGCGTGGTCATGGCCAGCTCCGGGGGTCGGTGCCGGGCGGGGCGGCTCGGCGGCGGGGGCGGCATGGGGAGCCGGATCAGGAGCGGTCGCGGTCGCAGGTGCGTCCCGGTCCGGTGCAGCGGGCGGGTCCGCCCGGCGGTGCCGCGGCCGTTCGGCGGGCGGGATCAGCACGGTGCCCAGGGCGTCCAGTGGCTCGGCCCAGGTCCGACGGGTGCGCTGCTCGGGCGCGGCGGGGGCGGGTTCGCGTCGTGGGGTGTGCTCGGTGTGCGGCGGCCAGCCCGCGGGGGTGTAGTCGGGTGCGTCGTCCCAGTCGCCGTCCGCAGCGAGTCGCCGCACGACGACCGTGTCATCGCTCTGTTCGTCTCCGCCCGCCATCGGTGGTCCCTCCTGTCGCCTGTCCGGTGCCTGCGCGCCCGGGTGCTGTCCGCCGGGACGACCGTCGCGGGCGCGCGGTGTCCCACCTGGTCGACGGGTGCCCGGCCGGGTTCCGTTCACGGGGCCCAGCCGGCCCGTGGTGAACTGTTCGGAGAGGCCCGCACGTTCGCTCCGGAGACGGTGCCGCTGCACGCCCGTCGCCCACCCGGGTCGCGGCGGTCCCGGTGGAACGGGCCGCCTGGACGGGGTCTGCTGGTACAGAGCTGCCGACACATCCGACCCGACGGGAGGTCTCATGAGCGCGGACGACCGAGGCGGCGCAGGACCGGTGGGCGCCGAGCGGGTCGGCCGGCTCATCGCCTCCTGGATGTCCGGCGCCGCTCCGGAGCACCTCGACGGTCCACCGGAGCCCGTCGGCACCTTCCAGGACGTTCCGTTCGCCTCCGCCGAGGAGTTCGTCGTGGTCGCCCGCCGGCTGGTGTCCGGCGACCTCGCGACCGGGGCACTGCCCATCCCGACGGCGGCGCTGCGGCTGATCGCCGAAGCGATGGTACTGGAGGACTATCCGTCGGCTGCCCACTGGACGCCGCGTCAGCGTCGCTCTGCCGTGTACTGGATCACGCTCGTGATCCAGCGTCACGGCGAGGACGGCGTGCTGCGGCTGGCTGCCGCCCTGCGCGAGCGGCGCTGACCGGCTCCTCGCGCCCGCGCCGCGACGCCGCCAACCACCAGTGCGCCGACCGCCAACCGCGCCAACGCGGCACCGGGCGTCCCGTTTGGCCATCCGTTGGGAACGTGTTGGCAGGCCCGAGGAGCGTCGTTGCGACAGCGCAGGCGCACGCCCGAACGACGGGCCGGCCTGCGGACGACTCGGTGAGATGAACGGGAAGTGGTGGCCATGCAGGCCGAGCAGGCGAACGGCACGGAGGGCGGCGTCGCGGTGGAGTCCGGGTCCGGGGTGCGCAGAACGCTGGACGAGGACACACTCGCCGCGCTCTACCGGCTGCACGGCCCGTACCTGCTGCGCGTCCTGCTGCGGGCGACCAGCGGTGACCGGGGCAAGGCCGAGGACATCCTCCAGGAGACCTTGCTGCGGGCTTGGCGCCATCCGGAGGCGTTCTCGAAGGGCGCCGAGCAGGGCCGGCCCTGGCTGTTCACGGTCGCCCGCCGGATCGCGATCGACCACTACCGGATGGCGGCGGCCCGCCCGCAGGAGGTCTCCGACGAGACCCTCGAGGAGCGAACGGCGGAGCACGACCCGTACGAGGAGGTGCTGGCGGCCCGGGACATAGACGTCGCGCTCACCCGGCTCAAGCCGCACCACCGCGAGGTGCTGGTCGAGTTGCACGTGAAGGGCCGGTCGCTCACGGACGTCGCCCACGTGCTCGGGGTGCCGCCCGGCACGGTGAAGTCGCGCAACTTCTACGCGGTGCGGGCCCTGCGCCCGGTGCTGGAGGCCGGCGCGCTGGCCGCCGGATGAGCGTTATCCCCGCCTGCGGCCGCAGGCGGGGGCATCGCGCGAAGAGCTCGGCCGGGATGTCCTCCCGGCCGAGCTCTCTCGGTCTTACCCCTGGTCAGGCCGTCAACGGTCCGGTCACCAGCGGCCACGGGCCGCCCGCGCCGCTCTCCACCACGTGCCGGCCGATCCGTGCCGACCAGTCCTGCTCATCGCCGTCCTCGTCCCGCCAGGACCACAACCGAGTGGTGGCCAGGCGCAGCGGGCTGAGCTCGGTGAATCCGATCGCGCCGTGCAGCTGGTGGGCGATTCGGGTGATTTCTCCGACCGAGGCGGCGGCCTGCGCCGCGGCGGTCCAGGCTGCGAAGGAGGCGCCGACCGGGTCGCCGAGTTCGGCCGCTGCTGCCTCGACCGCAGCGCCGACCAGGGCAGCCTCCTCGATCAGTTTCGCCTCCTCCTGCTTGACGGCCTGGAAGTGGCTGAGCGGACGGCCGAATTGGGAACGGGCCGTGGTGTGTTGCACCGTCAGCTCGACGCAGCGCCGCGCTCCGCCGGCGATCAGCGCGGCCCGAGCCAGGCCCGCGCGCCATTCGGCCTCGGCCAGGACGGCGGCCGGGACGCGGCGGACCCGCTCGGCGGGCACGGCCGCATCGGTCAGCAGGATCTCGTCCCGGGGCTCACCCGCGAGGTTGGCACCCGCGAGCAGCTGGTACTCGTCGGGTTCGAGCACCAGCAGGGCCGGCCCTCCGGGGCCCTCGGTGAGCACCACCACGGCCTGCGCGGCCCGTGCCCAGGGCACCCGGGAGAGCGCGCCGCTGACGCGCACCGCGTCGTCGGTGCCGGTGGCTCCCAGCGGGCCGACCCGGCTGGCCGCGTCGACGTTGGCGAACCGGACGTCGAGCGGGCCGCGGGCGAAGGTCAGGGGCCCGTCCGGCACGGCCAGCCCGGCCCGCGCCAGCAGCGGGACCGCGACCAGCAGGGTCTCGGCGAGCGGTGCCGGGCAACCGTGGTAGCCGGCCTCGCGGGCGAGGGCGACCAGGTCGGCCGGTTCCGCGTCCGGCGCGGGTAGGGCATCGGCGGCGGTCAGGCCCTCCCACAGGGCGCGCGCGGCGTCGACGGGCTCGTCCAGGACGCCACCCGGGTGCTGGGCGAGCACGGCAGCGGCGCGGGTGTGGAGGTGGTCGGTCGTCATGAGGAGAGCTCCAGGGCTCGGGTGATGATTCCGCGAAGGATCTCGTTGGTGCCGCCGCGCAGGGTGTAGCCCGGGGAGTGCAGGATCGCGGTGGCGAGCAGTTCGGGGTAGCTGCCCTTGGTGGTGTCGGTCCGGGCGGTCGTCGGGAGGATCTCCCGTACCTCGTTGACGAGTTCGCCCTCGAAGCGGGTGCCGAGGTCCTTCACGAGGGCGGCCTGCACGTCCGCCGGGCGGCCGGCCTGGAGGGTGGCGGCCACGCCCAGCGACAGCTGCCGGATCGAGGACAGCCGGGCGGTCAGCCGGCCGACCCGGGCGTGCTGGGCGGGGGTGCAGGCGCCCCGCCGCAGCTGTTCGACGAGCGCGGTGAGCAGTGGCACGGTGGACAGGAACCGTTCGGGCCCGCTGCGCTCCAGCGCCAGCTCGCCGGTCACCTGCCGCCAGCCGTCACCGGGCCGGCCGAGCAGGGCGTCGTCGCCGAGTTCGACGCCCTCCAGGTGGAAGTAGTTGAAGGTGTGCTCGCCGCTGAGCAGCCGGATCGGCTCGATCCGCACCCGCGGGTCGTGCAGGTCGACGATGAACTGGCTGAGCCCGGCGTGGCGGTCCTCGGACTCGTCGCCGGTCCGGGCGAGCACGATGGCGTAGTCGTTCAGGTGGGCACCGCCGGTCCACATCTTGGTGCCGGTCAATCGCCAGCCGCCGGGAGTCCGTTCGGCCCGGGTGCGGACCGCGGCGAGGTCCGAGCCGGCCTCCTGTTCGCTCATGCCGATGGAGAAGAAGCACTGGCCGGCGGCGATCTTCGGAAGGAAGCGGCGGCGTTGCCGGTCGGTGCCGTGGCGCAGGATCGACGGCCCGGCCTGTCGATCGGCGACCCAGTGGGCCGAGACCGGGGCGCCGGCCGCGAGCAGTTCCTCGATGACGACGTAGCGTTCGAGGTTGCCGCGTCCGCCGCCGCCGTACTCGGTGGGCAGCGCCATGCCCACCCAGCCGCGCTCGGCGAGCCGGCGGGTGAAGGCCGGGTCCCAGCCGGTCAGCCAGGAGTCGGGGCGCCCCAGGACGGTGCCGGCGGCCCGCTCATCGACGAGGAAGTCCCTCACTTCCCTTCGGAGTTGCATGGTTTCGGGCGGCAACTGGACGGCGCGGGCGCCGGTGCTGGGCGGGGTCATCGCGATGCTCCTCTGGTGGTGGGTCGGGTCAGTGGCCCGTGAAGTGCGGGGTGCGGCGTTCCCGGCGGGCCCGGACGCCCTCGCGGAAGTCGGTGGTGGCGGTCGTCACCGGCTGGGCCAGGGACTCCCAGGCCAGGGCCTGCTCGACGTTCAGCGGGCCGCGGTTGAGGCCGTCCTTGGTCAGCCGCACCGCGAGCGGCGCCGCGGCGGCGATGCCGTCGGCGGTCGCGAGGGCGGTGGCGAGCACCCGGTCCGCGGGCAGGACCTGGTGAACCAGGCCCAGCGCGGCGGCCTCGGTGCCGTCCACCAGGCGCCCGGTGAACAGCAGTTCGCGGGCCCGCGGCAGGCCGACCGCCTCGGCGAGCAGCGCGGTGGTGGCCATGCCGGGGTGCAGGCCGAGTTGGACGAAGGGGGCGCCGAGTTTGGCGTCCGCGGCGGCGTACCGCAGGTCGCAGGCGAGTGCCAGGGCGAGGCCGGCGCCGATCGCATGGCCGTTGACGGCGGCGATGGTGGGCACGGGCAGGTCGCGCACGGACAGCCAGGTCCGGTAGAACGCCGTGAGGTGGGCCCTGGCGGCGGCGAGGCCGAGGTCGTGGCCGGCGGCCAGATCTCCGAGGTCGGCGCCGGAGCAGAACGCGGGGCCGGTGCCGGTCACCACGACGGCCCGCAGGTCGGGGCTCTCGCGCAGGGCTTGCACGGCGGTGCGCCACTGCTCGGTCAGCCGGCCGGTCATCGGATTGCGGCGGTCGGGGTCAGTGAGGGTCAGCACGACGACGCCGCCCGGCCGGTGCTCGACGTGCAGGGGTTCCTGCTCGGTCATGACGGTTGCTCGATTCATGGTGGACGGCTGGTCAGTGGGCACAGGGCAGGCCGAGCTCGGTGAACACTTCCTCGGTGTGCTCGCCGATCCGGGGGCAGTGCCGGTGCAGGCCGGCCGGGGTGCGCGAGAAGCGCACGGGGTGGCCGATCAGGTGGTAGCCGCCTTCGGTGGGGTGCTCGACCCGCTGGAGCAGGCCGCCGTCCTGCGCGTACGCGCTGGTGGCGGCCTCGGTCAGGCTGAGGACCGGCGCGGCCGGGATGCTGACCGAGTCGCAGAACCGCTGCCACTCGGCGTTGCTGTGCCGGGCGGCGAACTGGCCGGCCAGTTCGTACAGTTCGTCGGCGTGGCGGGCCCGGTCGCCGAGTGAGCGGAAGCGGGGGTCGTCGGCGAGCTCGGGGCGGCCGACGAAGCCGAAGAAGTCCCGCCAGTTGCGGTCGCTGTAGGGCAGGATGCACATCCAGCCGTCCGCCGTCCGGGATGCCTTGCGCTGGGAGCTGAGGGCACGCGGGTAGCCGATCGGTCCCTCGGGCGGGTCGAGGGTGGCGGCCGCCAGGTGCTCGACCAGGTTGAAGGCCAGCATGGTGTCGGCCATCGGCACCTCGACGTGCTGGCCGAGGCCAGTGGCGTTGCGGTGGTGCAGCGCGGCCAGCACGGACTGCGCGATGACCAGCCCGCACACCTTGTCCACCAGCACCGTGGGCACGTAGTAGGGCTCACCGCTCACCTGTTCGTTGAGCCACACCAGGCCTGAGGCGGCCTGCACGATGTCGTCGTAGGCCGCCTGGTTGCCCAGCGCCGAGTCGCTGCGGAACCCCTGCGCGTTGACGTACACCAGCCGCTGGTTGACCGCGGCGACCTCGTTGTAGTCGAGACCGAGGCGGACCAGGGCCTGCGGGCGGACGTTGGTGATGAACACGTCCGCGGTGGCGACGAGGGACAGCAGGGCATCGCGGCCCTGGGGGGCCTTGAGGTCGATCGCGACGCTGCGCTTGTTCCGGTTGAGGTTGAGCGCACCGACTCCCATGCCGGGGTGGCGCAGCGGGGGGAGGTGCCGGGTCATGTCCCCGGCCGGCGGCTCGACCTTGATCACGTCGGCGCCCAGGTCGCCCAGCTGCTGGGATGCGTAGGGCGCCATGATCACGCTGGCCAGCTCGACCACGCGCACTCCGGCGAGCGGGCCCGGGCCCGCCATCCGTTCCTGTTCCGGCGACATCGCCGTCCTCCGGTGTCCGTGGACCGGCCGGTCGCCGATCGACTGACTGACACTCAACTCCGAGGAAGTCATATCGTCCAATACTTTCTGATGTGGCATCCCATATGCTTCACCATATGGAACTGACCCAACGACTCCTCGAGCAGTTCGTCGTCCTGGCCGAGGAACAGCACTTCGGACGGGCCGCCGACCGCCTCTCCATGCGCCAGCCGCCGCTCAGCCAGGCGATCCAGCGACTGGAACGGGTACTCGGCGTCAGCCTGTTCGAGCGCGCGCCGCGCGGGGTGCGGCTCACTGCGGCCGGGCGGGCCTTCGCCGAGGACGCGCGGCGGCTGCTGGAGGCCCAGGCCGCGGCGGTGGACCGGGCGCGACGGGTCGCCAGCGGGCAGGAGGGCGAGGTGCGACTGGGCTTCATCAGCAGCCTCGGCTACCACTACGTGCCGAATCTGCTGCGCCTCGTTCACACGGAACTCCCCGGGCTGCGGCTGCAGTTGCGCCAGCATTCGTCGGTCGAGCTGGTCGAGATGCTGCACGCCGGGACGCTGGACCTCGCCCTGGTCCGACTCCCCGTCGCGGGCAGCGCTGACCTGACGGTCCGCCAGGTCGGTGTCGAGCGGCTGATCGCCGTGCTGCCGGAGCGCCACCCGCTCGCCGCACAGGACTCCCTGGCACTCGCGGACCTCGCCGACCACGACTTCGCCGTCCTTCGTCCCGGCGCCCTGCCGGGGCTCGCCCTGCAGGTCGCGCTCGCCTGCGCCGAGGCCGGGTTCACGCCCCGGCCACTGGGACAGGCCGACGACCTGCCCGGTTTGCTCAGCTACGTCGCGGCCGGCCTCTGCGTGGTCCTGGCGCCGGAGCAGGTGCGCTCGCTCGGCCTGCCCGGTGTGGTCCACCGCCCGCTGCACGGCAGTTCGCCGCACCTGGAGACGGCGATCGCCGCGGTGCACCGGGCGGGCAGCACCGACGCGGCCGTCCACCGGGTCGTCGGGCTGTTCGGTGCGCCCGCCTGCGCGCCGGCCGCGCCGTAGGTGAACCACCTGTCGGCCGGGGCTCGTCCTACCGGTTGCGGCGGCTGACGATCCACGGTGGCCGACCCGGCGTGCCCGGTCTCGGCGCCGGACCACCGGCGGCACCACGCGTGAGCGCCCCTGCAAGCCGCCCGCTCCGTCCCTTGCGCGGAATCGCCGCCATCCGACAGGAAGAACCCAGAATGAAGCGCCTCCGAGCCGCCGTCGTCCTGAGCGCGGCGGCACTCGCCACCGCGGCCGGCACCACCACCGCCTTCGCCTGGCCACCGGGCAGCATCACGCTGACCGCGTCGTGCCGGAACCACCCGGGGAAGATGACCCTGACCGTCCGGGACGCCTACTCCGCGGGCGCCGACTTCACCCTCACCGGCCCGGCCTCGACCCCGGTCGTCACCGGCCACGTCCCGGCCGCGGGCACCACCGACGAGATCGTGCCCTACACCGGCGCCGGTGCGGTGTGGACCGTCACCGTCACCACCGACAAGGGTGAGAAACTCACCTCCTCGGTCACTCTCGGCACCGAGAAGGGCTGTCTGCCGGCCCCGCCCCCGAGCCCCTCGCCCAGCTCGACCCCCTCCAGCACCCCGACCGCGACACCGAGCCCGACCCACAGCACCACCCCGTCCGGCACCCCGACCACGACGCCGAGCCAGGTCCGCAGCACCAGCCCGACCCCCGGCCCCACGTCGTCGACCCCGAGCCGAGCCGACGCGCCGAGCCCGTCCAGCGCGCCCGTGCTGGCCTACACCGGCACGAGCGACACCGTGCCGCTCGTCGGCGGCGCTGTGGCGCTCATCGCCGGAGGACTGGCACTCGGCTGGTACACGCGCCGGGCCCGCCGGCACGGCTGACCTCCACCGCACCGGCCCGCCCGTCACCGTCCAGGTCACCGGCGGGCCGTTTGCTCTTCTGGCAACTCCGTTGCCCGGTACACCCGTGACGAGCGAAAGCCGTCCGGCGCCGGGCGGTGTGCTCCGGCGCCGGACGGCGGCTTGGGCCGACCCGCCTCACGGCTGGTAGACGGACTCCATCCGAACGATCCGCCCCTGGGCGTCGGTCGTCAACTCGAACAGGGCTTGCCGGTACCGCGGCAAGGCCGCGGCCAACTGATCGACGGTCATCGCGCTGGGGTGGGAATCGTCGGTGAAGGGCGCCGTCACCGCGATCACCACGTCCGCGGACACCGTCATCGGCTGGCTGCTGCCGTCCGCGACGAAGGTCACGTGCACCGGGCTGTCGCAACGCCAGTGTCCGGGGGTGGCCACGGCCAGCACACCACCGTCCTGGCGGTTGACCTCGTCCACCGCGTAGGTGTGCGGGTGCTGGGAGTCGAAGGCGCACGCGCCGCCGCCCGGCGTCGAACCACCGGCCGGCGACGTCGCCGGCGCGGGAGCCGCAGCGGCAGCGCCGGCCGCGGCGGTGGTGGCTGCGGCCGTGGTGGCCGCGGCAGTGGCCGCGGCAGTGGTCGCGGCCGAAGCGGCGGCCGTGGGGGTGAGGACGACCGGGGCGGCGGCCGTGGGGTTGCCGGAGCAGGCGCTCAGGGCGAAGGCTCCGACCAGCAGAGCGGCACCCGACGCGTACCGGCGGGCGAGTCCAACCGAACAACTCATGACGTGAATCTCCTTGGAGAATGGGCTACTTGCCAACGAACGGCCCGCTGCTGTGGACGAACGGACCCGGTGTCCGGGGCGGTTCACCGCTCCTGCCGCAACGGCCGTCCTCGCAGCGGCCGGTGGGCCCAGACGGCGCCCGCCGGACGGGTCGACCGATCGACCCCGCGCCGGGTCGCACCACGACGGTCCGCCGCAGTGAGACGCGGCCGCACGCCCGGCCGGTGGCTGGAGTCGCGCCCTACGACTGCGCGGTGTACCGGCCCGGACGCCACCCCCGCCGTCGGCCAAGGGGGACGACAGCACGTGCGGCGGCGACCAGCACCAGTACACCGGCCGCGGTACCCGCGACCGCGAGCGCCTGCCGTCCGGAGCGTTCCGCCCGCGGCTGCGGCATGGTCAGCCCCGCCGGTGCCGGCGCCGGCCGCGCGGCCGAGCCGGACTCCTCGGGCAGGACGGCACCGACCGCCACAGGAGGGTCGACGGTGCCGTAGCCCAGGCGCGGATCCGGCAGTTGCGTGCCGGGAGCGTAGGCGGTGGCCTCCAGCCGGTGGGCGAGCTGCGCCTCGCCGAGCGAGGGATGGTAGCCGAGGACGAGGGCGGCCGTACCCGCGACGAAGGCGGTGGCGTAACTCGGACCGGTGGCCGTGAACTCCCCGGTGCCGCCCGGCCCCGGACCGGTCACCGCGTCGCCGGGCGCCAGCAGGTCGACCCGGGCCTGGGAGGTGCCGACGGACCGGCCCATGCCACGCGGCCTGCCGTCCGGCCCGAGGTCGGACACCGCAAGCACCTCCGGATCGGCGGCCGGGTACACCGGCGCCCCGGCATCCGGCCCGCCGTCGGCGCCGGCCGGTGCCACGATCAGTGCGCCCTTGCCGACCGCGTACCGCACGGCGGTGCTCAGGCCGTCGCTCCCGGTCGCCGCCGGTACGGCCACGTCGATCACCCGGGCGCCGCCGTCAGCCGCGGCCCGGATGCCGGCCGCCAGCAGGTCGGCGGTGGTGGCCCCGCTGCCGTCGGTGACCGCCACCGCGAGGATCCGGACCCGCGGCGCAACGCCCACGGCGGCCGTGCCCGTCCGGTGGCCGGCCGCGATCAGTCCGGCGACGAACGTGCCGTGGCCAACGCAGTCCCGCCCGGCGTCTCCCGTCCCGGGCAGCCGCGGGCCGAGCGCGAGCCGCCCGCCGAGGAGCCCCGCCGAGTCGTCCACTCCGGACCCGAGCACGGCCACCGTCACGCCCGCACCCTCGCTCAACGGCCAGGCCCGGTCCGGGCGCAGGAAGGTCTGCGGCCAGGGCACGCCGCCGTCCCGGGCGTCCGAGGGCGCGAGGCACCCGTGCTGCGCGGGATCAAGAGTCTGCGAGATGTGGGGCAGCGCCGTCGAGGCGGTGGGGGCCGTCGAGGCGGCGGGGGCCGTCGGATCCGCGCCGGCCGGCGCCGACGCCGCGAGCAGCAGTCCCACCGCGAGCAGCGCGGCGAACGCGCGGCACCCGGTCATGCCGTACCACCGATCCGCTGCGCCGCGAGGTCCTGCGGCAGCAGCAGGCTCAGTTCGGCCAGGTCGCCGATGTCCAGCCGGCTGAGCCGGCCGGCCTGCCTCGTGATCATCTCCTCCAGCGTCTGCCGGGCGAACCGGCCGTTGCCGAAGCTGCGGTCGCGCGGCACGGCGGCGAACAGTTCTCCGAGCGCGGTCAGGGTCTGCGGCGCGCAGGTGTAGCCGGCCGCCTCGGCCTGGGCCCGGACGATCGCGACCATTTCCTCGTCGGTGTAGTGCTCGAAGTCGATCCGGCGGGAGAACCGCGAAGCCAGTCCGGGGTTGGAGGCCAGGAAGCCCTGCATCTCCTCCTGGTAGCCCGCCACGATCACCACCACCTCGTCGCGGTGGTCCTCCATCAGCTTCATCAGGGTGTCCACCGCCTCTTGGCCGAAGTCGCTGCCGCCGTTGCGGGGCGTGAGGGTGTACGCCTCGTCGATGAACAGCACACCACCGCGGGCACGTTCGAACGCCTCCCGGGTGAGCTGGGCGGTGTGGCCGATGTAGCGGCCCACCAGGTCGGCCCGGGCCGTCTCCACCAGCTGGCCGCCGGGCAGCACGCCCAGCTCGGCCAGGAGTTCGCCGTACAGCCGGGCCACCGTGGTCTTGCCGGTGCCGGGTGGACCGGCGAACACCAGGTGGTGGCTGATGGTGGCGGTCGGCAGGCCGACGCGCTCCCGGCGCCGGACCTGCCGGATCAGGTTGACCAGGTCCTCGACCTGCTGCTTGGCGGCGGACAGGCCGATCATGGCGCGCAGTCGGTCGAGCAGCACCGTGCTGGCCTCCTCCGCGTCGGGGGCGGGGGCCCGGGCCGCCGCCGCGGCCGCCTCGACGCCGACATCGGCGGGGACGAGCTGCGCGAGGTCGACGTCGCCGACCTCGGTCGACGTCGCCAGCCTGGTTGCCTGGCGGTCGACCAGTTCCTCGAACACCTTGCGGGCGGCCCGTCCGTTGCCGAAGTCGGCTCCCTTGGGCATCCGCTCGAAGTGGGCGGCTAGGGCCTGACGGGTGCCGTCGGCCAGTGCGTAGCCGTGGCCGGTGGCGCTGCGCTCCACGATGGTGACCAGTTCCTCCACCGAGTAGTTCAGGAACTCGACGGTGCGGCTGAAGCGGGAGGCCAGGCCGGGATTGGAGGCCAGGAAGTCGCCCATCTGCGCCGAGTAGCCCGCCACGATCACCACGACCTCGTCGCGGTGATCCTCCATCAGCTTCACCAGCGTGTCGATGGCCTCGCGGCCGAAGTCCGGGCCGGTGCCGCCGGAGCCCGCCGACAGTGTGTAGGCCTCGTCGATGAACAGCACACCGCCCAGCGCCCGGTTGAACACCTCGGTGGTCTTGATCGCGGTACCACCGACGATCGAGGCGACCAGGTCCGCCCGGGCCACCTCCACCAGGTGTCCGCTGGGCAGCACGCCCAGGTCCGCCAGGATGCTGCCGTACAGCCGCGCCACTGTGGTCTTTCCGGTGCCGGGCGGCCCGGCGAAGATCAGGTGGCGGCTCATCGGCAGGCTCGGCAGGCCGGCCTGCTCGCGGCGCCGGGCGAGCTTGTTGAGATTGACGAGGGTCGCGACCTGCTCCTTGACTCCGTCCAGGCCGACCAGGGACTGCAGGGCCGCCAGTGGGCTCTCCGGGTCCACCCGGTCCGGTTCCCCAGCCGCGGGCTCCCCGACGGCGGCCGCCGCGGAACCCGGGTCGTGGCCCGGACCGGCGGGCCAGCTGCCGGCGTCGGCCGTACCGTGCGCGTCCGCGACCCGGTTGTCCCGGCTGGTGAGGTTCTCCACCGACAGCCGGGTACTGGGCCTGGTCTGCCGCAGGCCGCTGCCGCGGTTCCCGGCGACCGTGCAGTCGGTGACCCGCACCGGCTCGGCTGAATCGATCCGGATGCCGTCGGCGGTGTTGTCCGCCGCCTCGCATCCGCTCAGGCTGGCCCGAGCGCCGTCCGCGATCAGGATGCCGTGCCGCCGGTTGCCGCGCATCCGCGAGCGGGTCATCGCCAGTTCTCCGCCGTCCTCGACGACCACCCCGTCCTGCGCGGATTCCAGCAGGTCACAGTCGCGCAGCGCGACGGTTCCGGTCGCACCCACCGAGATCCCGGCCGAACCGGCGCCCCGCACCCGGGTGTCGCCGACATAGGTGTTGGCGCCCTCGGCCACCCGTACGCCCGCCTTGCCGGGCGAGGACACCTCGGAGGCCTCGATCCGGCCCCGCCCGTCGCGCAGCACCTCCACCCCGTGGCCACGGGTGTCGACCAGGCTCAGCCGCCGCAGCAGCGGGTTGGCACCGTCGCGCACGCTCACCCCGGCGCCGGCCACGTCCCGGACATCCAGCCGGTCGAACTCGGCCGCGCTCTCGTCGACCAGCTCGACGCCGGCCTGCTTGCAGTCCGCCACCGACGTACGGACGAACGAGGGACTGGCCCACTCGCCGACCCATATGCCCGCGAGGTCGGCGCCACGCACTTCGCACTCCTCGAAAGTGCCGCGCGAACGGCCCGTGACGTGCAACCCGTTGCCGCCCGTCCGGGACGTACGGCAGCGCCTGAGCAGCGGGTCGGTGCCGCCGGCCAGCGCGATGGCGTGCCCGGTGGTGCCGGTGACGGTGACCTCCTCCAGCACCACTCGGGACGCGGAGCTGATGTAGACCCCGACCGCGGTGTCCCGGACGGCGGTCCGCAGCAGCCGGGTGGAGCTGTGCTCTTCCAGCGCGACGGCGGGCTTGTCGGTGCCCGAGATCTCACAGTCCTCGATCACCCCCCGTCCTTCGCCGTTGACGCACACCCCGTTGCCGCGGGCGTCCCGCAGCACGCAGTTGCGCACCACCGGGTCGGCCCGCTCCCCGATCACCACGGCGGAGGTGCCGAGGTGCTCGATCACGCAGTCCTCGACCACGCTGGTTCCGCCGGAGGTCTCCACGATGCCCGCGCCGGCCGGGTTGACGACCCGGCAGCCACGCATCGCCAGAGTTCCCTGGCGGCGCGTCAACATGGCCGTCCAGGCGTTGCCGACCACTTCGCAGTCCTGCACGGCCGCCTGGCCGCGCGAGACGTCAACGGCCGGCAGTTCCTCGTCCTGGCCGTGCAGGACCAGACCGGTCAGTTGCACCGCGTCGGCCGCCACCTGGATCGCGGAACCGCGCCTGGGCGTGATCCGGACGCTGCCACGGCCGTCCTCGGCGGTGATGGTCACCATCTTGGTGATCACGAGGTTCTCCTCGTACCGGCCGGGGCGCACGGTGATCACCGCTCCGTTGCGCGCCACCCGTAGGGCCTCGCCGATCGTTCGGTGGGCACCGTCCAACCGGTCCCCGCACACCGTCAACAGATGGCGCGTCATGCCCGCTTCCCCTTCGTCGTTCAGCTCGTGTGGTCAGGCACAGGTGGCCGGGGCACCCGGGTCGGCGGCGCACGCGGCACCCGCGGCGGTCGGCCCGGTCGCGGCGGCCGGGTGCGGCGGACCCATCGGGCCGCGCTGCTGGCCGGGGTCCACGCAGAGACGCGCGAGCAGCAGGGCCAGTCCGATGAGCACCAGGCCGCAGATCACCGCGGCGGCGGTCACGGATCGGGAGAGCCGGCCAGGTGCGGACACTCCTCGTGCGGGCGCTGGTGCCACCCGGGCTGCCACGGCGCCGGAGCGCAGGCGCCGTGCGGTGCCCGCGTCCGTCGCGCCGGCCGTCACGATCACGGCCGGCGGTGCCGGTGCCCCGCTCGCGCCGGAACCCGCCGCGTCCGGCGCCTCGAAGCCGCCCGGACGGATCCGGGCGGCCGGTGCGGACCGGACCGGCCCGGGTACCGGGCGGTCGCCGGTCGCCTCCAGGCTCTCCTGCGCCCAGGCCACCGTCGGCAGTTGGTATCCCACGGCCACCGCCCTGGGCGGCTCGCCCGCATTGCCGTACCGATCCGTCTCCACCATGGCCCCCTGGCCCGACCCGTTGTTCTGACAACGCGTTCGACGGACGGCGGGGAGTTCGGAGTTCACGTCGTCCGCAGGCGTGGCGGTCAGGCGTGCCAGACCGGTTCGTCCTCGGTCCGGGGCGGGGTGAGCACGAAGGCCGCGGCCCGCTCGACGGTCCGCGCGTCCGGTGTCCACCCGAACGAGCCCACCGCCAGCAGGTGTGCCAGGAGTGCCGGCTCGGGGGCGAGCCCGTGCTCCGCCAGGTAGTACGTGATGGTGTCGGTCCAGATCCACTGCCCGTCAGTACGGAAGTTCATCGGGACGGCGGCCGTGCGGGACGGGTCGACCACGTCGACCATCAGGGCCGGAGTCATCAGCACCGGCGCACCGGCCCGCAAGTAGGCGAGCAGCGGGTCGCGGGCCCGCGGGTCCACGATGACCGGGTGGTCGGCGGCGAAGGCCGGACCGGTGACCGGGTCGACCAGGTCGAAGACCGCGGCGAGCCGGAACGGCTCCGCCTCGGCGTCGGGCTCCATCTCGTCGGCCATGACAGCATCGCCTCCCAGGCGTTCGCAGGTGCGCCCGGCTGCCCGGGCGTTCCCCGTTGGCAACGGGCCCGCCGGCCCGGCGGGTTCAGGCTCAGGCCTCGCCGTCGGTGCCGCCGTCCGCGAACGCCGTCTCCCAGTCGGCGACCGGCAGCGAGCGGAGCGGCGCCAGCGCGTCTGCGCTCTCACCGGGACTGATCGACGGGGCCGCCGGCCGCCGCAGCCGCCGCTCCCACCGACGGTCCGCGTCCCGTTTGCGCACCAAGGCATTCGCCTCCTGGTCGGTCAGGTGGGACAGGTGCGTCAGTACCCGGACGGCACTGACCGCCTCCAGGTCCCGGACCTGCCGCAGCAGGACGGACAGGCGGTCCTCACCGGTGTCACGGCGGATCCGCTGGTTCGTCCGCAGCAGCTCCAGCAGCTGGGCGCCGAACGCCGGCTCGTCCTGCGGGGTCGACCGCGAGGACGCGTGGACGGTGCGGACGAGTGGCTCCTCCCCGTCCCGCCAGGCGGAGAGCCTGCCCTCCTCGTCTCGGTGGGTGGTCGCCCCCGGCCCGGGGTGGCGGATCGCCCGGCCCCACAACAGTGACAGGCGCTCCACCGCGTCCCGGAACTCCTGATAGCCGTAGCCGTCCGGTGGCGCCGTCACCCCCAGCACCACCTCCCCGCCCCCCGTTGCAACCGCCGGACCCAGCACGTCGTCGACGAGCTGCCCGACGAACCGGGCCGCGTCGGGCGAGGTCGCGTCGAACGACCAGTGCGCCTGCTGCCCGTCCACGACCGGCAGCTCGATCCGGCCGTCGTCGGACACCGTGAAACTGACGCTGCAGCTCGCCCCGCCCTCCTCCGCCACGGGCGGCTGCCACGCGTCGCCACGGTGGAGCACCAGCCCCGCGGGCAGGCCCGGCCCGCCTTGTTCGACCGCGCCGCCATCGCCGGGCAGCGGGCGGAAACCCTCCGGCGCGGTCACGGCGTTCGGGGGCCAACTGCCGTCGGTGGGCAGGTGACCGGAGTACGTGGCGCAGAGCGTCTCCTCCGCACCGGCGGGGATCCACAGGTGCTGCCAGGACCCGCCGGACACGAAGCGCGGCACGCCCTGCGCGTCGAAGCCGACCGTCTCGGTCACCAGCAGGTCCCCGCGCGCGGCGAGATCGACGGTGTGCGGCCCGGTCACCTCCGGTACCACCCAGAGGGTTCCGGCGGGGGCGAGGACATGGAGCTCCCGCCCGGGCAGCAGCCCGCTCAGCGCCCGCAGCACCTGCCCGGCGTAGGAGGCGGACCGCTCAGCGGGGGAATCCGCGGACGGCGGATGGGTTCCGGCGGCACCGGCCGCCGCCCGCTCAGCGGTGGCCTCGGTGCCGCCCGAACCGCAGATCGCGAGCTGGACGGCCCTCCTGTCCTCCCATCCCGTGCTCGGCCGCAGCCGGACCAGGAGGTGGGCCATCTCCTCCGGAGCGAGCCGCGTGCCCTGCCAGGTCGGCACGCCATCCGGACGGTCGGAGTGCGCCACCACCCTGAAGAACCGGTGGTCCTCGGGAAGCAGCGCCGTCGCCTGCTCCAGGCGCTCCCGCAACAGCGCGTCCGTCGACGGGTCCACCAGTTCGATCCCCGAAACCCGGCTGCTGACCGCAAGCGCCGCCACCATCTCCTCGACGCGGTCCGCGACCGCGGTCACCGCGTGCGCGGTGGCCGGGACCGGTCCCGACGGGCCGAAGGCGGAAGCGCCGACGATGGGTGTCAGCCCGACGGCGGACTGCGGCTCCGCGGGCATCTCGGTGACGCCGAGCCGGACGGCCACGGCCGGATCAAGGGAGAACGGCCCGGACTGCCAGGACACCGGCCCGCCGGCGAGGGCCTCCAACGCCGACTTCGACCGGTCGAGCGCCGCCAGCTTCACGAACAGGTCCTGCTCGGCCCCCGGAGCGTCACCGGCCTGTGTCGGCCGGGCCTGCTCGTCGGCCGGAGCACCGAGGCGCGCAAGCCGCAGGAGGTCGAGCACCCTGCTGCGGTCCACCCCTTCGGCCGGATCCGAGCCGTGCTGCTGGAGGCCACCACCGTCGGCCTCCCCGGCCGACTGCTGCGACGCGCCGTGCTCCTGCTCGACCTCACCGGAGCCGTCGCCGTCCTCCGACTCGTGGTAGAAGGCCTCGTACTCCTCGTCGTCCTCCTCGTCGGCCTCCGAATCCGGCTCCTCGGGACCGGTGCCCGGGTGGTCCTCCTCGCCGCCATCACCCAGGGCCGACTCCTGCGACACGCCCTGCCCCTGCACGACCTCACCGGAGCCGTCGCCGT
>NZ_JBVIMH010000046.1:0-43372 GCF_055579945.1 Kitasatospora sp. NPDC032150 | reverse complement strand
CAACCCGACGGCTCCACCCTGCCTCGAAAACGCCGACACCATGCCTGAACAGCGGAAACTCAACGATCACGTTCGGAAAGACAACGGCTTCTGAGTGTCACGGAGTTCAGGCCAGGCTGCTGGTCAGCCGAGTGGCTGCTGCCACAAGAGGTAAGCCGTTCGTCGGCGGGAAGGCCGGTGCACCCCTGCGCTGCGTCCGGCATGCCACGGCGCGCGGATCCCAGCCTCGCTCGGGAATCCCGGTACACCTTGCCCGTACGGCTGTCGCGCCGAGACTGGCAAGGCTACCGTTGTGGCACTGCCCGGGGACGGCGAGGGGGGAACGTTGTGCTGGACGAGGCGATGGTCGCGCTGGCCGCGTCGGTAGGTTCGGGCGTCGTACAGGCCGCCGGGACGGACGCCTGGCTAGCGTTCAGGAACCGGCTGGCCCGGCTGCTGGGCCGCGCGGACCGGCAGCAGGAGACCACCCAGTTGGAACGGCTGGACCGGACCGCGGCCGAACTGGCGGCGGCCGGGCCAGAGGACGCCGAGGGCGAGGAGCGCACCAGGCACGGCACGGCCTGGCGGACCCGCACCGAGGACCTTCTGGAGCAACTGGAACCGGACGAGCGGGCCGCGCTAGCGGCGGAGCTCCGGGCACTGCTCGACGACGTCGCAGAGGCGTCACGCTCGGCCGCCGGGGGCGTCACGCGGAACGTATTCCTCGGCCCAGCGGCAGTCCAGTCCGGCGACGGCAACGTCCAAGTGAACCGGTTCGGCTCCCGCCCGTGACCGGGACCGCGCCCGCCGGGGGTGACGGTCGGCGCGATGACGGCCCCCGCGGGGACACCTTCCACGGCCCGGCCGGGGTGCAGCGCGGCAGCGGAAACCTCCAGGTCAACTTCCACGAGCACCGCACAGGCATCCTCTCTGCCTGCGCGGTCGCCCTGGTGTGCGTGGCCACCGTGATCGCCGTCCGGGTGGGCAGCGCCCCAGGCACCGGGGCCGCCGGCCCCATCGCTGGGAACCCGGTCACGGACGCTGCATCGCCCCCGGGCACAGCGCCGCCCAGCACGGCCGGGGCGGATCCGTCGGTGCCCACCGGACGGCTGGTCAACGACGGCAGCGGGCTGTGCCTGCGGGTGCCCAGCACCGGGGACGGCCTCGTTCCGGTGCAGGACACCTGCACCGGCGACGCCGACCAGACCTGGACGCTGACCCCACAGAACGCCGCCACCCGCACCCTACGCAACGCGTACAGCGGCCGATGCCTGGCCGTAGCCGGCCCGGAAAACCTCGCCCCCACCCGCCAACTCGTCTGCACCGCCCGGGCCGACGGGCAGTACTGGGAACTGCTGTGGGGAGCCGGCGACCGGGCTGGGCACTTCATGCTTCGCAGCACCGGCAACGCCAAGTGCCTGGTGGTGCAGGGCAGCGAGGCAGCCCGGCCCGCAGCGCAGACGTCCTGCGGCGAGGAGTACCACGACCAGTGGTGGCACCTCTCCCCCTAAGGGATCGCCTGCGGACATGGCGCGAGGACGTCCAACGTCGGTGTGTGAAGACAGAATTGGACACCCTCGCAAAACGGCACTCCACGTCAGGACCGACGACCAGCTGAAGGCTCCGCCGCATCCGGCTCCGTGGCACCCGGCGGTCGGGATCGCGCCCAAGCTCAGTGACGCCGGGCTGGTCACCCTCGCAGTGTTGTCGGCGCCGCTCGGCTACGCCTCGGAGCGGCGTTGGCTACGGCGCGCGAACCGGGGCTTCCGCCGCCTGTTCCCATACCTGCCCACTGCCGCGCGCTGAACGCCGCGATCGAGGCCGGTCGCCCGGTCGACGTCCCCGTGGACTCGGTCGCCGCTGACTCCCTCGGCGCCCGCCATAGCCGTTTCGGCTCGATAACGCCACCAGACGGCCACGCATCCAACTGCGTAATGCCAAAGCCCCGATGCCGCGTGGCACCGGGGCCGGTCAAGGCGAGATCGGTCACTGTCGAACTTCCCTGCCCACAGGCCGCAGGCCGTCGTGCACCCGCTATGGCCGCCGAGTGGTGGCGATGTTGATCCGCATTCTGCTGGGGAGGCGCCCGTCGGGCTGAACCAGGGCTTTCGACTGCTCCATGAACGCTTCACGGAGCTGTGCGGTCTGATCGTCGTCCAGAGCCGCCATGTCGTAGAAGACCTCGACGTTGGACGCCCACACCTCCTCGGCGGTCCCGCTCATATCGATGACGACCGACTCCCAGGAGATCGGATCGAACCCCGCCGGCGACAGGATCTCGTCCAGCCCCTCACGTCGGCGGGTCCTGCGGTCACCCATCCGCGGAACGCGCCGCTCAGCGGGGACGGCCTCGAAAAAAGGCCGGGCCAGCGACAGGAACAGCTCCATCGCCTCACCCGCGACAGCGCCACCACCAATGGCCACGACCAACAGGCCGCCCGGCGCCAGCACCCGCGCCGCCTCGGCAGCGACCTGCTCCACATCGGACATCAGCATCAGTGCCATATGCGACACGACCGCGTCGAACGAACCTTCCGGGAAGGACAGCTGTTGCGCGCGGCCCAAGCGCAGGTCGGCACCGGCCAGGGCAGGGCGCCTGCGAGCCAGGGCGAGCTCCCCCTCCGACAGATCGACGCCTGCGAGAGTCTGCGTACCACGCTCGGCGAGGACCTCCAGCAGGGCGCCGTCCGCGCAGCCCAGGTCCAGGACCCGCCGGGCCCCCGCGACCCGGTCGGCCAAGACCTGGTAGCTGGTACGCCCATCCGGCGTCGGGCTGGTCGCGACTCCTACCGACTGGAGACCCGGGCTCCGGTCATGGAAGGTACGCAGGAACTCCTCGACAGCACACGCTGCTTCTATCGATGCGTCAGATGTCTTGGTCACCCGGTGACTTTACCGAGGCACACCACCATTGAGATGACCCCACCAGACTACGCGTGCGAGTACAGCGCAACTGCCCGTCCCTCGGCTACCACTTCGTGGTCTTCCACGAGCAGCACGTCAAGCAGCTCGCCGCCCGCGCCCGCGGCGACCACCGCGCCATCGCGCTCATGGAGCTGCCCGGCATCGGCACGCTCACCGTGCTGATGATCACGGCAACGCCGCCGCGTAGGCCGGTGAGCGGCTCCCCGAGTCCCGTCCCGGTTCCGCCGTTCGGGACGCGGTGGGTCGATCCGGGGAGCCGCTCGGCGGCAGCCGCGCGATCGCGACCGTCGCCGTCCGAGGCGTCGGCGACGTGCGGCCCTACGCCTGGCGGGCCGTGCGCGAGCGACGTCGGCGCAGGAGCACGACAGCGGCGGCGGGGGCCAGTGCGGCGCCGGCGGCCGCGAGCACCGTGGTCGACTGCCGGGACGGACGGGCCGGTGCGGCGGCGGCCAGACCGTAGCCGCCGGCCAGGCCGTTGCGGTCGTACGAGGAGCCAGGCGTCTTGTCGGCGTAGCGCTGATGGACGAGCTTCTGGTAGTCGGTCAGCGACACACTGCCGCGGCCGCCGAGCCCGTCCTGCGCCTCGTGGTTCAGCGGCTGGACCTTGCTGCCCGCGAGCGCGTACCAGGCGTGGATCTGCGGCTCGCTGAAGACCGTGCTGCCCTGGGTGGCCTTCCTGGCGTAGCGGGCGTCCTCGTCGCCGTCGCGGATCCCGGCCAATTGCCAGGAGTTGGCGCCGTGGCTGAGCAGGACGTCGGCGCGGTGGCCCTCCTTGCCGGTCACCGGTGCAGCCAGGAAGGACAGGCGCACGGCGTTGCCGACCGTCGCGGGCTTGGTGCCTTTGACGAAGTCCGGCGACAGTTCGTACAGCGCCACGGGGCTGTCCATGCTGAACGGTTGGCTGCTGTCCGCGGCCACGCCGGCTGCCGGCATGGCCGGGACGCCGTTGCCGGCCGCGGTGACCGTGCCGAGGAAGCGGGAGACGGTGCTGTGGACCTGGTCGGAGGCCAGGACCTGCTGCGCGCCCGACAGGTCCGGGATGCCCGGCCGGTCATCGGCCAGGGCCTGCGGGCAGACGGCGGTCAGCAACGCCGTAGCGCCCACGGCGAGCGAGGCCAGGCGGGCTGCCCGCCGACCGGTGCGGTGGTGGTTTCGCATGTGGGACGAGCCTTCCTCAGTTGTGGATCCCGAGCCGGGAGTGGGTCCAGGCGAACGAGCTGTTGCTGGCGTAACTGCCGTAGTTCCACCAGGTGTACGTCTGGGTGGACGGCCACGGGTCGCCGACGGCGATCATGCTGG
Organism: Kitasatospora sp. NPDC032150; assembly: GCF_055579945.1. Classification (NCBI taxonomy): domain Bacteria; kingdom Bacillati; phylum Actinomycetota; class Actinomycetes; order Kitasatosporales; family Streptomycetaceae; genus Kitasatospora; species Kitasatospora sp. NPDC032150. The sequence continues at coordinate 39,169 of NZ_JBVIMH010000046.1, read as the reverse complement.
AGGACGGGTCGTAGCCGTAGATCACGTTCATGTGCCCGCCGCCGGCCGCCCAGCCGATCCGCACCGCGAACGGCCGGTTGCCGGATATCTCGTTGGCGGTCTCGGCGAAGGTGGCGCTGCGGTAGAGGTCGTAGCCGGTGCTGGCGAAGCCCATCTCCCACAGCGCGCCCGCCATGTCGTCGAGCGTGGCGGGCTGGTCGTTGCAGCTGACGCCGCTGTACTGGTGCGCGAGTCGGCAGAAGTCGTACTGGCTGTACTGGGTGTAGCCCCAGTAGTTGGCGAGGGTCAGCCCGGAGGCGTCCCAGCACCATTCGTCCTGGACCTGCTTCTGCATGGAGATGTTGAGGGTGACCGCACCACCACAGGCGGGCAGGCTGTCGGTGTTCTGCGCGATGAAGGCGTCGGCGATGTAGAACGAGCCGGACCAGATCCAGCGCGCATTGTTCTCGACGGTGTCGCCCTGGGTCCGGCATTGCATGTTCACTGTGCTGCCGATCTTCGCCTGTCCCACGACGGACGAGGACACGTGCGGCGCACTGCGCTCGTTGATGTACGAGTAGTTGCCCTGACCGGCGGTCACCGTGCCGGTGGAGTTCGCGAAGGCCGGGCCGGCGGTGCCGACCAGGGCACCGGCGGTTACCAGGCCGGTGGCGACTGCGGTGAATGCCCTCCGCCAACGGGAGGGGGGAGAAGCGTGCATGCAGCAATTCCTTCTCTGAGGACAGGCGTGACGGACCGACGCGGCGGGAAGCCGTTCGCAGTGCTGCCAAGTGGTTTGTTCAGGGGAAACTCATGGGAGGCGGGGAAATCCCGTCCGATGAAGGTCAGTTCGGACGGCACCTATCCGACGTCATTTCAATCCGGCGACATGGCAAGGCGGTTCCGGAACATGGTTCTGGTCATGGCCGAAGTGGCCATGACATCAGTCCGTATACGGTTTCCTCACAGCAATCCCCCGAAAGCGGCATGGCGAGGCACTGGCCCGACGCCTGTGATGGCGGGACCGCCCGACGGCGACCCCGAGTCGTGCAGGCCGCGAGGTGCATCGAAATCCGCTCTCTCGGCCTGATGGCGGATCATGTTAGTGACCTGCCAAGGTGTTTGGTCAAGCGTCAGGAATAACGAAATCCGCCTCGTGCGCTCGGTGACCGACCGGCTGCATCGAGTGACCTTCTGTCGTCGCGCTGGCGCCCCTGACCTCGACCGACGCTCGTCGGGCGCACCACGGACGACCTGCTTTCCATGCGACCGAACAGCCGCTTCCACTTGCACCACCCGGGGCATTTGCATACGTACTTCACTGGCCAGCGGGCGGCTTTCACGCGTGCAGACCGGACCCAACGGTGCCCGACTGCGGCCCGACCCGAGGCAGGCGGGTGGGCCGTCACCGCACATGCCGGAGGAGCGGCACGGCGAGCAATGAGCCGAGTTTCCACGTGTGAGCACCACCCGGCTCGAGGCCGATCCCAGCCGGGCGACCAGTGGGACAGCGGCCCGATTCCGGACCCCCGCCGCTGCTTTCCACCGTCTTGTGCGACATGTTGTCAGTTAGATCCCGGAGCCCCATTCCCCGTCGATCGGCAGAGGCTTTCCCGGTCGATCGGCGGGGGTCCGACACTCGATTCCGGAGGACTTCACGGCCTTGCACCCCGTCTTTCGAAGAACTCCACAACCTCGCGCTCGCGCCAGGCATGTGACATGTGCAATGGTGTTTTCGACGAGCCCGGGGCCCTGTACCGACGCCCCCGACCGCCTCACCCCGGAGGGGGGAACGCCATCGTGGCCGCAGCGCATCAGTGCGCCAACCGCCGTACGGCACAGGAGGGTTCGCCCTGCCATGCGGGGATCGCCGACCCTGTAGGGTTCCAGGACTCGGCCGTAGGTGCTGGCCTACGGCCCTACTCGTCGGCGTTTGAGGATTCTCTGGATGATGGATACGCCGACGCGGTTGCCGAGTTGAGCAGTTCACGCCGGATCCGGGTCCACACCCACATCGACCACCGGCTTCGGGATGTTGGGCGCGGCCGCCGGGGCGGGGCTGGGGGTGGCCTGCCGAGCCAGGCGGCAGTTGACCGGCTCGCGCAGGTCGCTCACCGGTAGTCGAGCCCGGCCAGTTCGGCGCCAAGGCGGTGGCGGAAGGCGGGGATGCGGCCGACCAGTGGCAGGACGGCGTTGCGCAGGGTCCGGACGGGGCCCTGGGCGGTGGCGACGCGGGTCATTCGGTCGGTGAAGGCGACGACGCGGCGCGCGACCGGGCGGCGGCGGGACTCGTAGCCGTCCAGGTCGCCAGTGGCGATGGCGCGGCCGAGGGCGTAGCCGTCCTGGATGCCGGTGTTCATGCCCTGGCCGCCGGCCGGGCTGTGCACGTGGGCGGCGTCCCCGGCCAGGAAGATCCGGTCGGCCCGGTAGCGGTCGGCGACGCGGTGATGTACCCGGAACCGCGAGGACCAGACCACCTCGCGCACCCGGGCCTGACCGGGCGCCCGCTCGTCGAGCAGCCGCTGGACGAAGGCGAGTTCGGGCTCGGCCGGGGCCTCGTCGACGGTGGCGACCACCCGGTAGCGCTCGCCGGGCAGCGGTGCGACGACGAAGAGCCCGGCGGTGCCGAAGGTAAGTGAGACCTCCTCCGGGCCGGGGGCCCAGTCCATCCGGACGTCGGCGAGCACGAAGGACTGCGCGTACGTCCCGCCGGTGAAGCCGATCCCGGACGCCTCCCGGACGGCGCTGTGCATGCCGTCGGCACCGACCGCGTACGCGGCGCGCAGCCGCTCGCCGGTGGCCGTGGTCAACGTGACGCCGTCCGCGTCCTGCGTCACCGACGCGACCTGGTACGGGCGGTGGACCTCGCCGCCGAGCTCGCGCAGCCGGGCCAGCAGGACGTCCTCGGTCTCGTACTGCGGGGCGAGCAGGGTGTACGGGTAGCGGGTCGGCAGGCCGCCGAAGCGGACCTCGAAGAGCCGGCGGGCGCCGTCACGGACGGCGAAGCGGTCCAGCTTCAGGCCGCGGGCAAGCAGTGCGTCCACCGCACCGAGCTCATCGAGGACCTCCAGGGTGCGGGCGTGAACCACGGCGGCGCGGGAGGTGTCGGCAACCTCGGCCAGGCGGTCGAGCAGGACGAAGTCGACGCCCGCTCGGGCCAGCGTGACGGACAGCGCGAGGCCCGTCGGGCCGGCGCCGACGATGGCGACGTGGGTGCGCTCGGGAAGTGCGATGGCGGTCATGGTGCCCCCTTCGATGATGCCAACGCTTGTTGGCCAACACTTGTTGACTATGGTGAAGCGGCGCCGGTGGAGTGTCAACAGGTGTTGGCCTACAGTTGTTGGCATGACGAACAGTGAGCCGGGCGGACGACGCTCCGCCGAGGTCACCCGGGCCGCGATCTTGCACGCCGCCCGGGAGCGCTTCGCCGCGCACGGGTACGAGCGCACCACCATCCGCGCGGTAGCCGCAGACGCCGGGATCGACCCCTCGATGGTGATGCGCTACTTCGGCAACAAGGAGCGGCTCTTCGACGCCGCACTGACCATCGATCTCCGACTGCCGGACCTGAGCCAGGTCGAACCGGAGGAGCTGGCCGAGGTGATGGTCCGGCACTTCCTGGACCGCTGGGAGGGCGACCCGTCCGACGACGCCCTGCTGGTGCTGCTGCGCTCGGCCGTCACCAATGAGGGCGCGGCCGAGCGGATGCACCAGATCTTCGCCACCCAGGTCGCGCCGGCGCTGGCCACGGCGGTCGGACACGGCACGGCCCGGCTGGTCGGCGGCGTGGTGACCAGCCAGCTGCTCGGGCTCGCGCTGAGCCGGTACCTGCTGCGGCTGCCCGCGGTGGTGGCCATGACCACCGACCAGGTAGTGGCCGCCCTGACCCCAGCGATCCGGGCCACCCTCGCCGCAGGGGCCGGGGCCGAGGCCACCCCGACCGGCCGCGCACGCTGACCGCGCAAGGCCGGTTGCGATCCCGGCCGCCACGTGATGATCACGACGCCATGACCACCTCGGGCTCCATCAGCGCGGCGACATCGGGCACTTGGCGGCTGGGCGACCTCGCCGTCAAACGGAACGGCTTCGGCGCGATGCGCCTGCCGCAGACCAGCCGGCCCTCGTCCCGAACCCCGTCCCGCGCGACCGCGACCAAGCGATCGCCGTACTGCGCCGGGCCGTCGAGCTCGGCGTGAGCCACCTCGACACCGCAGCGTTCCACTTCTCCCCGCTGCGCTCAGCCAACGAGCTGGTCAACCGCGCACTGGACCCTTCCCGGACGACATGATCAGCACCATCAAAGTCGGGCCCGCCCACGACGCCCCGGCGAGTGGACCGACCACGCGCGCGACCCGAGGGCTTTGCGCGGCGAGGGTGGAGGCGGGCTGCGGGAGCTCGCCGACTGCGTCACCGAGGCGCTCGGCATCGAGTGCGCCGGCGGCCTGCTCTACCAGACTCTCGGCCCCCGCCCGGCCATGTGGATCTGCGGCATGGGCGAGCTCTTCGCCGTGGTTCCGGTCCTCCTCCCCCGCTGCGGACCATGCGCGAGATCCCCACTGAACCGCTCGCCTCGGGCCACGCCGCCGCCGAGTCCGTCCCGGTGCTCCAGTGGGCCGCGAGCCAGGGGTCGGAGAGTTGACTGCCGCCGTCCTGGCCGGGGCCATGGATCCCTGTAACGCTGTTCCTCCTACTGGGCGATGTCCATCTGCTGAGCCTCGGGCATCGGCTGCGCGCTGTCCGGTGCTGTGGGCCGCGCCGCACGGCCGGCCACAGTGAGCACGGCGGCCCAGGTCAGGCCCATGGCCCCGGCGGTGAGAAGCTGCACCCGGTAGTCGAGGCCAGCCACCATCGCGGTGCCGATGAGCAGGGCGAGCCCGGTGGGCGCGAACATCAGGGTGTTGGCCGTAGCGGCGACCCGGCCGAGCAGTTCACTCGGAGTCTCCCGCTGCACGGCGGTCATAGCTGCAATGAGTGCGCAGGGCAGGCCCAGCCCGATGGCCAGGCTGCCGCCGAGCACGACCGGCAGCCAGGGAGTCGCCCGAGCGAGCACGCCGAGAGCGAAGAGCGAGAGTCCGATCGCAGAGAAGGCACGCTCGGACATCCGGCGCATCAACGCACCGGCTGTCAGCCCGCTGACGACTGACCCGATCCCCTGAAGCGAAGTCAGTACGCCTGCGTACGCCGGAGACTGGTGAAGCCCGGTATCGAGCATGGCGAATGTGGCCGTACTGCTCAGGCTGGAGAGCACCATGGCCGTCCCGCCGGTGACGACCAGTGGACGCAGAACCGGGTGCCGCCACAGGTAGCGGGCGCCTTCAGCGCCCTCTGTGGTCCATGCCCGCCTTTCACGGGTGGCGGGCGGGGCCTCCTGTACTCGGATGAACCGGAAGGCGACCGCGGCCAGTACGAAGGTGACCGCATCCAACACTGCCACTGCAGGCCCGCCGAAGGCGGTGAACAGTCCGGCCCCGGCCAGCGGGGCGAGCAGCTTCATGCTCTCGATCGCGGTGTACACCAGGCCGTTGAAGTCGCCGCGCAGTTCCTCTGGCACGGCAGCGGCCACTAGCGCGGTCTCCGCCGCGTCCGTGAGCACCATTCCCGCTCCCACCAGGGTCAGCACCGCGAACAGCAGCCAGACATCCGCTGGGGAGTGCACGGCGATCGGCGCGGTCATGACGGCGGCCAGGACCAGGTTGGTGGCGACCAGGAGCGGACGGCGGCGCACCCGGTCCGCCACGGTGCCGATCGCAGGTCCTGCGAAGGTTGGTAGCCAGATGCAGAAGCCGACGAGCGCGGCAAGGCTGCTGGAACCAGTGAGCGTCTTGACCCAGATACCGGCGGCGAGCGACATGGCCGAGTCGCCGAACCCCGAGACGATCACCCCGCCCAGATAAAGACCCGCGTTGCGATCCCGCAGGACCTTGAGCGTGCGCCAGCTCATCCGCATCCCCCTCGTCGTGTGCTTGATCGCGCCCACCCTACCCCCAAGCGTTTGATTGGCGGTAGGGCCGCAGGCCGCGTCGGTTGCGGTTTACTGGCCTACGTGACCGATACCGACCCAGTACTTCGCGCGCTCGCCCATCCCTTGCGACTGCGGATGCTCAACCTGATGTGGCCAGGCCCGATGTCGGCCGCCGAGCTCGCGCGCGAGTTGGACATCTCGCATGCGCTGGCCAGCCAGCACCTGCGGCGCTTGGACGCGGTGGGCCTGGTCGAGCTGGCGGAGGAGCGCACTCGTCGCGGTGGTAGGGAGCGCCGCTACCGCGCCGTCCGCGGCACGCCGCTGTCCGACCAGCACGACGGGGCCCCGATGCTGGCCGAGACCATGGCACACACCCTCCGGGAACGTGTCAGTCGCCGGCTAGAGGCGAGCGAGGGCGTGACCGTCGACGCGGAGCTATGGGTGGATCCCCGGACCTGGCAGGACGTCCGACGACGACTCGCCGAGCTCGCCGTTGAGCTCCACGAGGCCGCACAGCCACCGCACGCGCCGGGCACGATCCCCCTGGGCGTCAGCATGATGGCCTTCCCCTTGCAGGACGTGACGCATCCAGACAGATGATCCCCCGGGGCAGTACTGGTGCCGTGCCGGCCCGGGCTCAGACCCCCGGATGGCCCGGTCGATCCGCACCGGCTACAACGTCCGTGCGGAGCGGCCGGAGCTTCGAGATCCAGCTTCTGGTCGTGCCGGGTGCGAAGATCGCCTGTTCGCTGTCGGGGGCGGGATACCAGGCCGCGGGTTCATCGCCGGTCTGCGGTCGGTGGGTGTGCACGTGCTGCTCCCGCTATGCTGCACCGCGATCCGGTCTGGGGCGACAATCCGGAGTCCTTCGACCCCTTCCGCTTCACCCCCGAGGCCGAGGCCGCCCGCTCCCCGCACGCCTACAAGCCGTTCGGCACCGGTGAACGCGCCTGCATCGGGCGGCAGTTCGCGCTGCACGAGGCCACCATGCTGCTCGCCATGCTGGTTCACCGCTACCGGCTGATCGACCACGCCGACTACCGGCTGACCGTCAAGCAGTCACTGACCATCAAGCCGTACGACTTCACCCTCGCCCTCCTCCCGCGCACCCCGGCCCACCGCACCGCCGACCGCACCGCTCTGCCCACCGGCAACGCGGCTCAGCTCGCCGCCGCCCCCGCGGTCGACACGGCAAAGCCCACTCACTGCTCACTCCCGGCCCTACCATGGAGCCCGGCGTCGTACCACGCCCGGGGTCTCTCATCCTGATCGAGGACGCGCTCCCCGATTCGTGGCGCCGCCTTCCCGATCCGACGCCCGGGGCGGCGCCGGCCGGGTCGGTGAATCCGGCGCTGCTGGAGCGGACGCTCCGTGAACGGATCCCCGACGCGATCGGCGCCACCGAGGCGGAGATCGCCGCCGTGGAAGAGCGCCTCGGCGCCATGCTGCCCAACGAGTTGAAGGTGCTCTACCGAATAACGCGGGCTCGCTGGAAGAACCGGGAAGGCGGATGCCCGTGGCGGCAAGGCGCCTGCCGAGCGTGGCGGGGTCCACGGGTTATCCGGCCCGGCGTCCGGGGAAAGGGCAGTCGCCGGCCGTCATGGTTCCGCCGGGCCGCCCTACCGCGTGGCACGCGACCCTGAACTCCCGCTCACCCACGTCCAGTGCGTCCCCGCTCACCGGCACACCATGACGACGCAGCTCTACCGCAGCCCCGAGACCGTCAACCACAACGCGTCCACCCCCGGGGTTGGCATTCGAGCGTCACGGAGCCGAACTTTCCCGTGTCCCCGTACAGTCTGACCAAGACGCACGCCATCGGCCGCGTTCGGAACACCAAGAGGAGCACCCCTTGGCACCCAACGCAGACACTCATCTCAGCGTGACGTCCACCATCGCCGTCCTGCGTGCTGAGCTTCCTGAACTCGAGCGGCATCAGCAGAGGCTGAAAGCGGAACTGGCCGCCGTCACCGGTCGACTGGAAGCGGCGCGGGACGCGCTGCGCGCCCTGCAGTCGCTGTCCGCCGTCCCACTGCCCGAGGAGACGGTCGGCCAAGCCCCGCGATCGTCCGCTGAGCCGTCCGGCGAGCAGGACACCGCGGGCGCGGCGGCAGCGCCCGGGCGCAGGCGGGCCGCTGCCCGCAAGAAGGCCGCCTCCCCAGCCGAGCCGCAGCGGCGGACCGCGACACGCCGCAAGGCCGCCGAGAAGACCGCCGGGACGACGAAGACACGCGAACGCGCCGCGCAGAAGAAGACCAGGACCGCCGCGTCCGAGCCGGTTCCGACGCGCAAGCGCACCCCCGGGCTGTCCGCAGGCATCCTGGCGTACCTGACCGAGGTGAAGGAACCGGTCCGGGCCGCACAGGTCACCCAGGCCCTTGGCCGTGAGACCACTCCCGCCAACGTCAACGCCGTACGCACCAGCCTCGAACGGGCCGTGAAAGCATCCCAGGCACGGCGCACCGGCCGCGGCCTCTACCAGGCACTCCCCCACTGACACCCGGCCCCACAGGGCGCCGATCCGGCTCGAGCGCCACCGCCAGCGGCAGTTTCAGCCCTGCTCCTCGAGGGCTCCGTACGCTGCCGGGGGTTCGACAAGCTCAGGATGACGCACCACGTACTGATCGCCCTTGAGCGCGAGCATCGCCCAATGCCAAGCCTCGTCATGGAAGACCAGCCCACGAAACGGCGTGCCAGGCGGCTCGTAGGGGTAGTGCTGCGTGGCTACTTCGTCGGCCTGCGCCGACGTCATGGCACCATAGGTGCGCATGACCCAGGCATACCTGGTTCGTTCGCCCTGCAAGTACTGCGCGTACTCGTCCTCGGGCCACTCCGGCCAATCCCGATCGTCCTCCACCGAACGATGCTAACCTCACGGCCGCCCCTGGCTGAACGCAAGGATCCGGAAGTCAGAAGTTCCACTGTTCGACGGGGACGCCGAAGACCAGGCGCACTCGCGATCTCGATTTGGGCGATCCGGGTGACCGTGAGGTCGGTCTGAGCGCCGGCCTCGTCGAGAAAGGCCCACTCGTGCTCGGAAGCGTCGTGTCAGGCGGCAACGGCGGCTTCCGACCGGCTCTCACCGAGCACCGGGTCCTCGCCCAGGTGCATGGTGGCCCCGGCAGCGTCGTGGGCAGGCGGGGCACTGGGAAGGTCATGATGCTGCCGAAGCCGTCGTAGTGGCCAAGTTGAACCGCCATGCGGGCGTCCTCGGCCTGCTGGATGTCGGCGCGGGTGGCCTCACCATCGCCGACACCGGGCCCCTGCACAACACCGAAGTTCTCGGCTTGTGACGAGCAGGTTCCCAATCTCGCCGAACAGGCCGAACGTCACACAGCCGGCAGTGCGAGGATCGGCCGGTCGATGGAGTGAAGCTCCAGGTACCGGTCGGCCATCAGCACATAGACCTCTTCGAGCTGTTCGCCGTTCGCGCGACACCAACGGACGATGGCCCGGCGCAGCACAGCGCGCCGATCCGGGCCCCGCTTGATGCCAGATCGCAGCTCGCTGCGCGCCTGTTGGTGGGCTTCCTCGACGTATTCGGCTGGCACGATGTCGTGATCAAGGGCGAGGTCGAGGGCGTACTCGTACGGGTAGCGCGCGGGCACGAACGGCGGGCCGGGCAGCTTGGCGATGGCTTCGGCGATGCTGGTCACACGTCAACCGTGGCACGTCCTGGAGGCGTTGGCATGCCACAATCGCCGGCTGGCCTTCCCCTGGCCGAAGCGATGTCCTGCACAGCCGCCGTCCGATCGAGCGGCGGCCGCGCGCTCGGTGGGTGTCTTGGTCTTCCCGCGACCACCGGCTGGTCGGCCCGGTGCTCCAGGCGGGCGGCCACGGCGGCCGCCACGGTGTAGGCCGGATGCCCGTCGAGGCAGCCGCGGCGGCAGTTGTACCGCTGGGTGGTGCGCGGCTCGCGGTGTCCGGCGGCGTCCTGGACTTCGTGCAGCGGCTGGCCCTGGTCGACCGCGTCGGTGATGAACCCGTGTCGCAGCGCTTGCGGCTTGATGCCGTCGGCCTGCGGCAGGCCGGCCCGGCGGGCGAGCAGCCGCGGGTGTTCCAGTCCTCCGGCTCGGACCAGCGCCGGCCGCTGCCGGTGGCGAGCAGTGGCCCGTCGGTGCGGCCGTCGAGCCGACCGGTGCCGGGGCTGGGCGTCGGCCTAGTCGCTCGGCGCCCGGTTCATGACGATCCGCCCGGTTTCCACGTACTTTGGTGAGGTTACGTCGTCGCAAGGCGCCAGCGCCGACCTGGTTGGCCCGTTGCGAAGGTCCGCTCCAGATACGGCCCGAAGGTGGCCTGCCACTGACGACCTCCAGCGCGGCGGCGAGCTTGCGCAGCGATACCGCCTCCAGGCCGTCCGCGTCGGCCAGCCGGATCGCCGCTCGTACGTCATCGGCACCGGCGGACCCCGCCTCGCAGGCCAACCGGTGCCGATGGCGACCAACACGCCGACCACGCCCGAGGCCGTGGACCTGCAGCGGATCCTCGCCCACATGCGCGACCAGCAGGCCCGTGCCGTGGTGATGGAGGTGTCCTCCATGGCGCTCGCCCAGCACCGCGCCGACCACGTCTACGCGAAGGTCGGCGCGTTCACCAACCGCCTGAGCGGAAGCCGGACGGGGTCGAAAATTCCGGGGACACCCCCGCGGTACGTGCAGCAGTCGCCCTGCGTCGCGACCTGCCGGACGCGCTCCGCGATGCGCTCGCGTGCGACTGTGACGCGAAGGTCCTCAAGGCGATCGCCCCGCACCCAGGTCTCGCATAGGCACATCTGCTCGCCATGATCGACCGTCACGGTCCCCGCGTGGCCGCCAAGGCCGCCACGAATTTTGACGCGACTGCGATCGTCCTGGAGCGCCTGACCCGTCAGCCCGCTTCCGCCTGGAAGGCCTTCCGCGAGATCGCCCGGCACGCGAACGCGTCGGTTCCGGCACTCCTCGCATGCATGGCGGCCCCTCAGGCCCGGGCGTTTCGTGTTGAATCTTCAACCAACTATCGGGCATGTCCTTGGGCTCCCGCATAGGTGGGCGGTACGGCCCGGGGTGCCGGCCGCTGGGGTGCGCCGCACGCGATGGCGGTGGACGAGATCGGCGGGCAGGGGGGATTGTGGGCGAGCGACGGCAGGCAGGTGCGGGTGCGGGTGCGGGTGCGCGCCAGCCCATCGGTCACCTGGCGCCAACCGAGTTGGATTCCACCGGTACCCTCGCGGAAAGCTGCGGCACCGGAGCCTCGTATCGGCGTGCGCACGTTGACCTCGAGCAGCCGTTCCAAGTCCTCCTCGGCGAGCTGACCGATGTCGGCCTGCGCTCCTGCGACAACCACGATCACGGTGAACCGGCCCACGGGGTATGGCCGTTGGAGATCCGAACACGTGCCGAGGGGGCCACCAGTGAACAGTACGTATGTGTTCGACCAGACATGGGAGCGCGAGAGGGCGCGCCTGACCGCTCTGGAGGACGTCTACGACGGCCCGACCAGGGACCGCCTGACAGCGCTGGGGGTCGCCCGGGGCTGGCGCTGCCTGGAAGTGGGGTGCGGTGCAGGCAGCGTCGCCCGCTGGCTGGCACAGCGGGTCGGCGCGGAGGGTCGGGTGCTGGCGATTGATCTCGACCCGCGCTTCGCGGTCGGCCACGGCCTCCCGAACCTGGAGGTCCGGCAGCACGACCTGATGGCCACCCAGCTGCCGGACACCGGGTTCGACCTGGTGCACGCCCGCGCCGTTCTGGAGCACATACCCGAACGGCAGGAGCGCTGCGACGGTTGACGGCTGCCGTCCGCCCCGGCGGCTGGCTCGTGGTCGAGGACTTCGACATCGAAGGCCCCATGGCCGATGCCGTCGCGCGGTACTGGCCCGCCGGCCACGGCGAGCAGGCGGGACGGCTGTTCCGCGCGATCCACGCCGCCTTCGGCGCGGCAGGCGTGGATGCCGGATACGGCCGCAGGCTGCCCGACGCGCTGGCGTCGGCAGGCCTGAGCGAGGTCGGCGGACAGCTGCACGCACCCTTCCTGCCTGGCGGCACGCCGTTCCTCGGGCTCACCCTGCGGCGTCTGCGGCCCCGACTGGTCGATACCGGTCTGATCAGCGGTGCCGAGGTCGACTCCGCAATCGAGCTGACCGGGCGTGAGAACAGCTCGTACCTGCCGAACTTCATGGTGACCGCCTGGGGCCGCCGCGCGGTGTGAGCTGCCCCCTCACCTGCTGCGCGCACTCGCGGGTGAGGTCCAGGACGAGCCGCACGACCTCGGGCGTGGCACCGGCGCTACCCGTACCGTACGAAGTGGCGCCGGTGTACGCCTGCCGGACCAGGCGAATGTGACGGCCGCGGAAGGCGAGCAGCGTCCGCAGCAGACCGATCACGCCGTGCGCCGAGCGGAGCAAGTTGTCGTCCAGGTCCGGGCCCGCGTCGATGAGTTGATGTACCAGTGTGGTGACCGCCGACGTGCCGCCGACGTGATTGCGGTAGAGACGGCCGCCCCACTCCGGTAGACCGTAGTCGAGCAAGTCCTCCTGGAACGCACAACCCGGATGTCCTCCATGTACGGGCGGAGGCGCGCCGCGAAGAAGGCTGCGGGATCCACCGAGCGGGCCACCCGCCCCGCTACCTCGGGGAGCGCCGAGAGCGGCTCGGCGGCCGAGGCACACATCTCCGCGAACTCGGAGCTCCGCGGGTCGATACCGGTCAGGCCGGCCAAGACCAGTGCGGCTCGTTCCAGTTCAGGGGCGCTGACCCGGAACGAGTCGATCAGCACGGCCTCCTCCGCGGCACCCACGAACATCCGCTGTCGTGGCCCGGCCGGGTTCCACGGCCCGTAGTGCAGCACCGTGTCCCGCGGCACCCTACCGACTTCGGCACCCAGCCGGAGCAGTAAGGACTCGGCCGCCGGCACGGCCGCGAGTGGCTCGACGCCGTGTCGGCGCAGCGATCCAAGCAGCATCCCGATGTCGCGCAACGCCGCCAACCTGGCAGGCGTGTCGGGCAGTTGCACCCGCTGCGCGGCTGAGACCAGCCCCGCCAGCAGGCGTGTCAGCTCCCCGACGTCCGCCCGGGCGTTCACCTCGGGTAGCACGGCGAGCACTCCATCCGCCCTGAGCGGATCACGGCCTGCCACCTCATGGCAGAACGACTTCGCCAATCGCACTTTCCCCACCCCCAACTACTCACTCTCGCATACCCGTTCGTCGATGTGTGTGCCGGGACGGCTCAGAGCTCGTTGCCAGGCCGGCTCGGTGCCGTGCTCGTGGTCGATCAACGCGTGGATCGCGGTGCGGGTTAGGTGCCCAGGAGCGCTGTGGAGGCGATGTCATTGGCGCCGCATGGCTTCGTCGCCCTCTTTGATCAATGCGCGGACATGTTCGGTTGATGCCGCGGCTTCGACTCCGGATCGAGAGCGACCAGCTGGAGGACGTGGGGAAGTGCCTGCCGTTGGCGTTGGGAGCGTGGGGGCGTCGGTCAGCACGACTTGCAGGTGGACCATCTGACGGGCGGTGAGAACCGAACACGGTGTGGAGCCGTACCGGCCCGGAAGGACGCGCTACGAATCGGCGGCGGGACGGGGCAGCCATCCGCCGGCGGCTCTGCAACATCACCTGGGAGGAGGTGCGCTGGCGGCGCTGCGGCCATCGGTGCTGCGGTGGCCGGCGCCGGCGCGCAGCCTCGTGAGAGGGCGTGCCCGGGAGTGGCCCGACCCCCGGTGTCGGGGATCGGGCCGGTGGTTCGCACAGGTCTTTCGGGTCAGTGGGTCGGTGGGTGGGTCAGCAGGTCGGCGTGGTGGACGGTGAAACCGCCCTCGACGACCGGGGCGAACGGGGCCGGAGCCATGCAGGTGCCGACCACCGGCTGCACGGGTTGGCCGTGAGCGTCCACGTCGAGGTTGCCGACACCCCAGGAGAAGCCGAGACGGTCCTTGCTGTGGCCGGGGGTGTCCCCGGTCGCGCCGTCGTAGACGCTCAGTCCGATCCGCTGGCCGACGTTCCCGACCTCCGACCTGGTGACGACGGCGGTGAGGGTGGCGACCCGGTCGCCGGTCACCAGGCAGTCCACGGCGGCCTCGGAATGGTAGGTGTTCCCGCTGGCGGCGTCGCGGTGCGAGAAGCGGACGGTGCCGCGGGCATCGGTGGGCAGGCCGTCCTTGAGCACGGGGACGTCGGGGAAGCGACGGGTGTAGGGGGCGGCCTGGGCGTCGATGCTGAATCGGATCTCGTCGGCGGCGGAGAAGGCGTAGAAGATGCGTCCCGAGCCGGTGACGCTCGCCAACTGCGCGGGCCGGTTCGAGCCGTGAGCTTCAGCGGTGCCGGCAGCGGATGCCGAGGTGACTCCGGTTAGCGTCGCGAGTGCCAGCCCGGCGCTCGTCACGGCGACGCCGAGGCGGCGGGGTCGGCGCACAGCGCCGACAATCCGGGCGGTGGAGGCGCGGAACACGGTGAACTCCCTTCGTCGGCGGCCCCGGTGGCCGCCGTCTCACTGCCCACCAGCCTCGCCGCCAGGGCCCCACACGGACCATCTGCCGATCGGGACGTATTCCGCCCAGTGGCACGCCGCGAATGTGCTGATCGGCACAGTCCGGCGCCTGGACCTCGGTCCATACGCTCCTCGGGTGGGACCTTCGACTGAACGAGAGCGGCACACAGGAGGTACGACCGCGTTGGTGGGTCAACGGCCTGGCGCTCGGCGGAAGCGGAAGCAGCGCTGTGCTGCGATGCGACCTGGCCCGGCTGCCCAGCTTCCGCTCCGCGGGCAGCGTGATGGCAGCGGCGTCCAGGCCGAGCTCGATCAGCCCCCAGATCACCGCCCCGCCCCCAGTGGGCGGACCGGCTTTGCGCTTCGGCTTCAACCTCGCGGGCAAAGCCACGGCGTCGCGGCCGTCACGGCCGGGGTCCGGCTCCAGCGGCCCCGGAAGCCCGAGCACGGGTGGTGCGGTGATTGGCAACGGGGTGGCCTCCCGTCAGTAGAGAGGCGCAGGCGGCACGGTGGTCGGCCCCGGCACCCGGAGGGGTGCACCCAGGCGCGATCGACGGTGCACACCCCCTTGACCAACGTCTTGACCAGACCCTTGTCCCGCCCCTTGTCCTGCCCGGATCACCCCGGCCCTGGCCCTCTTCCTCCCGATATATCCCATGGCCCCGATATATCCATGGCCGGAATCACCCGGCCCGCCTGGCTGCCGCGAGCCGGGCGCTACCGCGGCAGGTGCTGCTCGACTGCCGGGCGCAGCAGGGTGAGTACCCGGGCCAAGTGTCTGGTCGGGTCCGGGGCGGGATCGGCGGGCTTGTGGTCATCCCGCGCGGGGATCCGCCGCCGTGGGTGGGAGCGGGCCTGCTCGGCCCGCCCGGCCAGGCGGGCGCCTACGGCCCCGGCTCGCGTCCATCCATCCCTGGTTGAAGTCGCCGCGCACGACCGCCGGCCCTTCCGTGAGCAGGATCGGACCGCGGGGAACACTGCTTGCGGTCGGCGAGTCGGCCCTGAGCGAGCTTGGAGACCGGGCCGATAGCGGATAGGGCGCCTGTGTGCAGCGAGTTCGCTACCGATACGGTGGAGGCCGTTGCAGACCTGGGGGGCCAACGTGGACCGATGCATGTTCCTGACAGGATCAACTCTTGCCGTTGCGGCGGAAGTTGGGCTGTCTCTCAATCGGCTGTCGCAGACGCTGGATTAAACCCCCTGGGCCAGTGGCGGGCAAGGCGTCGGTGCCATGTCCCGGGCGGCCCCTGCCGCCTCGCACTTCCGACGAAGAGAGCTTGAAGAAGCCCTTTCCGTCGGCGAGTTGACCTGATGCGGTCAGGTCGGCTCAGGTCATCACGGACCAGCGAGCCGTACGGTCTCCAACGCGAGATGGCGCCCTTCGCCTGTCATGCCCTGACACCGGGCTCAAACGACCGGGCACGCGAGCCACCGGCCGCGTGATCTCGAAACACAACACACGGCTGGGGGACCGCGACCTCCGACGGCGCGCGGTGGCCCCTGGCACCGGATCGCTCTACCTCGTTCCTGGGACGGCTCCGCCCGTCTCCCGAAAGGATTCCTTCCTGATGACAGCCTTCCATCACCTCCGCATACGCCGCCCGCTCGCCCGGCTGGCCGCGGGCGCTGCAGCGGCGCTGCTGGTGTCCGCCGTACCCACCGCCGCACAGGCGGCGCCCCGCCCCACGCGGAGTACCCCGAAGTACTGCACCTCCGCGCACGACCCCCAGCTGGCAGCCCGTCTGTCCAAGGACATCGCAAGCGCCCTGGCGGGCCGTAAGGACTCCGTGGCCTTCGCGATATCGGACGCCAAGACCGGTGTGTCCTGCGCCGACCACGCCACTGTGCACTTCGACTCGGCGAGCGTCGTCAAGGCGACCATCATGGGCGCCGTGCTGCGCCGTGCCGAGGACGAGAACCACCGGTACCTGACCGACTGGGAGGACCAGAACCTCCAGCAGATGATCACGGCGTCCGACAACACCGCGGCCACCAATCTGTGGAAGAGCCTGGGCATGCCCAGCCTCCAGGCTTTCCTGCAACTGGCCGGGATGAAGGACACCCAGCTCGGCGCCGACGGCTACTGGGGTCTTACGCAGATCACCGCAGCCGACGAGCTGAAGATGCTGGACGTCTTCACCGACAACCCGAACGTGCTCACCCCCGCGGGGAAGGCGTACGCCCTGAAGCTGATGAGCCAGGTGGAGGCCGACCAGCGCTGGGGCACCCCCTTCGGAGCACCGGCCACGGTCTCCGTGCACGTGAAGAACGGCTGGCTGCCGCGGGCGACCCACGGCTGGCGGGTGCACAGCCTGGGCATCTTCACCAGCGCGGACAAGGACTACCGGATGGCGGTCCTGAGCCAGGACAACGCCACCGAGGAGTACGGGATCGACACGATCCAGGCGCTCGCGTCGGTGGTGCATCGCGACCTCAACGGCGGTGCCGGCAACCACACTGCCGGAGTCGCCCCCCACGGCGGCGATGACACCGGAGCGCCCGAGGTCTCCGACGGCTCGGCGCCGTTCGGGCCGGTCGCACACTGACGCACGCCGAATGAATCCGGTAGGCCTCGCACGCGGGGTGCGCGGGGCGGTGGCGAACCTCCGGCTGGCCGCCAAGGCGAGCCCGGCCACCACAGAGATGCCCACCGGCGTCCTCCGGGGCAGCCCGGATCGAGGCCCTGGTGCAGCACGGGCCCGCCGCGCCGATCCGGCACCCGTACGACCCGCGGCCCGGAGCCGTGGGTCGTACAGGTGGACTGACCAGTAGGCGCCGGACGTCGGCCGGGGACGTACGAGGGGGTGGGACGCTGTGGCCCGCCCCCTCGCCGATCGCCGTTCCTCCTACCCGGGCTGCCGGAGGCGGCCGACCGGGCGTGGATCGGCGCCCGTCAATCCGGCGGTTCGGCCGGGTCAGGCCCAGGTCATGGGCGAAACCAAGGCTGTCCCGACAGCGGGTCGCCGCTGGTAACGGGCGCCACGGCCGGGTCGGCCGGGATGGTGTCCTTCGCTGCCGGAACTCCAGGGATCCCCTGCCCGTACGGCCCGCTCCACCGGGATCGACTTCGAGCAGATCGTCCTCACCTTGCGCCTCGCACTCGCCCGCACCGCGGGCCGGCCGATGCTCGCCCTCGACATCGCGCCGCGCCGATACCGGGACGCGGTGCACCCCGGCGAGCCGCTGGAGGAGTACCGGCGCCAGCGGGGGCTCGCCGCCCGGTGCGGCAAGGCTCTGCCCGGCGAGGTCAAGGGCGCGGCCTACGAGGCCGGACCGGCCGACGCCTCTGCCTGGTCGACGAGTCGAGATGCCAGCTCCTCGGCCAGTCGAGCGGCGGGGCCGCGACGGCGGCGGGAGAGGGCCAGGCCCAGGTGGCGGCGCGGGCTCGGCTCGGCCAGCGGGAGCGCGACCAGCTCCGGGTGCCGGGTCAGGCCGATCTCGGGGATCAGTGCGATGCCGATGCCTGCGCGGACGAGTGACTGGGCGAAGTCGTAGTCCGTCGCGGTGCACGAGATCCGCAGCTCGACGCGGGCCAGTTCGGCGTGGCGGGCGAGCTGGGCGGCGGACTTGCGGCAGCCCAGGATCCAGCGCTGGTCGGTGAGTTCGGCCAGATGCGGTGGCTCGGGCCGGGCCCGGTAGCGGGTCGCGGCCGGGTGGCGGCGCGGCAGCACGACCCGCAGTGGGTCCGTGCCGAGGGATATCCAGTCCAGGCCGGATCGGTCGCCGGGCCGGGCGGGCGGCGGGCCGTCGAAGTGGTAGGCGAGGGCGAGGTCGGCCCGCCCCTCGCGGACGGCGGGCAGGCTCTCCTCCGGCTCCGCTTCCAGGATCGTCAGCTCCACCTCCGGGTGGTCGGCGGCGAATCCGGCCAGGGCGGCGGGTAGCAACCGCCGGCCCGCGCTGGCGAAGGTGGCGACGGTGAGTGCGGTCCGTTCGGCGGTCAGTCGGTCGATGCGCTGCCGGGTGTCGGCCAGTTCGGCGGCGATCACGTCTGCGGCCTCCGCCAGCAGGCGGCCCGCGTCCGTCAGCGTGACGCCGCGGGTGGAACGTTCGACCACGGGCGTACCGAGGCTTCGCTCCAGCGCGGCGATCTGCTGCGAGACGGCCGAGGGTGTGCAGTGCAGCGCCAGAGCTGCCTGGTTGAAGCTGCCGTGGCGAGCGACCTCGCGCAGCACGGCCAGCCGCTGGACGTCGATCAACAGTTCTCCTAATGACGAGGTGTCACGATGGACACTACCGCTGTTGGTCACAGCCGAGCAGACTGATCGCCGGGACACCAAGACACGGACTGCCCGAGCCGAAGGGCGCGCCGGTACCGAAAGCGACGAGCGACGAGCGACGAGCGACGAGCGAGCGCAGCGAGTACCACAGCGGGGGCACCTCCCAGCCGCCAAGACTGGGGGAGAGTGTCGGCGCCGGGCCAAGAGCGCCCAGAGGCGCGGGTGAAGAGAGGAGGCCACGACATGGACGTGTGCGTGATCGGCGGAAGCCGCTACTTCGGACGACGGCTGATCGAGGAACTGCGGGACACGGGCGCGGCGGTGACCGTCGTCAACCGAGGTTCATCACCCCCGCCGCACGGCGTGACCCATCTGCGCGCCGACCGCGACGACGAAGCCGCGCTGCGCACCGCGCTCGCCGACCGGTGCTTCGATGTCGTGGTCGACCAGGTCTGCTACACGCCGCTCCAAGCGGCCATCGCCACCCGGGTCTTCGCCGATCGCACCCGGCGCTACGTGCTGACCTCCACGGTCGAGGTCTACGCCGAGCTCGGCCGACCGGGCGGGGCGGCCATCCCGGAGGAGGCCGTCGATCCGTCGGCGTGGCAGGTGGACCTTGAACTCCCCTGGGAGGACCAGCGGTTCCGGGCCGACCACTACGGCGAGGGCAAGCGCCAGGCGGAGGCACTGCTCACCCGGGAGGCGTCCTTCGACGTCGCCGCCGTCCGTACCGCACACGTCCTCGGCGGCGGCGACTTCACCGGGCGGCTCGCCCACTATGTCGAGCGGATCGGGCACGGCCTGCCGGTAGTCGTCCACGCCGCGCCGCAGCCCGCGTCCTTCGTCCACGAAGCGGAGATCGCCCGCTTCCTGGCCTGGGCCGCAGCGGCGGACTTCACCGGTCCCGTCAACGCGGCGTCGCACGGGACGCTGGACGCACGCGAGTTGTGCGCGGCGGTCGGCCGCGCGGTCGGCATGGAGCCGGCGCTGGTCGGCGGGACGGACGATCCCGTCTCACCGTTCTCCTTCGATCGCTGCTACGCGATGGACACCGGCCGGGCGGCCCACCTGGGCTTCCGGTTCTCGTCGATCGCCGACTGGCTGCCACTCGTCCTCAAGGAGGCCCGGTGACGAGGCGGAATCCGGCTGCGCACGCCGCCGCCCGCACCGTCGGCGGCGTCGTGGTGGGAACCATCGGCCTTGGCGCGATGCCCCTCTCCGTCGAAGGACGCCCGCACGAGGAGCAGGCGGTCGCCGTGATCCACGCCGCGCTGGACGCGGGCGTACGACTGATCGACACCGCCGACTCCTACCACTGGCACGCGGACGAACTCGGCCACAACGAACGGCTGATCGCCCGCGCGCTGGCCGCCTACGGCAGTGGCTCGGACGACGTCCTGGTGGCGACCAAGGGTGGCCGGGGCCGGCCCGGCGACGGATCGTGGACGGTCAACGGCGACCCGGACCACCTGCGCCGCGCGGCCGAGGCCTCGGCGGCCCGGCTCGGCGTGGAGGCGATCGGCCTCTACCAGCTGCACAAGCCGGACCCGGCCGTCCCCTTCGCCGACTCGGTCGGCGCGCTGCGGGACCTGGCCGATGCCGGGACGATCCGGATGGTCGGCCTCTCCAACGTGGACCGTGACCAGATCCGCACGGCGCGGGAGATCCTCGGCCCACGTCTGGTCTCGGTGCAGAACCGCTTCTCCCCGGCGCATCCGTCCACCCGGGACACCCTCGACCTGTGCACCGAGCTCGGCCTGGCATTCCTGCCGTGGAGCCCGCTCGGCGGGATCTCACCCAGCGCCGTCGACGATCCGGGGACCACCGTGCCGGCGCCGGACACGCCCTTCCACGCCCTCGCCCGCGTTCATGGTGTCAGCCCGCAACAGGTCTGCCTGGCCTGGCACCTGGCGCAGTCGCCGGTGGTGGTCCCGATCCCGGGCGCACGCCGACCGGCCTCCATCCGCGACTCGGCTGCGGCGGCCGGACTCACACTGGCGGCGGCGGAGCTGGCGAGGCTGCACCTTTGACGCTTCGGCCACGAGGCCGGTCTGCCGGAACAGCGGCCGGCACTGAACCGGGCACGTACTGGTGCGGCAGGGCCCCGACCTCCCGGTGGGAGAGGTCCGGGCCCTGCTTCCCGACGGGCCCGACGGCGGACAGCTGGTGCGGCTCCCCCATCGCACCTGTGCCCACGCACCGGCGGCCGAACGGCGGGCCGCTCACTGCACCAGGCCGGCGCGGTAGGCGTAGCGCACGGCCTGGGCCCGGTCGCGCACGCCTGTCTTGGCGAAGATCCGGTTGACGTGCGTCTTCACGGTGGCGCGGCCCAGGAACAGGCGCTCGCCGATCTCCGCATTGGACAGCCCCTGCGCGATCAGCCCGAGCACCTCCGCCTCACGGGCGGTCAGCCCGTCCAAAAGCGCCTCCGCCGCGCTCGCCGCCCGACCGGACGGCGGAATGGACGGGTCGCCGTCCACGCCCGCACCGGGACCGGGTGGCAGGCCACCGGTGACCGCCTCGACCAGCCGCTGCTGCACCACGGCATCCATCCAGATCCGGCCAGCGCGCACGGCCCGGATCGCCTCCTCGATCTGGTCCGCGCCCGCGTCCTTCGTCAGGTAGCCCTTGGCACCGGCGCGCAGCGCGGGGAACACCGACGCGTCGTCGGCGTACGTGGTCAGGACCAGCACACCGATCTCCGGGGCCTGGCGGCGTAGCGCCTCGGTGGCGGCGATCCCGTCCGTGCCGGGCATGACCAGGTCCATCAGCACCACGTCGGGCCGGAGTTCGAGGGCGAGCAGCACGGCCTGCTCCCCGTCGGCCGCCCCGCCCACCACCTCCATGCCCGCGTTGAGGCCGACCAGCAGCATCAGGCCCTCCCTGGTCACCCGCTGGTCGTCCGCGACCAGGACCCTGATCGGGGCTGCGGAATCGTTCACACCGGTATCTCCATCTTCACGGTCCACCCCTGCGCGGTGGGGCCGGCGTGGGTACGCCCGCCGACTCGTTCGATTCTCTCGCGCATGCCGCGCAGACCGTTGCCGCCTCCCGTCCAGGCATCCGCGGACGGCGTGCCGGGCCCGGACGCGGCCCCGACGCCGCTGCTGCCCGTGGCCGCGGTGGCCGTCGCGCCCTGGTCCGAGACGGTCAGCACGGTCACCCGCGGGGTGTACCGGAGCACCACCGCCGTGGGGGCCCCTGCCGCGTAGCGGGCAGCGTTGGTCAACGCCTCCTGCGCACCCCGGTACAGGGCGAGGTTCTCCTCGGCGGTCAGCGCGCGCTGCGGCTGCCCGCTCACCGAGAGTGCGATCGGCATGGCGAGGTCCCGACGGCACCGCTCGACCAGCGCGTTGAGCCGGCCCACCATGGGCAGATCGTCACCACGCAGCGCGGCCACGGCCTGCCGAGCGTCCGAGAGCCCCTCCCGGGTCAACTCCCCGCTGCGCACGATCAACCGATGCAGCACCGGGTCGACCCGGTCGCGCTCGGCGAGTTTGCGCGCGCCCTCCAGCTGGACGGCGAGCCCCGACAGGGACTGCGCCAGGACGTCGTGCAACTCCCGGGCGATCCGGCCGCGTTCGGCGACGGCGGCGGCGCGGGCCACCGCCTCCCGCGAGTCCTCCAGCTCGGCGAGCAGAAGTTCGGTGCGGTCCTGGCCGAGCCCGGCCTGGCGGGCGAAGAAGCAGGAGGCCCCCAGCACGACGCAGAGCAGGGCGGAGGCCAGCCCCGTCTGAACCGAAACGTGCGCGGAGGTGATGCCCCCGGTCATGAGCGAGACGGCCGCGGTCAGCGGTGCGGCGAGCCACAAGGCCAGGCGCGCCCGTACGCGGCTGAAGAGCATCCCCACGGCGGCGGAGACCGGGATCACCATCAGCGAGGCCGGCTGGAGAGCGGCCAGGACGGTGCCGCTGACACCCAGTAACAGGGGCAACGCGACCAGGCCGGCCTCGGAGTTCCTCGGCCCCCGCTCCCAGGCGGCCAGGATCAGCGCCACCAGGCATCCGGCCAGCGCGACGGTGACGGCCAGCCGTACACCGGTCAGGCCCGGCCGCGGTGGGTCCTGGCAGGCGAAGGCGGCGGTCACCACCACGACCACCCGGAGGAGCTGGTGCATCCGGGCGGCCTGGCGCCTCCGGCGCTCCGTCGAACGCCGCCGTGCCTCGGCCACCCTGGCGCTGTCCGCGCCGGTGTCCGCACCGTCGGGTGGGGCGGTGGCTGTCTCGCGGGCGAGGGGAACCGTTGTGCTCATGGTGCGCAGCATAGGAGCGCCCGGCCCCGGGACGAGCCGGGGCCGGGTGCCGCCGCCCGGTGCTCCGAACCCCGGTGCTCCGCATCGCCGCGCCCCACTGCTCGGAGCTCCGTGGCCCGGTGTTCCGGGGTCCGGTGGCGTGGAACTCACGCGACGGCCACCCGGGCAGCGGTCGAGGTGCTCAGCCGGTGGGCGCGGTACCGGATCACCACCAGGCGGGCCACCACCTCGGACAGAGCCATCAGCACGAAGGCCGCCACCCAGGCCTGGGCACCGGTGATCAGGTGATTGCGGCTGAAGTCCGCGATGGCGGTGCCCGCCCCGTGGTCGGAGGCGAAGGCGAAGCCCGTCCGGGTGGCCATGCCCAGCACCCACAGCGCCGCCGCCGCGAACCCGGCCTTGGCGTACACACCATCCTCGCGGCGCCGCAGCTGCGTGGTGACACCGCACGCAGCCCCGAGCGCAGCGCCCGCCCCCGCCAGGACGAGCTCCAGGACGAGGTCGTTGCCCGCGGTGGGGACGGACCGCAGGTAGTAGAGCGCGGTCGCGCTGACGAGGACGACCGGCAGCAGCAGGCTGGTGAGGTCCAGACGGCCGCCCCGGATCTGGCGCACGACGAGGAGGACGAGGATGGCGTTGACGATGTAGTCCGTGGTGTTCATGGCAGCAAGCCTGCCCGGAACCGTCCTGGGGATCGTCAGCCGACGGGTTGGCCCCTGGTTTGACCGTGGACCGGGTGCGGCTCAACCCCTGGGTTGAGCCGCACCCGCGTCGGACCGGCCCGGCTCGTTCCTCGGGCCGACCTGGTCGGGCCTCTGGCCCCGGGCGGGACCACCCGGTGCCGCCGGTGCACTGCGTCTGAGACTCGACACCAGCTACTGACTCCCGATGAGGGTGATGGGACAGTGTCATCGTTCCCGTAGTGGAGCCGTGGCGAGACGGCACCGTGGGAGCTCGCTTCCTGATCAGGCGACGCGGGGAGCGCGGTGGCGCCGGGTGACCACAAGGATGGCCATGTCGTCGTCGCGTTTGCCCTCGGTCCAGCGGCCGACGTCTTTGGTGAGGGCATCCACCACCGCATCGGGGTCGCTGAACCGCCTGCGCATGCACTCTGAGGCGACCGGATCGTAGAAAGCACCCCGCTTGTCCCGCGCCTCGGTGACACCGTCGGTCACCAGCAGCAGCGACGCCCCCGGGGGCAGCCGCACCACATCGGCAGGCACGGGGTCGGCAGGAGTGAGATCGCCCAGCCCCAGGCCGAGGGGCAGCTGTGGGACGGTCGGGTCGAGCCGCACGAGTTGTCCGTCGTGAATCAGGTACGGGGGCGGATGCCCGCGGTTCACCAGGCTCAGTACCTCGCCGTCGGCGGAGACCTCGGCCAGCACAGCGGTGATGAAGCCCTCCATGGAAGACAGCGGGCCGCTCCGGGCTGCTTCTCTGGTCAGCGCCTCGTCCATCCGCTGTCCCAACGTGACCAAGGTGGCAGCGTACTCGGCCTCCTGACGGAAGACTCCGATCGCGATCGACACGGCGGCGACAGCCGCAATTCCTTTGCCCCGCACATCGCCGATGATCATCCGCGCCCCGTACGGCGTCTCCTGCACTGCGAAGAAATCGCCGCCGATCCGCGCCTCGGCCTGCGCCGCGGTATACCCGGCAGCCACGGCCAGTGGCCCGACCTTCCTCGGCGGTTCCGGGAGCACCGCCCGCTGGACCCCCTCCGCGACATCCCTGGCAAGCGCCAGATCGCGCCTTTGCCGCACAATCAGCCGGTTGACCGCTAGAGCCAGCACGCCGATCAAGCCGACCACGGCAAGATCGACGAGCAAAGGTGTCGCCGGACGCCCACGTTCGACATCCACCAACACCGAGACCACGCACGTGACACACACAACGGCGAGGGCGGAGCGGAAGGAGAGCGTGGCACCCGCGATGAGCGGTGCGGCTGCCAGCAGCGGGAGTCCTGTGTACGGCTGAGGCGCGAAACGGTCCAGCAGGACGCCAGCCGCGAGGACGAGCGCCGCGAGCATCCACGGCACCTTCGCCAGCGTGGGTCGCAGGACTTTCACAGTGCATCTCCCGTCCCAGCCGATCGACGCCCAGATCACAGGCCCCGGCCAGCGTGTCACATCACGGACTTACACAATCTTTCGGACACGCTCGTGGCCGCCTGCAGGGCCTGCCGTTGACGATGCGGCTGCGGGTGGGCTCTTCAGCGAGCTCTACCAGCAGTGGGGCCGGCCGGCGGCGTTCGAGGGCGGTGGAGAGTCTGACGACCCCCAGGAACCACTGGAGACGCTGGAGGACGGTACCGCCGAGTTGAGCCGAGCTCGACGCGGACAGGCTCTTCACCCTCGCCGAACTCGGATCCAACTGGACTACCCGACACCTTCGATCAGAAGGCACTCTGCCGAAGCGTGGGATAAATGAAAGGCGTCGTGCGCATTCTGGTGTATAATCTGAAACCGAAGGAGGGCCTCCGGGACTGGCATCACCGTGATGCCGACGGATTACTCGGCCCTGGGGGAGAACACCATGACCTACCAACTCGAAGCGATCCGGGCGACGATCGACGAGCGCCTGCGAGAGGCCAGGGAGTACCGCCTCGTCCGCGCGGTGCGGCTCAAGAACCGCGCCGAGCGCGCCACCCAGCGCGCTCGCCAGGCCCTGACCAGCCTGGCCGCATGAACACCCCACTGCAACGGGCCGTCACCACAACACGGTGACGGCCCGTCCTGCTTCCCGTCACTCGGTCCGCAACACCCCAACTCAGAGCTACCCGGCCACCCCACGACCCATACAGCTCCAGCACGGCCGGCAACCCGCTCGCACCGGGCACAGGCCAGCCGATGGAGCCGACCCCGCCCCTGGGGCCGCAGGGCACGGAAGTGGATATCGAGGGCCCGAACGGGCTGGTCGGCGGGGCCTACAACCTGCCGGTCACGCTTGACGACACCACACCCCGCACCACAGAGGGCAAAATCCGCATCGGCCCGAAGAACGGGGAAGAAGCGCAGGCCTCGCTCCCGTATCGGTACGGATCCGTCGCCTGGTGCGCCCGACGCTCGGCTGCCCACCGCAGACCTTCCGCGAGCAGGTGCCCGGCGCCCTGCAGCGCTACCAGCGCAAGGTCGCTCGACCGTCCACTCAACTCCCCTCCGCAGTAATGGAGTTATCGGGGCGCAGGGCATGCCTGTCCCGCCTCCTTGCCATGACGCTGTCCCGCTCGACAGCCCTCCGTGCACTGCTGTGCGTGCCATTTCCCCCGTCCCGGATGCCGCGGGTACTCGGTGTGGACGACTTCACCCCGCGTAGGGCGTCACCGCTACGCCACACCGGACCTCAAAGCCCGCCCTGCACGCCGCCCTATGGTCCGGCGCGCGCCGAACTGGCACGATGGCTCGATGCGCATACTGATCATGGGCGGCACCAGATTCGTCGGATTCCACTTCGCCCGGGCGGCGCTCGCTGCCGGGCACGACGTCACGGTGCTGCACCGGGGCAGGTCCGGTGCCCACCTGCTCCCCAACGCCACGCACCTGACCGCCGACCGCGACACGGACCTGTCCGTGCTACGCGGCCGCAGCTGGGACGCCACCGTGGACGTCAGCGCGTACTTCCCCCGTCAGATCCGGCACTTGGCCGCCGCACTCGAACCCGGCGCCGCCGGACGCTACCTGCTGGTCTCGTCGATGGCCGTGTACGACGCCCCTGGCGCCCCGGCGTTCGCCGAGGACTCCCCGCTGCTCCCCGCCGACGGTCCGGAGCCCGGTGCTGTCACTCCCGAGACCTACGGCATCCTCAAGGTCCAGTGCGAGCGGGCGGCACGGGAGGCCTTCGGCCGGGACGTGCTGCTGATACGCCCGACGTACGTGATCGGTCCCCAGGACTACACCCACCGCTTCGACTACTGGGTGCAGCGCCTTGCCCAGGGCGGCGAGGTACTGGCTCCGGGCCGGCCGGACACTCCGATCCAGGTCGTCGACGCCCGTGACCTCGCCGCCTGGATGCTCGCACTGCTGGAGCAGAGCGCCTCCGGCGCCTACCACGCCGCGACTCCCCCGCCGTTCACCATGGGTGACCTGCTGGACACCGTCGCCTCTGCGGTCGCCCCGACCGGCACCACGCTCACATGGGCGGACGACGACTTCCTCCAGGCGGCAGGCGTCCAGGACCGCGCGCTGCCACTGTGGACCACCAACCCGCTGATCCGGGCCACCAGCACCGCCAACCCCGGCGCTGCCCTCGCCGCCGGGCTCGAGCTCCGCCCGGTCGCCGACACGGCCCGCGACATCCTGCCCTTCGAGCCCCTGCCGGGGACACTGACGCCCGGCCAGGAGGCCGATCTCCTCACCGCCTGGAAACAGCGGTAGGCCGTGCAGCACCCGGATTGGGCCCGGTGAGCCGCGGACGCACATGGCGACCGGCGTACGAAACGGGGATGACGACTCATCCCGGTTCCGGTGCAGCGATGCCCGAGGTGCTGTCCAGGGTCATCGGGGGCAGGCCGTAAGGCACGGGCATCGGCGGATCCTTCGTCGGCGTCGGTAGAACACCCATGGCCGCCCTCCTGTGGTGACGTCTCAACAACCCCGGTCGCGCGAGCGGGGATCGGTGTCACACGGGCGCGAGGGCGGTGGCCGTGGCGGGTCCCGACGGCGCCGGGACGGTGGCACATCACGCCGGTGCCCGCTGGTCCAGGTCCGGCAGCACCCACCGCCAGGCCTGGCCCCGACCGGCGGCTGTGGGCGCGGACCGGCTCTGCGGGAGCGTGGACGGTGGGAGCGGCTGGACGACGGCGGCGACGGCTCCTGGTGGGAGTCGTCGTGCCGCAGGCTCCGCCCCCCAGCCCAGCAGAAAACCAACCAGCCACCGAAGCACGCCTCATCAGACTCGCCCGCCCTGGTCGGCGAATCAGCCGGCCCGACGCGCCGCTCCCACCATCCGGGCCGTCGGCGACGGGGCAGGGCGCACCAGCGTGAGCAGCGCTGTCGCCGTGATGTAGGCCCAACCGGCCAGAATGACCGCGCCCTCGATCCACTCGGCGCCGACGGGCTGTGCCGCCGGGTCCAACAGCGCTCGGACTATCGCGAGCTGGACGAGGACCACCCATGCCATCAGCACCCGGACCCTGTGGCGCGGCGCGCGGTCGTAGCGGTACCAGAGCAGCGCGACACAGAAGTTGAACGCGCCGGCCAGGAGCCAGAAGCCGAGCTCAACCCCGGCCGCGACGCAGGAGGGCTGCTCCTCCCAGGGGTGGTCACAGCCGAGGACGTCGAAGACCGCGAAACCCACCTGTACCAGGGAGCTGGCAAGCGCCTCGAGTGCCAGTCCTGTCGCTGCCACACTCGACCTGAAGACTCTCACAGCCGCATGACTATCACACCGCAACAGCCCGGCTGCAGTTGGTCCCGGCCCGGACGAACGACGGGCGATCAGCTGAAAGCAGGCGGCTGGAAGTCGCCGAACGCCCCGCTGCCCACGGCGTCCGAGCACACGGGTACGGTGCCGACCTGTCCGCCGAAGACCGCGACGGCGAATGCCTCAACGAAGTCGGTGGAGGTACCCGGGCGCATCCGCAGAAGAACCCCGCTGGACGAGCCCTTCCCGCAGGACCAGCGAGCCGCTCGGCCGCCTCCACCTGCCGGATGGTGCACGCCCTGCGCGTCACAAGCCGCTCGAGTTCGTGAGACGCTCGGGAATTCAACCGGCGTCCTCGATCAGTCCGAGATCCGGCAGTTCTACGTCCGCCGCCGGCAGCCGGCGCGGTCGGCGCATCGCAAGACCGTCGCAGGGGCCTGTCACCTGGACGAGCTCGTCCTCTCGTGTGACATGCCGGACGGGTTCAAGGACATCACGGCGGCTTGCACCGGTACGGGCCGGGCACCGCTCGACGAGACGGTCACGTTCACCGTGGGTTAAGGACTGCATAGGGCGCATATCGGACACCAGTCATCGGAAGAAGGCGCATGCCATGAAGTTCGCAGTCATCGGCGGAACCGGGCTGATCGGCTCACGGGTCGTGGAGAACCTGAACGCGGCCGGGCACCAAGCGGTACCGCACTCCCTGTCCACTGGCGTGGACATCATCACCGGCCGAGGACTGGAGGCGGCCCTGGCGGGCGCCGACGTCGTCATCAACCTGACGAATTCCCCGACCTTCGACGACGCCTCGCTCGCCTTCTTCCGGACTTCGATGGACAACCTTCTTGTCGCGAGCGAGAAGGCCGGGGTCGAGCACTTCGTCATTCTCTCGATCGTCGGCGTGGACCAGGTACCCGCTCTGGTCTACTACCAGGCGAAGGTGCTTCAGGAGGACATCCTCAAGGCCGGGCCGATCCCGTATTCCATCGTCCGCGCCACCCAGTTCATGGAGTTCATGGACGCCGTCCTGTCCATGACCACCGAAGGTGACACCGTGCGCCTGCCGCGCACGCCGATCCAGCCGATCGCCGCTGCGGAGGTCTCCGGCGCTGTCGCCGAAGTCGCCGCGGGCAGCCCGCTGAACGGCGTCGTCAACATCGCTGGTCCCGACGTCTACCCCCTCGACGAACTCGGCCGGCTCACCCTGACCGTCAAGGGCGACGGGCGCTCGGTCGTCACCGATGACACCGCCGGCATGTTCGCCGCCGTCCACGGCGACGTCCTCACCGCCGGAAACGATGCCCGCATCGCCCCCACCCGCTACACCGACTGGCTCTCCTGAACCGTCTTCTCCAGCAGAACCACATGGTGAGAAGCGGGCAGGACGTACCACCCACCCGGACTCCTGCTCCGCCATCGCCCCCGGGTTCACCTACAAGGGCCGCCCGGTGCCCGGTCGGGCAAAGGGACTCTTGTGCCGCCTCCTGCGCCGAGGGATGGCGACCGCGGGCCCGCCGGGGAGCGGGGCCACCGCATCGCCGGCTCGTTTGGTCTGTCAACGACCGCGCGCACAGGCGGTCTTGGTCCACCTGGCGCCGGCATCACCGAGCCCGCGCGCCGCAGCCATGGCCGTGAAGCTCCCGTCCGCGACTGGAGTACTACGTAGCCGGTCGGCATCGGCTGTGCGACGTTCGGGCGCGGTCTCGGGAACGTGTGTCAGGCGTCGGCGACGGCTTGCAGGGGGCTGAGCGCAGCGGCCCGACGGGCGGGGAGCACGGCTGCGGCGGCGCCGGCGGCGAGGTAGAGGACGATGACGAGGGTGAGGGTGCCCCAAGGGAGGGAGAACGTGTACTGGGGAATGGCTCCGGTGGCGAGTCCGCTGATTTTCCATGCTCCGAACAGGCCGCCGGCCAGGCCCAACAGGGTGCCGTAGGCGGCGACGGTGAGCGATTCGAGTCGGATCATGTGGCGGATGCCGGTGCGGTCCATGCCGATGGCGCGCAGGACTCCGATCTCCCGGGTTCGTTCGGTGATCGACATGGCAAGCGTGTTGATCGTGCCGAGTGCTGAAATGATCACGCCGATGGCGAGCAGTCCGAAAACCATGCTGGTCAGGTCGCCGGCGACGCCGGCCTGCTCCTGGACGAGCTGGGTACGGGTCTGGACCTTCAGTAGGGGGCTGTTGTCGACGGCGCTGCGCAACTGCCTCTCCACGCCCGTCGAGACAGTGCCGTGGTCGGTGGTCACCAGGATGCGCTGGACGGAGTTGCGCAGGTAGCTGTGGTGTTGGACGTCGCCGCGGTCGGCCAGGACGTCCTGGGCCGTGGGGTTGTCCTGGTAGATCCCGACGACGGTGTAGGGCCGGTCACCTTCGCCCTGGCCGGGGCCGATGCTCGCGTTGATCCGTCCGCCGGTCCTGATCCGGTTGTCGCGGGCGAAACTGCTGGAGACGGCGATCCGGCCCGGACCGATTCCGGTGGCGGAGCCGCTGGTGAAGTGGAGTTTCATGACGGCCCCCACGGTCTTCGGGTCGACGCCGGAGACCTGCCGGGCGCGGGTACCGGTGGAGATGGTGGAGTCGGCGACGGCGGCGGCGGTCGCAACGCCGTGGAGAGTGGCGACCCGCTGGACGGCGGCTGAGTCGATGGCAGTGGTGGTGGTGCGGGTGCTGATGACGTAGTCGGCGCTCAGGCCGGCGGCGGCCTGGGAGTCCAGTGCCTGACCGGAGGAGTGGTCGATGACGGCGAGTCCGGAGACCAGCGCGGTGCTGATCATCAGCGCGCCGGCGGTGGCGGCGGTGCGGCGGGGATCCCGCAGGGCGTTGTCCGTCGCGAGGTCACCCAAAACTCCGATCCGGGCAGTGAGCCGACCGGCGAAGCGGATCACCGGCTTCGCCAGCAGCGGGGCCAGGATGATCAGGCCGGTCACGAGGAGGCCGCATCCGAGCATCGCGGTCCGCAAGTTCTCGTCCGAAGCGTCCTTCACGTCGCTCAGGGAGATCAGCAGGCCTGCGCCGAGGAGGAGCACAGCCGCGCCGACCGCGCCCCGGAGCCGGGAGGGTGCTGCGGGAAGAGGCTGCTCGGCGGTTCGCATCGCTTCGACGGGCGCGATCCTGGCCGCGCGGCGGGAGGGAGCCCACGCGGCGAGGACCGTGATGCCGACGCCGACGGCGAGGGAGGCGAGAACCGGGGCGGGGCCGATCACCAGCGGCCCCTGGGGCAGAGAGTCGCTTACGCTGCCGAGCATGCCGGGCAGGAGGGCGGCGACACCGAGCCCGAGGACGAATCCGGCCCCAGAGGCGGCGAGGCCGACCAGGGCTGCCTCGACGAGCACGGAGCCGACCACCTGGCGGCGGGTGGCGCCGATCGCGCGGAGCAGCGCGATCTCCCGGGAGCGTCGCGTGATGAGCATGGTGAAGGTGTTGATGATGAGGAACGAGCCGATGAAGAGCGACACCGCGGCGAAGATCCTGGGAAGCCGGGAGTAGCTGTTGGTCCTGGTGGCGATGAAGGCCGACTGCTGGTTGGCCTGCTCGGTGACGGTGGTCGCCTCGGCACGGTCTGCCGGCAACAACGCGCCGATTCGCTGGGCGAGTTCGACCTGGTCGGTGCCGGGCGTGGCGGACAGGTCGATCCCGGTGTAGCGGCCGGGGGTGGCGAACAGCTTCTGCGCGGTGACCTTGTCGAACACCGCGAGGGTGCCGCCGGAGGTGACGCGGGTGTCGCCGGTCGACACGATGCCGACCAGCCGCATCCGCAGGACGGGGCCGTCGGTGGCCAGGGCGACGGTGTCACCCAGGGAGTATGAGCCGGCCGCTGCGGTGCCACGGTCCAGGGCCACCTCGTTGTCTGTGCGCGGAGCGCGGCCGGCCGTCAGCGGGTAGCGGCTGTCCTTGCCGTCGGTGCCGGCGATGTAGGCGGCGGCCAGCTTGCCCATCGCGTTGTCGGCGCGTATCGGGGAGCCGTCCTTGGCGGCCAGGGTGACCGAGCCGTCGACCGCAGGACGGGCCGCGGTAACACCGGGCACGGCGGCCAGGCGGGCCACGAGCGCGTCGTCGAGGACGCTGATGCGATCGTCGGCGGGGAGACCCACAGGGTATTTCGGGTCAACAGTGACCGCGATGCCGGCGTAGTTCTTCGACATGGAGGCGCGGTAGGCGGCGGCAGTGGAGTCGGCGAAGACGAGTGAGCCGGAGATGAACGCTACTCCGAGACAGACCGCGAGGACGGTCATGATCAGACGGGCCTTGTGCGCGGAGGCGTTGCGCAGGGCTGTTCGCAGCATGTTGGGCTTTCGAAGGGTGTGAGGGGGCAAGGGCGGGCTGGCGAACGTGGTCAGGAAGCGCGGCCCTGGGCTTCGAAGGCGAGCATCCGGTCCAGGACGGCGCCGGAGGTCGGCTCGTGCAGTTCGTCCACCAGGCGGCCGTCGGCGAGGAACACCACGCGGTCGGCGTGGGCGGCGGCGCCTGGGTCGTGGGTGACCATCACCACGGTCTGGCCCAGTTCCCGCACCGAGTCGCGCAGGAAGGCGAGTATCTCGGCGCCGGAGCGGGAGTCGAGGTTACCGGTCGGCTCGTCAGCGAACACGATCTGCGGGCGGGAGACCAGGGCGCGGGCCACGGCGACGCGCTGCTGCTGGCCTCCGGAGAGCTGGGTGGGGCGGTGCGCGAGCCGGCCCGCGAGGCCGACGGTGGTGACGACGGTGTCCAGCCACGCGGTGTCGGGCTGCCGTCCGGCCAGCCGCAGGGGCAGGGTGATGTTCTCCAGCGCGGTGAAGGTCGGCAGCAGGTTGAAGCCCTGGAAGACGAACCCGACCTTCTCCCGCCGCAGCCGGGTAAGCTGCCGGTCGTTCAGAGCGGACAGCTCGACATCGCCGATCCGGGCCGATCCCGAGGTCACCGAGTCCAGGCCGGCCATGCAGTGCATCAGCGTTGACTTTCCGGAGCCGGAGGGGCCCATAACGGCGGTGAACCGGCCCCGCGCGAACTCCACGGACACCGCGTCCAGCGCGGTGACCCGCGTCGCGCCCTTCCCGTACGTCTTGGTCAGGCCCGAGGCGCGGGCGGCCGGCTCCGTGAGGGCTGTGCTGGGGGAAGAGAACATCTGTGACATGGATACTCCAGCTGGCGTGCGACGGCCCGCGAGGAGTTCTGCGGGCCGGGTGATGCCTCCATCCTCATGGCCCTGTACTGCGGAAACATCGTGCTGCAGGCGGGAGTTGACCTCTGCCGAAAGGACAGCGGGACCTGACCCCCCTCTACCGGGGGGCAGAGGAAGATCAGGCGGAACTCTGCCCCGGGGAGGAGACGGCGCGAACTTCGCCGACGTCGCGGCCCGAACACGGACGGCTCGGTGCGCGGTTCCGTCAGGTGGCCAGGCCACTCCGGTGGGCCAGCAGCGCGGCCTGGACGCGGCTCGCCGAACCGGTCTTGTCCAGGATCGCGCCCACGTGGGTCTTCACCGTGCCGATCCCGATGCCGAGCCGCGCGGCGATGTCCTGGTTCGACAACCCCTCGCCGAGCATCGCCAGGACCTCCCGCTCCCGGCCGGTGAGCCGGGCGATCCGCTCGTCCACGGGCGCGCCGCCGGTGTTCTGCGCGTCATCGGCGCGCAGCATCCGGGAGATCACCGCCCCGGTCACGCCCGGGGAGAGCACGGCGTCTCCAGCGGCGGCCGCCCGTACCGCGCTGATCAGCTCCTGCGGGCCCTCGTCCTTCAGTAGGAACCCGGCGGCGCCCGCCCGCAGCGCCCGGACGACGTTCTCGTCGTCGCCGAAGGTGGTCAGCATCACCACGCGCGGCGCGGGATCGAGGGCGAGCAGCGGAGCGATCGCGGCCAGCCCGTCACACACCGGCATCCGGATGTCCAGCAGCACCACGTCGGGGCCGTGTGCGGCGGCCATCTCGACGGCCTGCCGTCCGTCCGGGACCTCGGCGACGACCTCGATGCCGTCGGCGTGCCGGAGAATCAGGCGCACTCCGTGCCGAATCATCGTCTCGTCGTCGGCGAGCAGGACACGGATCGGCCGGGTGGGTTCGGTCACGGGGTCTCCCAGGGTGTGGCGTCTTGGACCGACGGGACGGTGAAACGGTCGATGGCGATCAGACGCTGTGAGGCGTCGAAGCAGTAGCGGGCGATGATCAGGCCGCCGGGGCGGGACCCGGTGGAGCCGTTGAACGGATAGATGCAGCCCAACGCTCCGGCGGGGCGCGGCGGTTCCTGGCCGGTGGCCGCGGCCCGGACCGCCGCGTTGTCCAGGACACCCGTTGCCGCCACGTCGCCGAAGGTCATGCCGACCCGGGGCAGCGGGCGCGGCCCGGCGTTCGGCTGCGGCGCGGTGGCGTACACGAAGGCGGTCCCGAGGGACATCAGCACGCTCAGCGCCACCAGTCCGAGGGCGAGCGTCAGCGCCTGAGCGGTCCGGCGTTCGGGCTCGGCGCCTGCCTCGCCGCCGACCGTGTCATCCGCGCCGGACACCTCATCCGCCTCCGGTCCGGCACCGTACGGGCCGGCGCCCCTCCGCTCGTGGGCGGGGGCGTCGCCGGGCTCGGCCGGCACAGCCGCGGCCACCTGGAAGCCGCCGGACGGCAGCGGGGCGGCGTCGAAAGTGCCGCCCAGCAGCTCCACCCGCTCCCTGAGGCCGGTGAGACCGCGACCGGTACCCACGTTCCCCGCGGAAGCCCGGGACGCGGGCGGGACGCCGTTGCGGACGGTGACCACCACCGTCCCGTCGCCGTGCACCACCGTCACGGTGACGTGCGCCGCACTCGCGTAGCGGTGCACGTTGGTCAAGGCCTCCCGTACCACCCGGTGCACCGCCCGGCGCACCCGCGCCGGACGGGTGTCGAGGTCCGGCCCCGTCCAGTCCAGCCGCACCGCGATCCCTCCGTCCCGGGAGTCCGCCACCAGGGTCTCGATGTCGGCCCGGGTACCAGTGGCGTCGGTGAGCGCCTCCGGCCCAGTGTCCCGGCCCAGCGGCCCGAGCACTCCGAGGGCCTGCCGCAGCTCGCGCATCGCGTCCCGGGTGGTACGCCGCACCAGGACGGCCTCCTCGCGCAGCTCGGGGTCGGACCGCTCCAAAGCCAGCTCCAGCCCACCGGCGTGCAGCGAGATGAGACTGAGCCGGTGCCCCACCAGATCGTGCATCTCGGCGGCGATCCGGGACCGCTCATGGATGCGGGCCTCGCTGTCGGCGAACCGGCGGGCCCGCTCCGCCGCGTCCCCGCGCTCGCGCAGCGCCCGCACCAGACGCCGCTGCTGCCCGTACGACGTGCCGGCCAGACCGGGGACGATCACGGCGATCGGCGTGAGGACGAGGCCGAGCGCCAGCCCGTACAACGCCGGTACCGGGCCGAACCAGGGCGCGGACACCATCGCGCACGCCACGACCAGAGCAGCCGCCGCGGCCAGCAACCGGGTACGCCGCCGAGCTTGGGCCGTCCGCCGCGCCACCGTGTACGCGGTCGCCGCCGTGACCGGCCCGGCGCAGAACGCCAGACCCGTCAGCGCGGCGAGGACGAGGAGCACGGCCACCGGGAAGCGGCGACGCAGCGGGAAGAGCCCGGCCCCGGCGGCCAGCGCCGGCACCTGCAGATACGGGTGAGGCAGAAGCCCGAGACCCGCGACCGCCGCCCACACGCCCAGGCTCGCGAGCACCACCCCGGCCGTCTCCGCCGCCGTGCGTACGGCCTCGCTCGGAACCCCTTCGGGCAAACGATCGCGGACAGAACGACGGAACAGACGAGTGCGTGACACGGTGACCAGTATCGGTACCCAAAGCCGCGGCGGCATGCGCCTCACGGCCGATCCGCCGCTCTACCGAAAGGCAGAGACGCGAGGGTACCGGCACGCCGACCGCCCGCCGCCAACCTCTTCAGGTATAGAGAGCCCCTGATCGCCCCTGTGTTTCATGAACCCATGTTGCTCGGCCTGGCAGCGGCCCCGGTTCCGGACGCTGGCTGTCACTCGTCTTGGCCTGCGGCTCGATCTTCTTCGGCGCTCATGGTCTTCCGGTACACGCTGGTCATGTTCACCAACCGCCGGATGACGAACGGACATCCGAACGGCGTGGGAACCCATGGCCGGCAGACCGTCGCCCTCTGAGCCTCCTACCTGTCGCCAGCCGCCCGGGACCCACGCCGGCCGTGCTGACCGTCCACTGCTACCGCCGCCGGGACGACTGCTGCCGGGGCGGCCCCAGATGCCTTGATCGCCCGCAGGGCCCGACGAGGACCGGCCGCGCGCGGACGAGCGGGGCCGCGAGGGGCGGAAGGGTCGAGAGGGGGGAAACCCCCACCTCCATACGGTGGTTGGCCGGATTCCTCGGTGCCCCTTCGGGTCCGTACCGTCTGCGACATGACACTCTCGACCCCGTTACGACCCGCACCACCCGCCACCCGGCGACGCGCACTCCTCGTCTATCTCGGCCTCGCCTACGCAGGCATGTGGACAGCCATGTCACCCCTGCTCGCCACCGGATTCCAGCGCGGCAACGCCCGGGAGGAACCGGGAACGCTCGAACAGGCCTGCATCGCAGCCGCGATGTTCGCCCCGGCCCTCGCCGCCGTCCTCGTCGTGCGCTTCGTCGAACGCGACGGCACACGGGTACGGGACGCCCTCGCACTACACCTACCCCGGCCCTTGACCTGTGCCCTTCGGGCCTGCCTGCTGCCGATCGGCGTCCTCGCCGCCCTCACCGCAGCAGTGATCGCCCTCGGCACCCTTGCAGGCGCCTACCCTCTCGCCGGGCCCGACACGCTCACCGCAGGCGGAGTCGCCGAATGGGCACTCCAGGGCCTGATCGGGATGCTGGTCTCACTGCCACTGTTCTTCGGTGAGGAACTCGGCTGGCAGGGATTCCTCTTCCCCCGCCTGCTCCGCGCCGACGGCACAGCCGGCCTGATCCGGGCCTACGTACTCACCGGCGCGGCGTTCGCGCTCTGGCACCTGCCCACACTCCTGATGGGCGGACAGTACCCGGGCAGACCCTGGTACATGGCGGTACCCGCACTCACCGTCAGCTGCGTGCTCATCCTGCCGGTCTTCACCTGGCTGCGCCTCCGCTCCGATTCGGTCGTGCCGGCCGTGTTCGCACACGCCTTCGCGAGCACCCTGAGCGTGGCGACACTCAAGGAGTTCGCCGACCCCGACGCCACCCTGGACCCCCTGACCATGGGCCTGGCCGGTTGGCCCGGCTGGGCCGTCACCGGCGCCTTCGTCGCATTCCTCTCACTCACCGGCCGACTCCGACCCACCTACTACGACAAACGCAACGCACCGCGCCCGACGACCGCGTTGTGAACAGGGCGCCTGCGAGGAGACGCTGCACGACGCGACCGACATCGCCGGAGTGCGGCATCGCGGCCCCGGCAGGCCCGCGCCGCCGGGCCGGCCATCCCCTCGTGTGGTCGGCCCGGCAGGAACGGTCGACGGTCAGCCGCGAACCGTGTAGCGACCGTTCGTCATGGCAATGAAGGGCACAGTGCCCTGGCAGTCGGAGATCGGCACACCGAAGGCACCCCAGAGCCAACCTGCCCGGCTGGCCCGGCCGTTGCCGTTGTCCTGCAGGGTGACTGCGACCCGCGTCCCGATGAACCGGATCCCTGGGAACCAGGGCACCTGGCCGCCTGTGATGACGCCGGTCGCGATCGCGTCCCGGCCGCCCACGGCGAGGCAGGTGATGTCGCCCGCGAAGTCGGCGACGAGCCGGCCGTCGACATGGCGGTGCACGACGTGGAAGTGCCCTGTGGTGCCTGTCGGTTGCCCGTCCACGGCGGCCCGGGCGTCGATCTCGATACGGACGTCGTCCCCGGCGAAGCCGGGGAAGGAGTCGGTGAGCGCGGTGCCAGCGGCCCCCGACACCCGCACCGCACGGCCCGCCGAGTCGGCGGCGGCACCGCCCGCCAAGGCGGGCTCAGCGGCGGAGAGCGGCGCCGCGGGGGCGGGCGCCGCGGCAGCCGAGGGAACACCGGCGGCGACCGTGCCGAGTACGACGAGTACGGCGGCCGCCGCGGCGCGGGCCCGCGATGCACGGCGCGTTCGGCACGGATACCAGTCAAGTAGGGAGGATTTCACCACGGTTCACTCCAGCAGGTTCGGCTGTCGATACCGCCACCACTGTCGCGCGGCATGCTTCCCGACACCTCCCGCTGCGGAGTGAAGTCCGTTCCTCCCCACGAACGATTTCCCCCTCCCCCGCCCGGTGGCGGACCACCGCCAGGCATCCGTCTCCGGACGGAGCGCGCGTGCCTCACCCACGCCGCCGCCGTTCTCCGCGACCGGATCATCGGCGCACCGCGGCGGCCCGCCGAGGCGTCTTCGCCCGGCGTGCCTCGGAGCGGGAACCGGCCGTCGCACCGGCCCGGGTCCCCTGCCACCTGCTCCCCGATCACCCGGACGTCGGGCCGGACCACGTCCGCTGACACGGCCGGCCCGCCGAGGCCCTGGTGTACGGACCCGGCCGCTACCCGGCTGGCGGCGGGCCCGTACCTGCGGACCGCGTCCGGGTCTGTTTGTGCAGGCCCGCGGCGCGGCGGCGGCCGCCTCCACCTGCGCGCGCAGGGCACGAACGGCCCCGTACGGGCTAGCCTCGCCGTACACCGCCGTACACCGCCGTACCGGATGCGAATACTTCGGTGGCAGCCTCGGCGCAGCGCCCGGCGGTGCGCTCGGTGATCACCACCGCGGCCACGGCCTCCGGCGTCATCCCGGCGGACGGTCGGCGGACCTGGCTGCGGATGTCACCGAGCATCCCGTGCTCCTGGCCATCGACCAGGGTGGCCCTGGCGTTGCACGGCCACGGTCCGTTCCCGGCTTTGCCGGAAGGGGGTGGGCAGGCCGAAGGGGGCCCGGTGCGTGTGCACCGGGCCCCCTTCGGGTCACTGGAGCCTGTGGGTCGGCTTAGTACCAGTGGTGGGCGGCCCACCAGGACCAGGCGG
>NZ_JBVIMH010000045.1:0-46175 GCF_055579945.1 Kitasatospora sp. NPDC032150 | reverse complement strand
GGTAGGGCTCGCCGTCGGTCTCGGCGAAGCGGGTGCGCAGTGATTCGTGGCGGGTGAGCAGGTCGTTGAGGGCGGTTTGGAGTGCGGAGGGGTTGAGGGTGCCGGTCAGTCGGAGGACGACGGGCATGTTGTAGAGGGCTTCGGTGTTCTGGAGCTGGTTGACGAACCAGAGGCGGCGTTGGGCGAAGGAGAGGGGGATGGTTTCGGGGCGTTGTTCAACGGCTCGGACCGGGGGGCGTACGGGTTCGTCGGTGTCGTGGGTGGCGGCGAGGCCGGCGACGGTGGGGGTCTCGAAGATGGCGCGGAGGGGGAGTTCGAGGCCGAGGGTGGTGCGGATGCGGCTGATGAGGCGGGTGGCGAGCAGGGAGTGTCCGCCGAGGTCGAAGAAGCTGTCGTCGATGCCGATGCGGTCCAGGCCGAGGACTTCGGCGAAGACGGCGCAGAGGGCTTCCTCGTGTGGGGTGCGTGGTGCCCGGCCGTCTGCCGCGGCGTCGAAGTCGGGTGCGGGCAGGGCGCGGCGGTCCAGCTTGCCGTTGGGCGTCAGCGGCAGGGCGTCCAGCAGCACGATCGCCGCGGGCACCATGTACTCGGGCAGCCGGCGGCGCAGCGCCGCCCGCAGGTCCGCCGCGGTCAAGGCGGTCTCCGCCGGCAGGCCGGTACCGGTCGGGACGGCGTAGGCCACCAACTGGCCGGGCCGGTCGGCACGGGGTACCACGGCCGCCTGGGCGACGCCGGGCTGGGCGGCGAGCACGGACTCGATCTCGCCGAGTTCGACCCGGTGGCCGCGCACCTTGACCTGGTCGTCGGTGCGGCCGAGGTACTCCAGGCTGCCGTCGGCCCGGCGCTTGGCCAGGTCGCCGGTGCGGTACATCCGGGACCCCGGCTCGCCGAACGGGTCCGCCACGAAGCGCTCCGCGGTGAGGCCCGGCCGGCCGAGGTAGCCGCGCGCAACTCCGGTGCCCGCGACGTAGAGCTCGCCGGGAACCCCCACCGGCAGCGGCCGCAGCCGCTCGTCGAGGACGTAGGCACTGCCGCCCTCGATCGGCAGGCCGATCGGCGGTCGTGCGTCGCCGTCCAGGGGAGCGCTCATGGTGGCGCACACCGTGGTCTCGGTGGGGCCGTAGGCGTTGACCAGCCGCCGGCCCGGCGACCAGCGTGCCACCAGGCTCCCGGACGACGCCTCGCCGGCCACCACCAGGGAGCGCACCGACGGCAGGTCCTCCGGTGCCAGGACGTCCAGCACGGTCGGCGGGAGCGTCAGATGGGTCACCCCCAGGTCGGCGACCAGTCCGGTCAGCGGGGCGCCGGGCCGCAGCCGGTCGGGTGTGGCCAGGACCAGGGCGGCGCCGGACAGCAGCGCCATGACCGTCTCCCAGAACGCCGCGTCGAAGCTGAAGGAGGCGAACTGGAGCACCCGGTCACCGGGGCCGACGTCGAGCCGCTCGCGCTGGGCCGCGAGCAGGTTCGCGACGCCCGCGTGGGTGGCGACCACGCCCTTGGGCCGGCCGGTGGAGCCGGAGGTGTAGATGACGTACGCCGGGTGCTGGAGGCCCAGCACACCGAGGCGGTCCCGGTCGGTGACGGCGTCCGCCGCGAAGCCGTCCAGCCCGGCCCCGTCCAGGTCGACGTACTCGGTCCCGGCCGGCAGCGAGGCGGCCGTCCGGCCGTCGACGACGGTGAGCCGGGGCGCGCCGTCGGCGAACAGGTAGGCGATCCGCTCGGCCGGGTACCCGGGGTCCACGGGCAGGTAGGCGGCCCCGGCCTTGAGCACGGCCAGCGCAGCCACCACCAGCTCGGCGGAGCGCGGCAGCAGCAGCGCGACCACGGACTCCGGGCCGACACCCCGGTCGATCAGCAACCGGGCCAGCCGGTTGGCCCGGCGGTCGAGTTCCGCGTAGGACAGCACGGTGTCCTGGAACAGCAGCGCGGGCGCGTCCGGGGTGCGGGTGACCTGCGCCTCGAACAGGGCCGGAACGGTCCGCCCCGCTACCGAGCGGCGGGGCCGCCCGGTGAGATGGTCGCGCTCCTCGTCGGTCAGCAGGCCGATCTCGCCGATGGCGATCCCGGGGTCGGCGGCGACCGTGAGCAGCAGCCGCTCCAGGCGCCTGACCAGGGCCAGGACGGTGTCCCGGTCGAACAGGTCGGTGCTGAACTCGACGAAGCCTTCGATGCCGTCCGGGGCGCCGTCGCGGTCGCGGGTCTCGGCCAGGCTGAGCGACAGGTCGAACTTCGCCCCGCCGGGGTGGAGGGGTTCCCTGGTGAGCGTCAGTCCGGGCAGCTCCAGCTCGGACTCGGGGGTGCTCTGGAGGACCAGCATCACCTGGAAGAGCGGGTGCCGGTTCGCCGCCCGGCTCGGGTTGAGCACCTCGACCAGGCGCTCGAACGGTAGGTCCTGGTGGCTGAAGGCGGCGAGGTCGGCGGCCCGTACCCGGTCGACCAGCTCTCCGAAGCCGGGGTCCGACGAGGTGTCGGTGCGCAGCACCAGGGTGTTGACGAAGAACCCGACCAGCTCGTCCAGCGCCTGGTCGGTACGGCCCGCGAGGGCGGTGCCCAGCGGGATGTCGGTGCCCGCGCCGAGCCTGGTGAGCAGCGCGGACAGGCCGGCCTGCAGCACCATGAACAGGGTGGCCCGGCGCTCCTGGGCCAGCCGGGCCAGGGCGCGGTGCAGTGCGGCGTCGAACCGGACCGGCAGCGCCTCGCCGCGTCCGCCGGGGACGGCCGGCCGCGGCCGGTCCGCAGGAAGCGCCAGCTCCTCGGGAAGATCGGCCAAGGTCTCGCGCCAGAAGGCCAGTTGGCGGTGGGCGAGACTTCCGGGGTCCGCCTCGTCGCCGAGCAGCCCGCGCTGCCACAGCGCGTAGTCCGCGTACTGCACGGGCAGCGGCTCCCAGGCGGGTGCCGCCCCGGCCAGCCGCGCCGCGTACGCGGCGCCGAGGTCACGCGCCAGCGGCGCCATCGACCACTCGTCGCCCGCGATGTGGTGCAGCACCAGCACCAGGACGTGCTCCAGCTCACCGAGCGCGAACAGCTCGGCCCGCAGCGGCGGTTCGCGGTGGAGGTCGAAGCCGGTGCCCGCGGCCGCGGCCAGCAGGGCGGGCAGCTCCTCGGCGGTGGTCCCGGTCACCGGCAGCGGGAGCGGGGCGGTGTCGAGCACCCGCTGCCGGGCCTCGCCGTCGACCTCGGTGAACACCGTGCGCAGCGACTCGTGCCGGTCGCAGACGTCCTGCAGGGCCGCCCGCAGGGCCGCCCGGTCCAGCTCGCCGCCGAGCCGCAGGGCCAGCGGCATGTTGTAGGTCGCGCCCGCGCCCTCGACCTGCTGCAGGAACCACAGCCGCTGCTGCGCGAACGACAGCGGTACGGCCTCCGGCCGGGGCAGCGGCCGCAGCGCGGGCCGGGCGGGCTCGCTCCCGGCGATCCGTACGGCGAGTCCCGCCACGGTCGGTGCCTCGAACAGGGTGCCCAGCGGCAGCTCCAGGCCGAGTTCGGCGCGGATCCGGCCGGCCAGCCGGGTGGCGAG
Organism: Kitasatospora sp. NPDC032150; assembly: GCF_055579945.1. Lineage (NCBI taxonomy): Bacteria > Bacillati > Actinomycetota > Actinomycetes > Kitasatosporales > Streptomycetaceae > Kitasatospora > Kitasatospora sp. NPDC032150. The sequence goes on along the minus strand of NZ_JBVIMH010000045.1, from coordinate 42,661 downwards.
CAGCGAGTGCCCGCCGAGGTCGAAGAAGCTGTCGTCGATGCCGACCTTCTCCACCCCGAGCACCTGCGCGAACAGCTCGCAGAGGATCTCCTCGCGGGCGTCGCGCGGCGCCCGGCCGCCCGCCGCGGCGTCGAAGTCCGGCGCGGGCAGCGCCCGACGGTCCAGCTTGCCGTTGACCGTCAGTGGCAGCGCGTCCAGGAGCACCACCGCGGACGGCACCATGTACCCGGGCAGGGCCTGTCCGAGGTGCGTCCGCAGCTCGGCGGCGTCCGCCTCGGGCCCGGCCGGGACCGCGTAGGCGACCAGCCTCCGGTCGCCGGGCCGGTCCTCGCGGGCCAGGACGGCGGCCTCGGCGACGGCCGGGTGGCGGGTCAGCACCGCCTCGATCTCGCCCAGTTCGATCCGGAAGCCGCGAATCTTCACCTGGTGGTCCGCCCGGCCCTCGTAGACCAGCGAGCCGTCCGGGGTCCAGCGGGCCAGGTCGCCGGAGCGGTACATCCGGGAACCCGGCTCGCCGAACGGACAGGCGACGAAACGGTCCGCCGTGAGCCCCGGCCGGTTCAGGTAGCCGCGGGCCAACCCGGCCCCCGCGACGTACAGCTCGCCGACCGCCCCGGGCGGCACCGGGCGCAGGGCGGCATCCAGCACATAGGCCCGCAGGTCGGGGAGGGCGGTCCCGATGGTGCTGCCGGTGTCGCCGGCCGCGTTCGCCCGATCGAGCGCGTGGTGGGTGACGTGCACGGTGGTCTCGGTGATCCCGTACATGTTCACCAGCAGCGGGCGGTCCTGCGGGTGCCGCAGGTACCACTCGCCCAGCCGGTCGGGGGTCAGCGCCTCGCCGCCGAACACGACGTAGCGGAGCGCGAGTCGGGACCCGGGGTGCTGCCGGTCGGCCTGGATCAGCTGGTAGAAGGCCGAGGGTGTCTGGTTGAGGACGGTGACGCCCTGCTCGGCCAGCAGGGCGAGGAACTCCCGGGGCGAGCGGGAGACGGCGTGGTCCACCACGACCAGCCTGCCGCCGGTCAGCAGGGCGCCCCACAGCTCCCACACCGCGAAGTCGAAGGCGTAGGAGTGGAACAGGGTCCACACGTCCTGCTCGCCGAACTCGAACCGCTGGGAGGCGGCGGTGAGCAGCCGGGTGACGTTGCGGTGGGAGACCACCACACCCTTCGGCGTGCCCGTCGAGCCGGAGGTGAAGATCACGTAGGCCGGGTGGTCCGGGTGCAGCGGCGCGAGCCGGTCGGCGTCAACCAGGTCGGTCGCCGCCCGGTCGCCGGTGTCGCGTACCGACTCCACGTCGTCCAGCACGAACACCGGCTCGGCCTCGGCGAGTACGGCACTGATCCGCGCGGCCGGGGCGTCCGGGTCGATCGGCAGGTACCCGGCGCCCGCCTTCAGCACCGCGAGCTGGGCCACGACCTGCTCCACCGACCTGGGCAGCACGAGTCCGACCAGCCGCTCGGGACCGGCGCCGTGCTCGATCAGCCGGCGGGCCAGCCGGTTGGCCCACTCGTTCAACTCCCGGTAGCTCAGCGCGGTGTCGCGCCAGGTGACCGCGACGGCCTCGGGGACCCGGGCGGCCTGTGCCTCGAACCAGGCCGGGAGAGTGCCGGCCGCCAGGTCGGCGGCGGTGCCGTTCCACTCCTCCAGCAGCCGGCGGCGCTCGCCGGCGCCCAGTACCTCGAGCTGGCCGAGGGGACGGTCGGGTTCGGCGGCCAGGGCCCGGAGGAAGTCCAGGAACCGCCGCCCGTGGTCCGCGATCTCGGTCTCGGTGAAGGCGGCGGCGTTGCCCGCGACCCGCACCCGCAGCCCGGTGTCCTCGCCGCCGCCCTCGAAGGCGATCGTCAGGTCGTCGACCGGGCCGCTGGGCACGCTGTGGATCTCCGCCGGGCAGGGGCCGAACCGCAGACCGGCCTGCAGCGGAAGGAAGTTGACCGCCGGTCCGAACATCCGGCGGGAGCTGGCGCCGAGCCCGAGGTCCTTGCGCAGGTCCTCGCCCCGGTAGCGCTGGTGCCGCAGCAGGGCGCGCAGCTCGCGCGCGACGTGCCGCTGGAGGTCGGCGAACGAGGCCCCGCCCCGGACGTCGAGCCGCAGCGGGAGCACGTTGGAGGCCATGCCCGGGGTGTTCTGGGTGGTCGGACCGAGCCGGCCGGTGACCGGGAAGCCGAGCACCATGTCCCGGGTGGTGACGAAGGGGCGCAGGTACGCCGCGGCCGCGGCGGCCAGGGTGACCTGCCAGGTAGTCCTGGCTTCAGTGGCCAGGCGCTTGAGTCCGGCGAGGAGTTCGGGCTCCAGGTGCCCGGTGAACCGCATCGCCTCGGACCACAGGCCGATGTCGCGGTCGGGCAGGCTCAGCAACTCGGGATCGTCCGCGAAGCGGTCGAGCCAGTACGCGCGGTCCTTGCGGCTCTGCTCGGAGGCGGCGTACTTGTGGTCCTCCTGGAGGAAGTCGGCGAGCGGGGCGAACTCGGTGGGCGGGATCCCGGTGCCCTCCGCCAGTGCCGTGTAGCAGGCGGCCGCCCGCCGCACGACCAGGTTGAACCCGAAGGCGTCGGTGGCGATGTGGTGCACCCGGGTGTACCAGAGGTGGTGGTCCGCGGCGAGCCGGAACAGCGACTGCGTGAACAGCGGGCCGGTGGACAGGTCCGTCGGCTCGGACAGGTCCGCCGACATCCGCTCCAGCGCGACGCGGCGGCCGTCCTGCCGCCCGCTCAGGTCGTGCAGGTGCAGCGGCCACTCCCGCGCGGGCCGGACGGTCTGCCACGGAGTGCCGTCGTCCTCGGTGAAGTGGACGTGCAGTGCCTCGGCCTCGTCGACAGCGATCCTGAGCGCCCGCCCGAACAATTCGGGGTCAAGCGGTCCGTGAATTTCCACGAAACCGCTGATGTTGTACAGGGAACTCGCCGGAGTGAGCTTCTGGGCGAACCAGACGCGCTGCTGGGCGGCCGACAGCGGAAGGGCAGAAGAATGCGATCCGGCGAACACCTGGAAATCCCCCATATTCCTGCGGGGGATATCGATCGCCCCCGACGCGCGTATAGCCGCGCGGCACCCGTACATCTATCCAAGGTCGTCTGTCCACGCCGGATGCTAGCCACCGCCCGTAGCGGCGTCAACCATGAGCATGGCGGAGGTGATGCTCGCTCAACATTCCTTAACGGTCCGACTCTTGCGGTGAACACGGTCCGGTTGGTAGGTGCCGGCCACCCCCTTCCCGCACCCGGTGCGGCCCGCGCCGGTGCCGCGGACGCAGGCCGCGGCGCCCGCCCGTGCCGACCGCAGGACCAGGCGGGGCGGATCGCTAACACATCGGCCTGCCAATCGGTCTGACGATGCGTATGTCAGTCCGGGGCGCATCCATTACCCCCGGCCGGTGCGCGCGGGCAACGTGTCATCGATCACAGCCCGGACCCGGAACCGTCGCAAGAATTCCTTGGAAGGGGGCCGCTGCGGTGATATGGTCTCGGCTGAGTTCGAATCAATTACCTTAAACTATGGGTGGGTTAGGTGACTGACGATCTGTCAAGTGCTATCCGGGAAATCCTGGTGGACGATCTGGAGATCGATGCCGACCTGATTACTCCGGACGTCCGGATCGATTCCCTCGAATTGGACTCGCTGGCGGCGGTGGAACTCATCACCGTGATCAAGGAGCAGTTCGGCGTCGATCTCTCCGAGGACGAGAGCCAGCTGGGCAAGCTGACCTTCGGCGAGCTAGTGGAACTCGTGAATTCCAGGCTGAGCGGGTCATGACCCGCACGTTTCCAGCCGCGGTCACCGGAGCCGGGTTGGTCACCCCGGCGGGCATCGGGGTCGAGGACACCTGGCAGGCCGTCCTCGAATCCCGGGTGCTGGCGGTCAGGGACGAGGCGCTGCGGGACACCGGCGCCCACTACTGCCTGCGGGTACCGGAGTTGGGACCGGAGGTGCTGCGAGGCCGGGGCACCGCGCACCTCGACCCGTTCATCCGCTACGCCCTGGTGGCGGTCGACGAGGCCGTCCGGGAGTCCGGGCTCGACCCGCAGAGCTGGGACGGCGGCCGGGTCGGCGTGGTGGTCGGTACCGGGATCGGTGGCGTGGAGACGCTCATCCGGGCCCAGGACCGCTTCACCGAGCGCGGCCCCGAGGGGGTCTCGCCCTATCTGCATCCACGGTCGCTGGCCAACATGGCCGTCGGCACGATCGCTTCGCGCTACGGCATCACCGGCCCCTGCCACACGGTCGTCTCCGCGTGCGCGTCCGGCGCCGTCGCCATCGGCGTCGCCCGCGACCTGCTGCGCAGCGGTGCCTGCGACACGGTGATCGCCTGCGGCACCGAGGCCGCGGTGGTCCCGGTCGTGGTCAGCGGGTTCGCCAGGATGGGCGCGCTCTCGAAGCGGGACGACCCCCGCGCCTCCCGGCCGTTCGACGCGGACCGCGACGGTTTCGTCGTCTCGGAGGGCGCCGCTGCGCTCGTGCTGGAGCGGCCCGAGGCCGCGGCGCGGCGCCGGGCCGCGGAGCTGGGCCGGGTGCTCGGCTACGGCTGCACCACGGACGCCCACCACCCGGTCCAGCCGCGGCCGGACGGGGCGCAGGCCGAGGCCGCCGTCCGGCAGGCGCTCACCGACGCGGGCCTGCGGCCCGAGGCGGTCGACCACGTCAACGCGCACGGCACCTCGACGCCGCTGAACGACCGGGTCGAGAGCGAGCTGCTGGCCCGGCTGTTCCCGCACGGCCCGTCGGTCACCGCCAACAAGGGCGTCCTCGGGCACTCCATGGGTGCCGCCGGCGCCATCGAGGCGGTGCTCTCGCTCTGCGCCCTGCGGGCCGGCCTGGTGCCGCCGGTGGCCAACACCGAAAAGGCCGACCCGCAGCTGCCCGAGCTGGACCTCGTCCTCGGGGGGCCGCGTCGGCAGTCGCCCTCCGTGGTGCTCAGCAACTCCTTCGGCTTCGGCGGAGCCAACTGCGCCCTGCTCCTCGGGAATTGAGCGCACCCGGCGGTAGGAGGCGCGACGCCGCGCACCCCGCCGCCGGGGCTCCGGGGCAACGCTGCCAGTCCGGCGGGTGCCCTGGCCGTGCCCGCCGCTGATCGATGGGACTCGACTTGACAGACAAACGCGTGACGGCGCTGACCTGCCTGCTCGCCGAAGGCGACTTCGCCGAGGTCCGGCCCGCCGGGCAGGACGTGCTCGACTACAGCCTGCAGACGCTCCGGCGGGCCCGGCTGCTGAACGCGGCCGGAGTCACCGCCAACTCGCTGTGGCTGGGGCGGGGAACGGCCGCGGAGTTCCCCGACTTCCTGCGGGCGATGGGCTGGATCGGCGCCTGGGACGCCTCACTGGCCAACGTCCTGGTCTCGCACCAGATCGCCGGGGACGCCCTGCTCAGCCACGCCGATCCGGACCAACTGGCGAGCTTCGGCCCGGAGATCGACCGGATGGAGAAGGTCTACTGCTTCGCGGCCTCCGAGCTGCACGCCGGCTCGGACCTCAAGCGGGTCGGAACCACGGCCACCTACCGGCACGCGGACCGCTCGCTGGTGCTCCACACGCCGGAGCCCGCGCACAGCAAGGTCTGGATCGGCAACAGCCTGCACACCGGCGACGTGGCCATGGTGCTGGCCCGCGTGGTGGTGGACGGCCGGGACGAGGGCCACCACTGGCTCCGGGTGCCGCTGCGCAGCGAGGGGAGGCTGGTCGAGGGGGTGAGCGTGCACGGCGCCGAGCCGAAGGGCGGTGTCGAGGCCAACCAGACCGGCATCATCGCCTTCGACCACTGCGTCCTGCCGCTGTCCGCAATGATGGGCCGCTGGGCCCGGATCGACGAGGAGGGGCGGTACGCCTCCCCGCTGCGCCGCTTCCGCCGGTTCGACGAGTGCCTGGCCACCTTCACCCACGAGCGGCTCTTCCCCACCGCGGGCGCGGCCATGGCGCAGCGGGTCGCCTGTGCCGTCACCACCCGGTTCGCCTCCGTCAAGCGGGCCTTCGGCGGGCCGCTGCTCGACCACGCGCACTACCGGATGCGGCTGCGCACCGCGGCGGGACGGGCGGTCGCGGCCAAGCACGCGGTGGAGGCGCTGGCGGCCGTCGCGGTCGACCGCCACGAGGACGGGTCCCCCGCCGAGGACCGGCTGCTGCACGCGCTGGTGGCCTGCGGCAAGACCGGCAGCACCGGCGATGCCCGGCACACGCTGGCCGAGGCCCGCGAGCTGTGCGGCGGCCTCGGATACCACCGGCTGAACCAGATCTCGCCCCTGCAGCACGACTACGAGATCGCGGTGACCTTCGGCGGCGACAACACGGTGCTCGGCTACCAGGCCGCACGGTTCGCGCTGCGCGAGCGCCCGGCGCTGGCCGGGGTGCTCGACGCCGCGGTGGGCCGTGCCGACCGGGGGAGCGGGCCGGGCGATCCCGGCGACTGGCCGGCCGGCCGGCTCGTCGGAGCGCTGCGCCGGGTGTGCGACGTGCTGCTGGACGACGCGGAACGGGAGGGGCCGGGTGCGGCCAGTACCGCCTGGTCGCGGGCCGTCTACCAGACGCTGGCGCTGGGCGGTTGGGCCGAGGGCGAGCCGACGGAGGCCGGGCGGGCGCTGCTGCGGCACTACGCGGCCGGCTGCCTGCTCGAGCACGCGGTGAGCGCGCTGCGGGCAGGGGTGCTGAGCCCGCAGGAGCTGCTGGAGGTGGCCCGGCTGCACGAGGAGGAGGGCGCGGCGCCCGCGGCAGCGGAGGATCTGCTCGGCCTGCTGGCCGTACCCGAGGCGCTGATCACCGCCCCGATCGCCCACGCCGACTTCGCCGAGCGCCATCTCGTCGCGGCGGCAGGGCAGTCGGCGGAGCAGCCGATCGCCCGCCCGGTCCCGGATCCGGTGTGACCGGGTGTCCGGAGGGACGATGAACACGACCGACGTCCGCGCCGTCGTCACCGGCATCGGAACCTGCCTGCCGCCCGACGTGGTGACCAACGACGATCTGTCCCGGGTGCTGGACACCACGCACGACTGGATCTTCAGTCGCACGGGGATCGCCGAGCGGCGCGTGGTCAGACCCGGTACGAGCACCGGTGACCTGGGGACGGCCGCCGGTGCCGCGGCGCTGGAGTCGGCCGGCCGACGCGCCTGCGACCTGGTGCTGCTGGCCACCACCACCCCCGACCAGCGCTGCCCCGCCACCGCTCCGCAGATCGCCGCGCGGCTCGGGCTGGCAGGTGTGCCGGCCTTCGACCTGTCCGCGGTGTGCTCGGGCTTCGTCTACGGGCTCGGCGTCGCCGGGGCGATGATCGGCGCGGGCAGCTACGAGAGAGTGCTGCTGATCGGCGCCGAGACGTACTCCACCATCGTCGACCCCGCCGACCGGGGGACCGCAGTGCTCTTCGGGGACGGGGCGGCGGCCGTGGTGCTGGAACGCGGCCTGCCCGGCACGCCGGGTGAACTGCTCCACGTCGAGCTGGGCAGCGACGGCGCCGGCGCCGACCTGATCGCCATCCCGGGCGGCGGGTCGCGGGCACCGCACCTGGCCGCGGACGCCGCCGCCCGCTACTTCCGGATGGACGGGCGCGAGGTCTACGCGCAGGCGGTGGCGACGATGACGCGATCCGCGCGGAGCGTGGCCGAGGCGGTCGGCTGGCGGACCGAGCAGATCGACGCTTTCATCGGGCACCAGGCCAACGCCCGGATCCTGCGCGCGGTGGCAAGGCGCCTCGGCCTGGCCGAGGAGCGGGTGGTCTGCCGGCTCGCGGAGGTGGGCAACACCGCCGGGGCGTCCATTCCGCTGGCCCTGGCCCAGGCCGCCGCGGACGACCAGCTCTCGAAGGGCGACCGGGTGCTGATGACGGCCTTCGGCGGTGGTCTGACCTGGGGATCGGCCGCCATGGTCTGGTCCGGCGTCCAGCCCGTGCAGGCCGCCGGTCCCTGTCCGGTGTGAGGAACTAGCCGGTTGTCCGTGCGACTTCTGAGGTAATTGACGGATCAACTTGCGTCTGGCAAAGGGGAAGAGAGAGAGTGTCAGGGCGGGATCGTCTCCGATGGCGGCGATGATCGACGGTCACTCAGCCACACAGGGGTACGACGGCCGGAGGGGGTAGCGGCTGAACAGCCACGATCTGCGAAGACGGCGGCGGGGAGCGTTGCCCGGTGAACCGGAGCGCGGGCTGTGACCTGCGGGCGAGCGAGGCCATGGGAAGTGACCGTGCGGCAGGCCGCCGACGACGCCGGTCCCGGCCGACGGGCCGCTTCGGTGGGCGTCGGCCCCGGGCCGGCCGCCGCCCGGCCGGTACCGTTCGCTACCTGCCCTGCGGCCCGCCGGGCTCCGTGGCGATCGCGCACCGGCCCACCGGCCGGCCGCCGCCCGCTCCCCGCCACCTCCGTGAACGGCACCCGAGACCAGAACACCCCTGACTGACAAGGCGGTTGCACTGTGACACTGGCCAAGCGCGTGGGAATGACGACTCCGTCCGCCGCCGGAGGCGGCCTCGGCGATCAGGTGTACAACCGCCTGCTCCAGGACCGCATCATCTTCCTGGGCGAGGCGGTGGACGACGACATCGCCAACCGGATCACCGCCCAGCTGCTGCTCCTGGCGGCCGAGCCGGAGAAGGACATCTTCCTCTACATCAACTCCCCGGGCGGCTCGATCTCGGCCGGCATGGCGATCTACGACACCATGCAGTACGTCAAGAACGACGTGGTGACGATCGCGATGGGCATGGCGGCCTCGATGGGCCAGTTCCTGCTCACCGCCGGCACCCCGGGCAAGCGCTTCGCGCTGCCGAACGCCGAGATCCTGATGCACCAGCCCTCGGCCGGTCTCGGCGGTTCGGCCACCGACATCCGGATCCAGGCCGAGCAACTGCTGCGCACCAAGAAGCGGATGGCCGAACTGATCGCCTTCCACAGCGGCCGGACCGTCGAGGAGATCACCGCGGACTCCGACCGCGACCGCTGGTTCTCCGCCCGGCAGGCCAAGGAGTACGGCCTGATCGACGACGTGATGCACCACGCCGCGGACGTGCCCGGCGGTGGCGGCACGGGCGCCTAGGACCGACCGGTCACCGCACACCCGGCGACACCGCCCGTCCACCAGCCCATCTCCTGACGGAGGCCGAAGTCCCCATGAACATCCCCGACTTAATGGGCGCCGCCCACGAGCGCCTGCGCGCCGAGGGCCGCTACATCGTCCCGGGCTTCGCCGAGCGCACCTCGCAGGGCTTCCGCGAGTACGACCCGTACGCCAAGCTCCTCGAGGAGCGGATCGTCTTCCTCGGAGCGCAGATCGACGACACCTCCGCGAACGACCGGCGCGGCTGAGGGCGGGCGGGGAGCCCTGGCCGGGCGTCACAGCCGGTCTCCCCGCCCCTGCACCTCCAACCAGTCATCATCAGGGCATGGCCGTTGCGAGGAAGTCCGTCAGCGCGGTGGTGACCAGCTGCGGCCGCTCCACCGGCGGCAGATGGCCGGTGTCGGGGAGGTCGAGCCGACGGGCCCCGGGAATGCCCTCGGCCAGCAGCGCGGATGCGGCCAGGATCTCCGGTGCGTCCGCCAGCCCCGCGACGACCAGCGTCGGTACCACCTCGGCCAGCCGCTCCTTGGCCGGCGGGCACAGCTGCTGCTCGGTGAACCGAGGGCCGCCCCACATCCGTTCCCGGGTGAGCCGGTCCATGGCCACGGCCAGCTCCCAGACCCGAGGCGGCAGTACGGCCCGGGTACGGTCAGGACCGGCCACCAGCAGCTCGGCCTCCCGGGGCTCGCCGGGTCGGGTACGGTTCGAGGGTGCGATTTCTGGGACGGCTGTTCGTGCGGTTGGTGGTGGGGCTGGTGAGCTCGGGAATGCGGGCGCTCTTCGGCAGCTACGCCGGGGTGGTGGGCATCGGCATGGCGGTGCTCGTGCTGACCGCGCTGGTCGTCTCCGCGCTCCGGAAGCGCGGCCGCAGGGCCGTCCCGTCTCGCTGACGGGGGGCTGGTTCGGAGCAGGCCGGAAAGACGGCTAGGATGTGGGACATCACCTGCGCGGGTGGCGGAATAGGCAGACGCGCTGGATTCAGGTTCCAGTGCCCGCAAGGGCGTGGGGGTTCAACTCCCCCCTCGCGCACCACGGTCAACCGACCGAATTGGGCCGGTCAAACCGACAGCATGTCGGCTTGACCGGCCCGATTGCGTTGAAAACGCCTCTGGCTCCTCGCACGCTTCACGAGGGGCCGGAGGCGTTTTGTCTGTTCAGGCGGGGTTTTGCGGGTGGGGTGGACTCTTCCAGATGTCAGGCACGTCAGTGGCTCGGTGGTGGTCGCTGCGGGGTGGGCGGTGAATCAGAGGCCGACGTCATGCCGATCACAGATCCGATCGTGGTCCGGGGCGTGCGCTTGCTGCCTGCTGGAGGGCCCGGGTGGCCTGTGCGATGGCGGGGATCTCGAGGGCTTCGCGGTGACACGGCAGGTACAGGGCCCGGTCGGTGGGCCCGAGCGGACGCACCTGGACGTCGGGGTGGTGGTATGCGTCAAGGGCGAACTGCGGTAGCAGGGCGACGCCCAGGTGTCGGGCCACCAGGTTCTGGATGACGACGTAGTCGTCGGTGCTGTGCCGGATGTCGGGGGTGAAGCCGGCGGCCTCACAGAGGTCCGGTTGCCGCCGAGTGGGGTTCCCACGAGCCAGGCATCGATGTGGACGTCGAGGGCCATCGGGCCCCCGCTGTACGAGGTGGCGGTCCTGGGGCTCAGCGGTGGCGGTTGCCGAGGTAGAAGAGCAGCATCACGAACCCGGCGAACAGGTGGGTGCCGGCGATGTAGATCGACGCTCGGACGAGCATCGCCTTGCGCTTGGCCTTGTCATCGCGGACGGCGTCGCTCACGGGGACTCCTTGGATGAGTGGTCGTTTCGGGTGTAGCCGCCGCCTCGTCCACTCTCGCGCCAGTGGCGGATCATCGCGGGCCTTTCCCGGCGTCGGTCAACTGGATGGTCCTGCGGTGCTCGCGGCGAGGGTGTGGTCGGCGGGGATCGCCTGGCCGTGCAGGTGGGCGCGGGCGTAGGCGATGGCGTCGGGGGTGGCGGCGAAGACGTGGCCGTCGGCCTTGAGCTGGTCGAGTATGCCAAGTGCGTCGAGCGGGCGGTGGTGTTCGTCGCGGATGCCGGAGACCAGGACGAGGGTGCCGCGTCGCTGGAGCCTGTCGATGGCGTCGCCGAGGACGCGGGCGCCGCTGGCGTCGATCACGCTGATGCGGGACATCCGCAGGATGGCGACCTTGACCTCGGTGGTCTCGGTGAGTTCGAGCAGGAAGCGGTGGGCGGCGGCGAACAGCAGTGGGCCGTCGATGCGGTAGGCGACGATGTGCTCGGTGAGCAGGGCCTGTTCCTCGTTGTGGTGGTCGGCTCGGGGCAGGTCGGCGCGCAGGGGGACCTGCTCCACCTTGGCGGCCTTGGCCACGGAGCGCAGGGCGAGCACGGCGGAGACGGCCAGGCCGACGATGACGGCGGTGGTCAGATCGAAGGCGAGGGTGGTGGCGGCGGTCAGTACCAGGACGACGGCCTCGCCACGGCCGGTGCGGGCCAGGGCGCGCAGGGAACCGACCTCGACCATGCGCACGGCGGTGGCGATCAGAACCCCGGCGAGTGCGGCGAGCGGGATGCCGGAGACCAGCGGGGCAGCGGCGAAGACGATGACCGCGAGGACGGCGGCGTGCACGAGGGCGGCCAGGCGGGAGGCGGCGCCGGTGCGGACGTTGACGGCGGTGCGGGCGATGGCGCCAGTGGCGGCGACGCCGCCGAACAGCGGGGCGGCGAGGTTGGCCAGGCCCTGCCCGAACAACTCGCGGTCGCTGTCGTGGCGCTCACTCACGCTCATCGCGTCGGCGGCGGTCGCGGACATCAGCGACTCCAGCGCCGCGAGTGCCGCGACGGCGAGGCCAGAGGGCAGCAGGGCAGGCACCGTGGCGGTGTCGAAGAAACCGAGCGAGGGCGCGGGTAGCCCTGCGGGCAGGTGCCCGATGGTGGCGACCGGTAGCTGGACCAGCTGTGCGACGGCGGTGGCGGCTACGACCGCGACCAGGGAGAACGGGATGGAAGGCCGCCAGCGCACGCCTGCCAGCATAATGGCGACCACGCCCAGCGCGACGGCGAGGGCGGCCCAGTGGGGATGGGCGGCGAAGTCGGCGACGCTCTTCGCCGCGACGACAGCGGGGTTGTCGCCGCCCGGCGTCTTGACGCCGAGCGCGCCGGGCACCTGCTGCAGGCCGATCACCGCGGCGATGCCGAGGGTGAAGCCCTCCACCACCGGCACCGGTACGTACGCCATGAAGCGGCCGGCCCGGGCGAGTGCCAGGGCGGTGAGGAGCACTCCGGCGAGCAGGCCGACGGTGAGTACCCCGTTCAGGCCGTAGCGGTGGACGATCGGGACCAGGACGACGGTCATGGCGCCGGTGGGGCCGGTGACCTGGAGGTTGGAGCCGCCGAATACCGCGGCCAGCGCGCCCGCGACGACGGCGGTCGCGAGCCCTGCCTCGGCGCCGGCACCGGAGGAGATGCCGAAGCCGAGGGCGAGCGGCAGTGCGACGATCGCCACCGTGAGGCCGGCGATGAGGTCCTGGCGCGGGGAGCGGCCCATGGTCGCGAGGATCTGACGGTCCGGCAGGATCGAGCGCAGCCGGTGAAGGCCGCCGTGGACGACGGCGTTCACGCCGTGGCCTCCTGGGTGGGGGTCGCGCGCAGCTCGTCGAGCAGCTGGTTCTGATCGGTGATCATCTCGCTGAGGATCCGGCGGGCGGCCCGCAGCAGCTCGGCGACGTCCGGGGTGCTGAGTGCATAGACGACGGTGTTGCCGCCACGGATGGCGCTCACCAGGTTGGTGCGCCGCAGGACGGCGAGCTGCTGGGAGAGGCTGGAGGCTTCGATGTCGATCGCGGCGAGCAGGTCGCGCACGGGCATCGGCCCGTCCTGGAGGAGTTCGAGCACCCGGATGCGCACCGGGTGGCCGAGGGTGCGGAAGAACTCCGCCTTCGCCTGGTACAGCGGGACGGCCATTGCTCAGCTCTCTCCTTGTTCTTCCGCGGCGGTGTGCGCGACCTCGATGCCGTGGTGGGCCGCGATGCGCAGCAGCTGGGCCGCCCGCCCGGCGTACGCCTGTGCCCCGTCGTCGTCCCCGCGCTCCTTGGCCTGCTGGAGAGCCTGGCGGGCCTGGGCGAGTTGCTCGCGCAGCTCCTCGTCGAACATCGCGGTCACAACCGGTCCTCCCTGGTGCTGGCGCCCTCCGCCGGACGCACCTTGTGCCGATCCAACAGCACACCAGCATGTATGAATATGAAGAATTTTTCAAATAGCTCCTTTTGCAAGTGGTGGATTCAGATAGTCATGACCCTTCGTGATCAGTAGCGGTCATCCGGCCGCCTGTCGCAGGCATCCTCCCTGCGCTCGGGGCGCGGCGCGCCACGGGCGGGCCGCGGAACGGGCGGGGCGGCAGCCAAGGTCAGGAGGACTTCCGTGTGACTGACATCGCGCCGCGATCAAGGACGTGATGGCGATCGACGACGCTCTGGCCGACTCCACCAGCGGCATGGCTCCGGCACGGTCGGTGCGGCCGAGGGCATCGACCCCGCGCCGGCCGCCGCCGGCGCCATCGGTCTCGAGCGCGCGACCACGCCCGGCGCATCGAGGCCGCGCTGGAGCTTTGACGCCGGGCGGCCGACGGCGGATGGGGCCGGTCAGCTCCGGGGCGTGCCGGTGGCCTGGGTGAGCAGGCCGCCGAGGAGTTCGGCCTGGCCGGTGATGACACCGCCGAGGATGGCACGGGCGACCCGCAGGAGCTCGGCGACCCGGGGGTCGGTGAGGCTGTAGTAGACGGTGGAGCCTTCGCGGCGGGCGACCACGAGCTTGGACCGGCGTAGGACGGCGAGCTGCTGGGACAGGTGGGAGGCTTCGACGCCGACCTCGGGCAGCATCTCGGCGACAGCGTGCTCGCGCTCGCTGAGCAGCTCCAGGACCCGGATGCGCACCGGATGGCCGAGGGTCTTGAAGAATTCCGCCTTCAGCTGGTACAGCGGCGCACCGACCACGGGAGGCGGGGTAGGGGCTTCGCCGTTCACGTCGTCACCGTCTCCATCGGGCCCGGGCCAGGCAGAACATCATCAAGTACCGACCTTAGCAACTGTGCAAGTGCGCGATCATCCGTACGGCGAGCGCGGTGGGCGGCCAGCGCATGCCGAGAGCCGCCATGGCCACGTCGATGTCGGGGAACAGTCGCAGGACGGACCGGGCGCAGCCTGTCGTCAACAACGGAGCGGGCCGCTCCCTGGGGCCGCAGACCGCAGACCGCAGACCGCAGACCGCAGGCGGGCTGCGGCCAGCGGGCGCGCGGCCGGCCGTGTCGACGATCGCGCCCTCGCCGGAAGAGTTCCAGCCCGTCAGGGCGGACATGTCGATCACGATCGCTCGGAGGCGGCGGGCGATGGCTCAGTCGAACGCGCCTCGGATACGGTGTGTGGCTCGTTCGCCCAGTAGCGGGTCGGTAGCCGGTCAGCCGCAGGACGCCGACGCCGCCAGTGGTCTCCAGGTCCCATTGCATGCTCACCGCCGCCCCGGAGCACCACACCCAGGGCGACGGCGAGCGCGCGTGCACCCTCCGCGACCAGCGGGGCCGGACAGGAGCGAGAAATGCCCGGAGCGCGGGCACGGGCGTCGCTTGCCCGGCGCGGGACGGCACGAGGCACCCCGCGCCGCCTACAGAGCAAGCGGCGCTGCCGCGCGGCACTCCGGTGAGATACGCATTCCTCCCCTGTCCTTGCACGCGGTTTCCAACTTTATCAACTGCTAAGGTCATCATGCAGCGACCTCCGGAAGCGGTCGCCGCAGGGTGGCCGCCCCGGAAACACCGACGCCGGGGCGGCCATACCGTGCAGAGCGCCGCCCCGCGCGTAGCGCAGGCCCGTCACCTCCGGCTACGCCGAGTGCCAGGCCGAACGGATCGACACCGACGACCGTGCCGGCTGGCGGTGTCGTCACCGACCCGGCCGAGCCGATCTCCGAGCCCGCCCAGCAGGCCCGCTGCCGCTGAGCGTCGCGCGGCACGGCGCTGTTGCTGTGCCGCCGCCACGACGGCCGCCTCGGCCTGATCGCGGGAGACCATGAACGACGAAGCCGTGCCGCACGCGGCAGGACGCGAGCCAGCGGTCGGATACGCTGGACAAATGAGCGAGACCTTGCCTCCGTGCCCCAAGTGCTCCGGCGAGTACACCTACGAGATGAACGCGTTGATGGTCTGCCCGGAGTGCGGCAACGAGTGGGTTCCCGCCGATGGCGGCGCGGCTGAGGCAGCTGCCTCCGGCGAGCGAGTGATCAAGGACGCCGTCGGCAATGTGCTCAGCGACGGCGACACCGTGACCGTCATCAAGGCCCTCAAGGTCAAGGGCAGCCCCTCGGGAATCAAGGCGGGCACCAAGGTCCGCAACATCCGTCTGGTCGACGGAGTCGACGGCCACGACATCGACTGCAAGGTCGACGGGTTCGGCGCCATGCAGCTCAAGTCGAGCGTGGTCAAGAAGGCCTGACCCCGGTTCCCGGCGCACCAGCCGCAGATCACCAACTCCCGCACCCGCACGGCGCGTCGGACGGCGGCAACAACCTGCAGGAGCAGAACTACGGCCCGCACGCCGCCTACATGGCCACCATAGCCCGGTACGCGCACGACCACTGGGGCATCGACTTCAGCTCGGGCGAGCCGATGAACGAGCCCAGCGGCCAGTGGGGCGGGACCTGGGGGCGCCACCAGGAGGCTGCCACTTCGACCGGGACAAGCAAGGCACCTGCCGGCGTCGCCGATGGTCAGTGCGGCGGTGCCCACTCGTTCTTCCCGCCCGCGCGGCCGTCGAGCCAGCACTCCGGCGGGAGCGGGGTGGTGGGGTGCCGGTGCGAGGCGGGTCGGAAGATCGGCTAGGATGTGGGACATCACCTGCGCGGGTGGCGGAATAGGCAGACGCGCTGGATTCAGGTTCCAGTGCCCGCAAGGGCGTGGGGGTTCAACTCCCCCCTCGCGCACCAGGAAGTACCGACGAAACGGTGCCTCCCACAGTGACGGAAGTCGCTGCGGGAGGCACCGTTTCGGCATTTCGTGCCGATGAGACGGGAGTGCCTGGTCGATCTGTGAGTTGTGGAGATCCGCCGTCACGGTGATCAACGGCTGCGGGATGGCGGGGCAGTACCACTGGCCTTCGATCTGAAGCGCGCCCGCCGTGCGGCCTGGATGCCCAGTTGGTCCTGTAGGCGCGGAGTTCCTGCAGGTCTGGGATGTGGTCATAGAGGGTTCAGGGGCTCGGAGTTGTGGAACCGCCCTGGTTTTTGAAGGAGTTTTTGAAGGGTCTGAGAGGTCGTCGGACGGCCTGGCCGCTGGCCTTCAGGAAACGGTGGTTTGTTGAAGACAGCGGCCCGGATCGCGGAGTCGCTCCGCGGTCCGGGCCCGTTCGGGTTGGTGTCGGCTTCCGCACGCACAGCCAGGCTCAGCCGGCCAGGACCGCCGAGGTGGTGATCCGCCAGCCGTCCGGCGTGCGGGCGAGGAAGTAGAACACGCGGGGACGCTGGAACTCGGCGCCCGAGCGGTCGTGGCGGGCCCAGCTCACCTCGATGGTGACCGCCCGCTCGTTCAGCGCGCGGCCGGCCGGGTCCAGTGCCTGGCTGCCGCCGTAGTCGAGGTCGCGCAGGGCGGCCAGCTCGTGGGCGAGCCCGGCGGTCAGCTGCTCGGCCGAGGTGAGGACCGTGTGCGCGATGCCGGTGGTCACGGTCAGGGGTACCGCGAAGTACTCCAGCAGCGGCGCCGGGTCGGTCCCGCCGGCCGCGGCGAGTTCGATGTCTGGGGTGGTTCAGCGGACCCAGGTGCTGGTGAGGGTCTGGACTGCGGAGCCGTCGAGGTCGGCGAGCGTGGTGGCGACGAAGTCGCGGGCCCACTCGGAGGTCTGGATCCGGAAGGCCGGGCGGTCGGCGGTCAGCGCGTCGATGATCGGGGCGGCGGCCTCGGCCGGGGTCTGGGCGTTGCCGTAGGAGTCCCGGGTGCGGGCGATGTACGCCTCAAGGGCCGGGGCATAGGGGCCGGACGCGGCGAGCAGGGCGGGGATGTCCAGGCTGATGTTGGCGACGAACTCGCTCGCGACCGCGCCCGGTTCGACGACGGTGACGTCGACGCCGACGGTGGCGGCGACGGGGGCGAGGGACTCCATGAAGCCCTCGACGGCGAACTTGGCCGCGCAGTACGCCTCGTTGAAGGGCTGGCCGACGACGCCGCCGACGCTGGTGACGGTGATCACCCGCCCCTGGGTGGCGCGCAGGTGGGGCAGGGCGGCGCGGGTGGCGGCCACCACGCCGAAGAAGTTGACCTCCATGGCGGTGCGGACGTCGTCGAGGCTCATCAGTTCGATGGTGCCGACCTGGGCGGCGCCGGCGTTGTTGACCAGGGCGTCGAGGCGGCCGTGCTCGGCGATGACCTCGCCCAGGCAGGCGGCGATGCTCTCGGGGTCGACCACGTCCAGGCGCTTGACCTGGATACGGTCGGCGACCCCGTTCTCGGCGGCGGCCTTGAGCAGGGCGTCGGCCTTGCCGGTGTCGCGCATGGTGGCGATGGTGGTCCAGCCCGCCCGGGCGGCGGCGACGGCGGCGGCCAGGCCGATGCCGGAGGACGTGCCGGTGATCAGAACCGTCTTCGGGGAGGTCATGAGGGTCTTCCTTGCGTGTGGAGCGTAATGGGCGACAGCCGCAACCGGGGAGTTCCCCGCTTCTCTGCAACCGTAACCGGAGAACTCCCCGGTTGTCCAGGTAGACTGGTCCCCTGACGAAGGGAGCAGCTTTGACCGCCCAGCCGAGCGTGTTGCGTGCCGATGCCCGCCGCAACCGGGAGCGCATCCTCGAAGCGGCCGTGCGCGCCTTCTCCGAGAAGGGCGCGGACGTGCCGATCGACACGATCGCCAAGGCCGCGGGTGTCGGCTCGGCCACGCTCTACCGGCACTTCCCCACGCGCGAGGCGCTGGTCGAGGCGGCCTACCGCAACGAGCTGGCCCGGGTCTGTGACAGCGCCGCCGAGCTGCTGGCCGATCTCCCGCCGGACCGGGCGATGCGCCTGTGGATGGACCGGTTCATCGACTACCTGGCCGCCAAGCAGGGCATGGCGGACGCCCTGCGGGCCGCGGTCGCCTCCGGCGCGGACCCTTTCGCCGAGACCCTCGACAAGCTCGGCACCGCGGTCGGCTCCCTGCTGCGCGCCGGCGCCGAAGCCGGTCTCCTGCGCTCGGACGTCGACCCCATCGACATCGGGTTCAGCCTCGCCGGCGTCGCACTGATCACCAGCGCGCCCGCCCAGCGCGACCGGGCCGGCCGCCTCCTCGACCTGATCCTCGACGGGCTCCGCCACGGAGCGGGCCGGTAGCCCGTTCCTTTGGCGGGCCGCCGGGCCAACGGGCGCCTTTCGTCGGTGCCCCACCAGGAAGTACCGACGAAACGGTGCCCCGCGAGCGGTAGTTGCCGCGGGTCGCCTCCCCGGCCGTTGGGGCAACCCACCAACACGAACCGCTCGATCACCTCCCGCGGCAGCCAGCACTGCGCGTTCGGCGCCAAGCCCTGCCTGGCTCTGTCTGCGAGAACGAGCAGCATTTGTTCATGGGTTCGGGCGGCACCTGGCGCCGCGGAGCGAGTCGAACCGTTCACGGGTGTCGACAGCACCAGCGCCAGCGGGACCCCGTCTCGGATGCTGTTACGGAGAGACCTGCAGCTCGTGCGGCGTCTGTTCGCCACCTGCGTGAAGTCCGGAGCAGAGGAGCTCGAATGCCCGGAGGGCTGCCGAGGCGATGGAGTCGCGGGCGCGCGCGGGTGGCTCGCCGGACATGATGCGTCGTCGGAGCTCGCGCAGGGCTGCGCGGTGGGTGCCTGCGATGGCGCCCGCGAGGAGCGCCGAGAGCGGGTGGCCGGCATCGCCGGGTGCGTCCGCCGTGTTCGGCGGATGTTCGGTCAGAGCGGTCGCCAGAGCCGCCTCGATGCGGTCGCCGATCTCGCGTTCGCGAGCGCGCAGGGCCGGGCTGTCCTGGATGACCTGCCAGAACGCGGGCGCGCCGGGCTGGAGCCCGAGCATCGGATGGTCCTGCCGTAGGGCGGACAGCAGGTCGTCGCGGACGGCCGCGACCGGGCAGGTGCCCGGCGTTCGGTCGCGCACCAGGGCGGCGAGGTGGTTCTCGACTTCGGCCTGGCGGTCGAAGAGCAGGTCCTCCTTGGTGGGGAAGTAGTTGAACACGGTGTTGGTGGACACACCCGCGTGCCGTGCCACCTCCGCCACCGTGACCTGGTCGAAGCCGTGCTCCAGGAACAGTCCCAGGGCCGCGTCGGCGATCGCCGTCCGGGTCTGCTGCTTCTTGATCTCTCGAAGGCCCATGCGCCACATGATAGTGTCACCACAAATTTGGTGTGACACCAAGAATTATGGGGGCGAGCATGACCATGACCTTCGGCATCTATCCCGGCGGCATCCTGGGCGACGACCAGGGCATCATCCATCCGGTCCGCCCGGACGTGCCGGATCGCATCATCGAGGCCCTCGACGAACTGCAGGGCGACGTGGACACGCTGGCTGTGCGCGCCTACCGCTCGTTCGCCGCCGTCGAGACACCGCAGACGCAACCCACACCCGCCGCCCCACACACCTACCTCCAACGCGGCCGCACCCTGGACCTCGTACTGCAGTTCCGCGAGCCGTCCGGCGAGCTGGACGGGTGGCCGGAGTTCGTCCGCGAGGCAGTCCGGACCGGCGGACCGCAGCTGGCGTCGGTACAGATCTGCGAGGAACCCAACCTCAACCTCCCCTCCGTCGACGGCAGCACCCCCAACGTCCTGAACGCGCTCGTCCAAGGGGTCATCGCCGCCAAGCAGGAGGCCCGAGCCCTTGGCCACCGCGCGGCGGTCGGCTTCAACGCCGTGCCGTCCTTCGACCCGGCCGACACCTTCTGGGCCGGCCTCGGCGCCCTGGCCGACGCGCGCTTTCGGCAGAGCCTGGACTACGTCGGCCTGGACTTCTTCCCGGACGTGTTCCGGCCCGTCGCCGAAGACCAGCTGGCTGACGCGGTCACCGCGGTCCTCACCACGTTCCGCCGCACCAGCCTGCCGCAGGCCGGCATCCCGGACACCGTCCCGATCCGCGTGTGCGAGAACGGCTGGCCCACCGGCCCCGGCCGCACCGAGCAGCGACAGGCCGCCGCGCTCGACACCGTCATCCGAACCGTCGCCGACCTCGCCACAGACCTGAACATCAACGGCTACTCGCTCTTCGCCCTGCGGGACGCCGACAGCAACGCCGAAGGGCTCTTCCATCACTTCGGCCTCCTGCGCGACGACTACACCCCCAAGCCGGCCTTCGCGACCTATCGGCAACTCATCAAGGAACTGGGCAACCCGCCGGTCACGTCAGCCCGGTGACAGCGTGGCCGGTGGTAGAGGTCGCAGTGCTGTCGCTTCTCGTGAGCATCGAGCACCGCTTGGTGCGGGTGCCTCCCGAACCCGTGAACAGGCGCTGTCGAAACTCGTGAGCAGGACCACTCGGGGACCACTCGTGTCCCGTCTCAGGTGACTTGGCCGTCGCAGGTCACGGCCCTGGCTCCGGACCAGATCATTTGAGACGGGACAGTTGGCGCTCTCGAGTGAGAAACGATCACGTACAGCCTGGGAACACTCTCCGCTCAGCGCTTGCACAGGCCCTGATCGGGGCGTTTCGTCGGTGCCCCAGCAGGGTCGACCGACCGCCCGAGGCCGGTCAGTCTGACGAGATGTCGGGCTGGCCGGCCTCGTTGCCTTCCCGGAGGCCTCGGAGGCCTCGGAGGCCTCGGAGGCCCCGGAGATCCCGGGGGTCTCGAGGGCCGGTATGGCGGGTGCGCCTACTGCGGTCGGAAGATCCTGCGGACCACCCTGGCGGCGGTGTCGGCGGCGTCCTCCAGGGCCAGCAGGCGGCCCTCGGCCCAGTCCCGTACCGAGAGCCGGACGTACTGCCACCGGAGCCGTGATGCCGTGAGGACCGCCGGCACCGTCTTGGCCCGGCGCCGCCCCAGTGCGGGTGCGAACCGCGGAGGGGGCCGACGGCCGTACGGGAGCGGGAGGGCACGAGCTTCACGATCCCGGTGATTGGGTGGGGGATCGATGGACGTCCCCAAGTCTCGTGCTGGATCCGGCCGTTAACTGTATGAAGGGCCGGTCATTCAGTTGCAGCTCCCAGCATCTTCACAGTTGACTGTTTTTTAATAAGGAATTGCTCAGGCTTGAGCCCAATCCTGAGAGTTTCCTGGGAAGTTCGGACAAGCGTTCCCGATCCGGAGCTAACCCCACTTCCCGGAGGATCCCGTGCGACCCCGCTCGCTCGCTCTTGCCTCGGCACTCGCCGTCCTGCCGCTGACCGCGGCTTCCCTGGCTGCCACGACCGCCTACGCCGCGCCGGCGCCCCACGTCTCGGCGCCCCGGGTGGCACTGCCCAACACCGTGACCCCCGCGGTGGCGCACTCGCAGAAGCAGGGCGATGTCCCCGCCGCCCAGCAGATATCGGTGGCGGTCAGCCTCAAGCTGCGCAACACCGCGCAGCTCGACCGCTTCCTCGCGGCCGTCAACGACAAGCACTCTCCGCAGTACGGGCACTACCTGACCCCGGCTCAGTTCACCGAGCGCTTCGGCCCGACCCAGGCCGATGTCGCGCAGGTGCGCTCCTACCTGGAGGGCCAGGGCCTGAAGGTCGCCTCGGTCAGCGCCAACCGCCAGGTGGTGAACGCCAGCGGCACCAACGAGCAGATCGCCAAAGCCTTCGGCACGCACGAGAGCCGTTACGTCGACAAGCTGGAGAACAAGACCTTCTTCGCCAACGACGGTGCGGCGTCGGTGCCGGTCGCGCTGGCCAAGGTGGTCCAGGGCGTCTCCGGTCTGAACGACAAGACCGTGCGCACCACCCGCATGGCGAAGCCGAAGGCGGCGACCCCGCACGACACTCCGAGCGGAGTCGCTCCGGCGCAGTACAACGGCGCCTACAACCTCGACAAGCTGGGTGCCGACGGCAGCGGAACCACCGTCGCCCTCTGGGAGTTCGACGGCTACGACTCCAACAACCTGAAGGCCTACGACAGCCAGTACGGCCTGTCCGGCCCGGACGTCAGCACGGTCTCGGTGGACGGCGCCAACTACGACAGCTCCCCGGGCCAGGGCCAGGGCGAGGTCGAGCTGGACTCGGAGATCGTGCGCGGCGTCGCGCCCAAGGCCCAGCAGCTGGTCTACGAGGCCCCCAACAGCGACCAGGGCGAGATCGACATGGCGGCCCAGATCGTGTCGGAGAACAAGGTCTCGGTCATCTCCATCTCGTGGGGCTCCTGCGAGCCGGACACCACCGCGTCCTCGATGACCGCGGTCGACAACTCCTTCAAGCAGGCCGCCGCCCAGGGCATCAGCGTCTTCTCGGCCTCCGGTGACGACGGCTCGCGCGACTGCACCCGTTCCACCAGCGGCTCCTCCGTCCAGGCGGTCGACTTCCCGGCCTCGGACCCGTACGTCACCGGCGTCGGCGGCACCAACCTCAGCGTGAACGACGACAACAGCTACTCCTCGGAGAGCGCCTGGAGCACCGCAGGCGGTGGCGTCTCCACCCAGTTCGCCCAGCCGAGCTGGCAGAGCGGCACCGGTGTCGGCGGCGGCAAGCGCACCGTCCCGGACGTCTCCTCCAACGCCGACCCGAACAGCGGCTTCGCCGTCTACACCGCGGGCGGCTGGCAGGTCATCGGCGGTACCTCCGCCGCGGCCCCGCTCTGGGCCGGCTACGCCTCGCTGTTCAACCAGAAGGCCACCGCGGCCGGCCAGTCGGCACTCGGTGAGGTGAACCCCAAGCTGTACTCGATCGCGGGCGGCAGCAACTACGGCTCTGCCTTCCACGACGTCACCACCGGCGCCAACCAGGACTTCTCCGCCGGCACCGGCTACGACCAGGTCACCGGCTGGGGCTCCCCGGCCGCCGACGGCCTGACCAACGCCCTGCTCGGCGGCGGTCAGTCCTCGTCGAGCGACGAGTAACCGCACCTGCACCCGGCGACCGCCGGTACGGGGTTCCCACCCCGTACCGGCGGTCGCGCTTTCCGGGCGGGCCAAAGGAACATCGGGTGGAGCGGGCTACCTTCTGTTATGGCGCCAGATGCGGCAAGAGCGAGATCATTGACGATCCGTTCAGTCGTGGGCAGAAGTACGATCGGGACGAAGCGATGCGGTAGACGGACGAGGACAACCAGCGCTGTCCCAACCGGATAGACGACCTCTGGCTGAAGCTGGGGAGTCCGGTGATCTGGCCCTCGCAGCAGCCGCCGGGCAAGCCCCCTGAGTACGGAGATCGAGGACACGCAGTGGAGCGGAACCCACAGAACCCGTCGGCCCCCAGCGGCGCGGACCGCCGGGCCTTGCCGGAAGGCGCACAGGCGCCGATGGCCGAGTGGCTCGAATCGGTGTTCGGTGAGGGCTCGTTGTGGCGTCCGGACGAGTCCGAACTGCCGGCGGAGCTGACCCATCGGGAGTCCAGGGAGTTCCTCACCACGGTCGGATTCCCCCTCGTCGACATCACCAGGATCGGGCTCGAATCGCTCTTCCTGCCGGAGGAGGGCATCTGGGCGGCCGACGCGGACGAGCTCTTCGGCAGGAGGTATCCGGACGACGACACCCCGCCGGTCAACTTCTGTTTCAAACTGGTCGAAGGCCACGAGTACCACTTCATGCTGGACGCCACGACGGGGGTGATCGAGCTCTACCACCCGGACGGCTGGGACCACGCAATGGGCTACGCGGGGCGGGTCGCGCCGTCCGTTCAGACCCTGGCCACGACCCTGGCGCTTGCCTCGCTCACCGTGGACGAAGTGGACGAGAGCGGCTGGGAACCGGCCGTCGACCGGCTGGAGGGCTGGCTCGATCAGCTGGGCGTCCTGGCGGAGAAGCCCGGGTTCTGGCACGACGTGTTCGAGTACATCGAGGACCCGGACTGATAGCTCGATACATCGAGGAGACCGACCGCGTGCCGGGAACTTTGACCGAGTGTCGGTGCCCCTGACCAGGCGGCTCGGCCGGCCTGTCGGCCCGGGCCCGGTGGCCCCGGCTGGTGATCACGGTGCCGGGGGCTTCGATGCAGCGGGCGGCCTGGTGGTTCCGGAGGTTGGGGACCACCTCTACACCCTCGGTGAGTGGCGGGCGTCGGACAACGGCCGAGGAGGCACGGGGCGTGGCCGTGTCCAAGGCATGGTGGGGGCCGATGGGCTTTACCTGAGCGGCTGCTGGGCGTCGAGCGGTCGGGGCGATAGGGTGGCGAACACCATTTCAGGTGATGAATGCTTAGATTTTGATCATTTGAGAGTGTTCAGTGAGCAGCCTTGGGGGAGGCGGCAGGTTTGGCCGGCGGCGAGTTCAATCTGAATCCATGGGAACTGCAGGGTGAGGGGCGGGAGTTCGAGAGCCTCGCCGAGGAGTTCGGCAAGGCGACGGACAGTCTGAGCAAGGGTCTTGAGGCTCTCAAGGAGCCCTGGGGTGACGATGACATCGGCCAGTACTTCGGGACCGTCTACACGGGAGCGCGTGACGGGATCATCGACTCCATGAACCACCTCGCGGAGCAGCTCGGGAAGATCGGCGGGGGACTGCAGAGCATGGCCGCCTCGGCTGATCGGACCGACGACGAAGTGGGCACGGGGATGGACCGGTTGGACAGCCGGCAGCAGGAGATCGGCGATCGGATCGGCCGCTTGGACCGGCCGCGTCTCTGACGTTGCGTGGGCACCCGACTGTCGCGGGTGCCTGCGCAGGGGTGAGCGCCATGCGCGCTAGCCGAATCGATTCTTCGCGAACGGGGGAGGTTTTCGCGTGTCCATCATGCTGCCGAGCGAGCTCGAATGGGTCCTGCAGATCCTGGGCTACAACTGGCCTCACGCCGACGAGGACAAACTGCGGGAAGCGGCGCAGGTCTGGCGTGAGTTCGGCCAGGAGATCGACCGGATCCGCGAGCGCGGCAGCAGCTCGGCGCAGCGTGTCACCAGCGACAACTCGGGCGAGGCGATCGACGGCTTCGCCGAGATGTGGCGCAGGTTCGACGGCGGTGGCGGCTACCTCCACGAAGCCAAGGAGGCCGCCGAGCTGATGGCCTTCGCCCTTGAGGCCGCGGCGATCGCGGCCGAGGTCGCCAAGCTCGCGGTGATCGCGCAGCTCGTCATGCTGGCGGTCGAGATCATCTCGGCCCAGGCCGCGGCACCGTTCAGCTTCGGTCTGTCGGAGGTCGGCGCGCTGGGGGCCACGCAGGCGACCAGGCTCATCGTCAGAAGAATCCTGACGGAGCTGCGCCACAAGCTGGTCGAGACGCTGAAGCAGACCCTGAAGCAGTCGGCGATCCAGGCCCTGGAAGCCATGGTCAGTGACTTCATCAAGCAGGGCGTCAAGATGGAGTTCGGGGCCCAGCAGGGCTTCAACGTCGGTGAGTTGGCCAAGACCGGCGTCGACTCGGTGAAGCAGAGCGTCAAGGACCTGCCCAACAGCCTCGCGACGGGCCTGCGGGACAACGTCGCCTCCGGCATGGCGGGCGCGGCCAAGCACCGGGCGACGGGTGGCGGCTCCCACGAGTCCTCCTCGGCCCAGGTACCTCACGAGTCCCACAAGTCGGGCTTGCCGCAGGGGTCCCACGAGCCATCGGGCTCTCACGAGGCGGGATCGTCCGGCTCACATGAGTCAGGTGGGCCGGACGCGCCTGGCGGTGGCGGCAGCAGTGGCCGTGGCGGATCCTCCGCCGGGGCCAGTACCCGGTCCGACGGCGTGAGCGGTGGCGGAGGCGGCTCCCACGAGAGCGGACAGCACGCCGGTGGGGGCTCCTCGGGTGCACACGACAGCGCCTTCGGTACGGGTTCCGGCAGCGGAACCGACCACGCTGGCGGCGCCTCGCGCCCTCGTACGGACCGGGGCCCGGCACTGGACCCGTTCGGTACCCGGCTCACCGGTGACGGTGACAGCGGCCCGGCCGCTTCGCACCACGACGAGGCCGGTACCCGGCCGACCCGGACGAGCGAGGCGCCCTCACCGGCCCCGGCGCGCCCGAGCGAGCCGGTGGGGCACGGTGCCGGGCCGGCGGAGCAGGCCGGCAACGCCGGAGGACCCGCCACCAACGTCAACCACTCGGACACCCCGGCACACGGCACGTCGGAGCAGCCGTCGACCTCCGGTCGGCCTACCGAGGGACCCAGCCACGGGGACACGCCTGCGGAGCACGGCGGCTCCGGACCTTCGTCGGCGCATCCGTCCGCGTCCTCGTCCACGCCGAGTCAGGGTCAGGTGCCCTCAGGACACGCCGGTTCGGAGCCTGCTCCGGCGCCCGGGCACCACGGCGAGGCGCCAGCGCAGCACGGCGAGGCGCCCGGGCACGCGGGGTCGGAGCAGTCGTCCTCGCCAGCGCATCACGGAGGCGAACCCCAGCGCTCAGGGCCGGAGCACCCGTCCGCGCCCGCGCACCACGGGGACGAACCCGCCCGCCATGCCGCACCGGCCGAGCGCGGCGGCTCGGCGCCGTCCCCGGCCATGGGCCACCACACGGACGCACCGGCGCACAGCACCGAACCGCCCGCCCAGCACCCGGGCGGTGGTCAGACCTCCACCCCGGGCCATGAACACACCGGTGCGCAGCGGCAGGACGAGTCGGGCCGGCACACGTCCGACCAGGCCGCCGACCCGCGCCGCATATCCGCCTCCGAGCCGGGCCACGCCGGGGCCGGGCCGGAGAACCCCGCAGCTCCCGCACGTGGACACGCCGTACCGGAGCATTCGGCCGACGGCTCTGGCACGCCCACGCAGTCGGGCGCCGCGCCGCGGTCCGCCCACCCCGGAGGCGTGCCCCTCGGGCCCGTACGCCCGCACGGGGGCGCCGAGGAGCCGGCAACCCGTCCGGGCGGTATGCCGGGCTCCGAACGGCCCGACGGCCCGCACGAGGGCGGACCGGCCCATCTGGAGGCGGACTCCGCGGGCAGCACGACCCTGCCCCGCCCGTCCGTCGCCGAACCGCCGGCCGCCCACGGCCCGGACGGCCCGGACGGCCCAGCGTCCCGCTCGGACGTGTCCGCGTCCCCGACCGGGGCCCCCGGCATGCCGTCGATGGCCGCTCCGGTCGGTGGTGGCACCGGTGGAGCCGCGCACGCCGGTACGACGGGTGGTGCGGGCCGGACCTCGGCACCGACCGCCACAGGCCCGGTTCGCTCGTCCCACGCCCCGTCAGCCGAGCCGCCGTCGACCGCTCGCCGTCCGGAAGCGACGGGCGGCAGTCGGCCGCAGGAGCCCGTGCGCCTCGGCCAGAGCCGTCCCAGCCGTCCTGCGGCAGCGGCCGACCAGGCCCCTTCGGCACACCGTCCCGCGGAGCCCCGGCCCACCCGGCCTCCGGTGGAGACGGGCCCGGTGCGCCGACCGAGCGCGCCGTCCGCCGAACCGTCCGCGAACCGGCACCCGGCCGAGCCGAAGCCGAGCGGGCCCGCATCCACCAAGGCCCCTGCCGACAAGGCCGCTGGGCACACCGAGCCAGGCTCGCGCGCTCCGGAGCACTCCGTCCCGGGCCAGCACACGCCGGACCACCAAGCCTCCGAGCACCAAGCCTCCGAGCACCGGCCGGCCGACCACCGAGCCCCCGAGCACCACACCGCCGACGACAACACGGCAACGCAACACCACAACGAGGACGGCTCGACCGCGCACAACCCGCACGACTCGACGGACGGGCACCCGCTCCCGGAGCACCCCCTCTCCGAGAGCCGTCCGCACGACGTCCCCGGCGGGCTGGAGCGGGTCGACCCGCACCACCAGCAGGACTTGGAGAGCCGCGTCCCGCGCAACCCGGACGGCACCCCACAGCGCCACCCGGACCCGAACGGCGACTGGCCCGGCGCCATCAACGGGCCCGGCCACCGCGAGCCCGGCCGCAACAACAACTGCCTGGACGTCGCACTCTCCACCGCCGACACCTACAACGGCCACCCCACCGCGGCAGCCGCCCGCAGTCACGACGGCACCCACGAGGGTGAGCACGGTGGCCGCGACCGCGCCGAGCAGCAGCTGGGCGCCAAGTTCCGCGACCTCGGCAACGGCGAACACGCCTACCGCAACCTGGAGGACCAGCTCCGCCGGGCCGGGCACGGCTCACAGGCCGTCATCATCACCCAGGACGCCCACGGCCGGGCCCACGCCTGGAACGTGGTCAACCACCACGGCAAGATCACCTATCTCGACAACCAGACCGGCGCCCGCAGCCCCCACCCCATCCACGACGGCGAACACGGCGTCTGGGCCATCCCCCTCGACGCCGACCGCCATCCGCTCCCGGCCCATCACGATCCTTCGGCTCAGCCGTCCGCGCACAACGCCGAACGTCATGCGCCTGCCGAGCCGGCTGGCCACCCGGTCCGAGGATCGGCCGAGTTCGACGAAAAACAGACCAAGGACCACCAGCACCTGGGGATGCTTCCCGAGGAGTCGCAAGTGGCTCTTCGCGACTCCGCTGAGCGTCACGTTTCACAGATGGATCTCGAGAAGGCCTATCACGCCCTCGACAACTGGGAACGCGATGGCGATCTGGGCAGGTTGCTCGATGAAGCGGCGCTGCGCGGCCGTGAAGCCGACCCGGAGCAAAACCACGTCCCTAGGGGCTTCTCGCACTCCGAACTCAAGAAGGCGCTGCCCGGATTCGAAAATATGCCCTCGGCTGAGCGATGTGCCGTTGTCGCCGTGCTCGGGCGTATGAGTCTGGGATTTCACCGTGGCAACGCCGTCAACCATGTCCTGGGCGATGCGGGCCACTACGTGGTCGATGCATCAGGGTTCAAGCCCGAGAAGGGTGACTCCTGGGGTGTGCACTACCACGCCCGTGCGGACATGCGTGGCGGCCTTGCCGGAAAGAAGCCCGATCCGGCTCGTGCAACGTTCGGTCACCTTGAGGAGACCTACGGCAAGAATCCTGAAGGGAAGTCCTACGCGCAGCACATGAGGGAGACGGACGGTCGGAATGAGCACCGCCCGGATTTCACGGGCCGCAACTTCGCCGTCCTGGAGGTGCACGACCCGGTGACGAACGAGACGCACTATGTCGTGGATTCATCGATTCCACAGGGGAATGCCAATCAGGATCACTCGGAGCCGCATGTCGGTGACTACTTCGACGCGGTGAACAGGCAGCGGGTCGAGGCTGGACTTCCTGAGCTGGAACCGGTTCACCTCTATACCGAACGCGAGCCGTGTGGCGCGACTTCCGGCTCTTTGACCAAGTCGGACTGCTCTCACTACATCGTCAGTTCGGAGTCTCTGTCGCACGTTCCGGTCAGCTACGGCACGGGATTCCGGAGGGGGCAGCTGGCATCGGATCCGGTGGGTGAGCCGCTTGGCAAGAGGAAGGTGCAGACGGAACTGTCCGCGCAGTTCAAGGATCACTTGTTTCGTATCGGGGACTTGTGGATGAGGGCTTCGGCCGGGCGTCAGGGAATTTCACTGGATACGGAGTCGTAGGCTGTGGCTATGACAGACGGCGAGGCACTGGACGGTTGGGGCAGCATCGATTGCACGGGGCTCAGCCTTGAGCAGGTGTCGGTTGCCGTTGGCGAGGCAGCGGCCGGCTGTTCAGGGGTGATGCTGGAGCACACCGAGTTGGCTGGACCGCTGATCAGCTCGGTCGAGCGGCAGCGCATCGGACGATGGGTGCAGACCGTAGCCAGGTCCCGTACGGCTGCACGCAAGCCGGTTGTGATCAGGGAGCCCGTGACGCAGCAAGCCGGAGTCTCGGAGCCGGTGCAGTCGGGGATGCCGGGGATTCCGGAGCAGCGGATGGAGCTGTTGCTCGCCGCAGCGGCGGCGTTGGAGGTTCCTCGGTCGCCACTCGAGGTGTGGCAGGCAGTGGCTGAGGCGCTGCTCGGATCGGCGGTATCCGAAGAGAGCCTTCGGGCGGATGCGGTGGACCAGCTCGACATGGTCGTTGACGAGGGGGCGGGGCTGTTCGGATTCCGGGATGTGATGCTCCACCGTGAAGCGCGTCGTCGCCACCCGCTGACCGCACTTCAGCAAGGGTATGTGTTCAAGGCCATGAGGAGGCTGCACGAGCGTCGGTCGTCGGAGGGCAGCCCGGTGGCGGCGTACCTGTCGGAGGCGTGGCCGGTCCATGCCGCGCTGGCGGGTGAGCTCGACCGTTGCCTGGAAGATCCCGACTTCCTGGTGACGGTCGGGTGGTACGGGCTCGGTCTGGGGCTGGCCCTTGCCCACCCGGACGGTGTTCCCCTGGGAGGAGTGGCCGGGGTGGTGCACTATCTCCTCGGCCGACATGTGGGTCCGGCGAGTCGGGCGGAATGGCTGAGCTGGTTGCACCACGGGCTGATGAGCCGGGGTATGACCGATCTCGCCGACGCGCTCGCGGCCCGGACCGACCTGCTCTGGCGGACGGTCTGGTCGCACTGGCACTGGCCCGGTGTGGTGAGTCCAGGTGTCGAGGTGTGGCCCGGTGGGCGGCTCGGCGTCGTCCGGTGGGGTGCGGGCACGGCGGTCGCCTGCTGGGCCGATCCGTCTGACTGGCCCGATCGCGAGGACCTCGGCGAAGAGGAAGTGGTGGCCGTCTGGGACATCGGGACCGGGGAGACGCTGCAAGGTCCGGTGCCGTCGGATCAGTCGCAGGCGGGACCGCAGATCCGGAACGAACGCGGGGTGGTCGAGGCCCATGTCCGACGCGGGCGATGGTTCGACACCGCGGAACAGGCACCACTGACGAGTCTGCCCGGGCCGATCAGTCTGGTGACCGACGCGGTCCGCTGCCCGGAACCGGAGGGTGACACGGCCCTCTGGGTCTTCGTCGGCCGACTCGGCGTCTACGCGGCGCTGGTGAACGAGGCAGCGGCTGGCGCACTTCCGGCCATCCGCCGCAGTGCGGAGATCGAGCCGCTCACCAGGTGCGGCTGGTGGGCGCCACCGGAGCGGATCCCGCCGGGCGCCACGGTGACCCGGGAACTGCTGGAGGAGGCCTGGGCTTTCGGTCCGGACGCCTGCCGTACGGTCCCGCCGGAGCGGCTGCCCGAGAACATGGTCCACGCCTCCACCGTGCGGTTTCTCGCCGAGGTCGGTTGGCCCTGCACCGAACTTGCCGGCCTGCAGCCGGCCGACCTCGCACTGGACACGCTGCGGCCATGGGAGCACGGGCCCGGCTTCGTGGCCGGACTGGGAACCCTGTGGGGTAGGGCTCTGCTACTCGAGGGCAGCACCGGCCAGCTGCTCCTGAGCACTGACCAGGGGACGTCCGACGGCCCGCTGACACCGGTGGCCGGCAGCCTGAGCGCGCTGCTGCACATCCTCCTGCTGCATGACGCGGTGTCGGCCACTCCAGCGCTGGAAGGCGACAGCGATGCCTACGATCTGCAGGAGTCCATCAAGGGGTGGCTCCGGACGATTGATCCGGCGACAGCCGATCAAGGCTTCTGGGAGCTGGAGTTCGCGGAGATTTTCGGCAGCGACTACGAGTGAGGCACGACGGTGGCGCAGCCTGGGGGAGTGCGGGGTCGACAGAAAGCCTGATGACCATCGGACCGGGGCCAGCCGGCAGGACCTCCGACGCGGCCGACCTTCCTTCGCCCAATGACCACCGGTCTTCCCAACCGTTGCCGGGCGGGCCAGCCGGAGACGGTCCGAGGCCCTGAGACCTTCGGCGCACGGGATGACGCATGAGGAAGCAAGCGATGGAGACCGAGACGTGACCGACCTGAACACCATCTACCAGCCGCATCCGCACATCGGCGGCCGGGTGAACGTGCTGCGTGAGCTCGCGAGCTGGCGGGCCGGGGGCACGGGGGCACCCAAGGCCGTGCTGCTGACGGGTGGTCCGGGAAGCGGACGGACGCACCTGCTCACCGGGTTCCTGATGTTGTGTGACCCGGGCTACCGGGAGCGGATCGACGTGGATGTGCTGGACCCGAGCACAGTGCCGCCCGCCGGGCTGCCTGCGCCGCTGGTGTTCGGCGCTTCCGGGCTGACGGCTGCCCAGCTGTTGTGGGCGGTCGCGGACGAGCTGGGCATGGACGTCAACCGCACCGAGGACGTCTACCGGCTGCTCGCGGATCCGCTGCCCGAGGGCCTGGACACCATCCCGGTCGTCATACCCGACGTGGACCGGGCCGGGGTGCTGCGCGAGCTGGCGGAACCGGCGAAGGTCGCCGCCGAGGTGCTCCGGCCGCTGGCGCTGTCGCCCGGGCTGCGGCTGCTCGCCGACGTGCCGCGTGCCGAGGCGGAGCGGCTGGCGGCCGAGCTGGCCGAGGAGCTGCCCGCCGGGCAGGTGCGGGTGATCGACCTCGATGCGGCACCCTGGACCGACGAGCAGGGGCTCGCGCTGCAGACGGAGATGATGCTGGACGAGGCGCAGGCCGTTCTGGCGCCCGAGCTGGCCCGCCGGGCAGACGGTCCGCTGGTGGTCAGGCTGACGGCGTGGTCGCTGCGGGTCACCCCGGACGCCGGGGCGCCCGCCGTGCCGCCGGCCGGTGTGGGTGACGTGCTCGATCTGCACGCCGAGCGTTGCGGTGTACCGGAGTTGACGCTCCGCCGTCTGCTGGCGCCGCTCGCGCTCGCGGGGGACGGTGCGGCGCTGCCGTTCGACCTGTGGGCGGAGCTCGCCTCCGCGGTCGCGGGCAAGGATCTCGCCACGGATCTGGCGGACGGCCAGATGCTGCTGATGCCGTTCTTCGACCTGGTCGAGAAGGAGGGCGCGCCGCCTGCCGTCACCCTGGTGCACCCGGCGATCGCCGACGAACTGCGCGAGCGCATGGGCGGGACGGTGCGCGAGGCGCAGCGCCGCATCACCACGGCGCTGCTGGCCACCCTGCCAGCCGGCGGTCCGGAGCGCTGGGCGGCCGCCGGAGGGTACGTACGAGAGCGGTTGGTCGGGCACGCCCTTGAGGGTGGGGTCCTGCCGGAACTGCTGGCCGACCCCGGCTTCCTGCTGCACGCCGAGCAGGTGCCGCTGCGGGCGGCGGTCGAGCACCTCGCCGCTGCCGGGGCCGAGTTGCCGACGGCAGCCCGTGCCTGGCTGCGACTGGCGCCGCTGTTCACCCGGACCGAGGCCGGTCCGGTCCTGCGGGCCGCGCTGCTGGAGCACGCCTTCCGCCAGGACGGCCTGGCCGCACCGGAGTTCGGCCTGGAACTGCCGTGGCGGACGCTGTGGGCCAAGCCGCTGCCCGGCGTCACGGCACTCACCGCCGCGCTCACCCCCGAGGGGGCGTCCATGCTCGTCGCCGGCGTGGGGGAGGGGAGCGCCGGACTGGTGGGGTTCGACGCACACACCGGGGACGAGGTCCAGGTGGACGTCGAGCGGATGGTCCGCCCGTCCGACGAACAGCGTGCGGCGGCCGGGCTGATGCTCAGCACCGGTACCGACTACCTGCGGGTCTGGCCGATCGACGGTGAGAGCCCGCTCGCGGTCTTCCTCTCGCCGGGTCCGCTCGGCGGCGCGGACCTCACCCCGGACGGCGTGCTGCTGCTCGCCGACGCCAGGGGCGTCAGCGCGCTGGCGCTCGCAGGGGCGGGGCGGCCTGAGGCGGCTGCCGAGGGCGGCGGGGCGGCGGCCGTCGAGACCGTGGTGTGAACCCACCGATAACCTGAGCTGCATCCGATGGCTTCGAAGGAGAACGACCGCGTGACGACCCGTGAGCAGGCGATCGAGGCGGCGCACCAGTGGATCAACGGTGGGCGGCCCCAGGAGCAGTGGCGCCGTATCGCCGTGCACGAGTTCGACCTCGGCTGGGTGCTGTGGGCCGAGCAGCAGGCGGCGCCGGTCGACTCCGGCTCGGGGGAGCGCCGGGCACCGGCCGAGGTGGGCTCGGCGTGTGCGGTGGTCGACCGGGCCACCGGTGAGCTGACCACCTGGCCGTCGGTGCCGGTGGAGGAGGTCGTACAGCTCTACCGGGACAAGCTCGGCGCGGGCTCGTACGACCCGGCGCGGCCGCCGGTGACCGGGCCCGGTTCGACCGCGGTGCTGACCTACCGGGATGCCCAGGGCGAGGAGCAGTACTTCTTCCAGTCCTCCGCACCCGGTCACCCCCACCCCGACGTGCGCGGCTGGCGCGCGCTGCAGGCGCAGGGGGTGCGGGCGGAGGACGTGCTGGCCGTGCACACCGATCTGCGGCCGTGCGAACTGCCGGGCGGCTACTGCGCGGCGACGCTGCTCGCCGAGCTGCCGGTGGCGTCGTTCTCCTACGCGCAGGACTACGGTCCGCGCTACGACCGGCGGGCGGCCGGGGTGCGGGCGCTGGTGGAGCAGACCGAGAAGGTCTTCCAGGGTGCCGGGCGGCCGGTGCCGCCGCGCCCCAACCGGGTGCCGTTCCCGCGCGGCGTGCAGGCCGCGGAACCCGAGCCGGACGAGGCGCTCGGCGCCCGGCTCGCCGCGCAGTTCGGCCCGGACGGGGTACGGCGGTTCGAGGCGGACGGGGTGGCGCAGAGCCTGCTGCCCGAGGCCGCCGGCCGCACGGTTGCGGTGGCGGGGCTTCCGGTCCGGGTCGAGCACTTCTTCACCGCCCACACCGGCCTGCCGACGGCGGCCGCGCAGCTGGCCGAGTCCGGCCGGGGTGCGCGGGTGTCCGACCGGGCGCGGGCGGTCCTCGCAGAGTACGTGGTGCTGGGCGACGACGGCCACGCGCTGATCGCCGTCCAGTGCGGCGACGGCGGCACCGGTACGGGGGCGGGCGTCGGCCGGGTATGGGCCGTCGACCCGGACAACGGCAGCGGCCGGTACGCCAACGCGGACGTGTCGGCCTACCTCCGCTGCCTGGCCCTGTTCGCCGTCCGCTGGCCCGCGCTGCGCGGGCTCGACCCGTTCGCCGCGGGGGAGGCCGTGGCCGCCCTGCAGCAGGAGCTGGCCGCGATCGACAGGACGGCCTTCAGCGACCCGGAGAACTGGTGGGCGGTCATCGTGGAGCAGCTCTGGGACGGGCTGCTGTAGCGCCGTCCTCCACGGTCACGGTGGTGCCGGCCGCGATCCCGGCGAGGTTCTGGAAGGAGCCCTCAGGCCCGGTTGCCCGGGGCCGTCCCGCTCTCGCGCGTGGCGGCCCCGCTCTCCGACAGCTTCCGGGCACGCTCCTCGGACGCGCGGCGTTCCTCCGGCGTCATCCGCTCGGCGGCGTCACGGATCTGGGAGAGTCGGTCGCCGATGGCGTCGAGGTAGTGGGTGGACCGGACGGCGTCCCGCATGCTCATCCGGCCGCTCAGCACCTCCTTGGCCATCTCCTGCAGCTGAGGGCCGACGGCCGGTGAACCGGCCATGGTCCGCAGGGCCCGGTGGAGCGAGGCCGCCTGCTCGGGGTCGTCGGCGACCTCCAGCAGTTCGTCGTCCGTGATCTCGTACTCCGCACCCATCCCTGGCGGTCCTTCCCCCGGTTCCGCGCCTCGGCCGGCCTCTCGACCCGGCTCCGGCGTTGACCTTCCGATCATAGGCGCGGGAGGCCGGACGGGGCGCGGCCCTGCCGGAGACCGCCTCGGATGACGTGCCCGGAAGCCGTCCCGAGGAGACCGACCCGAGGAAGCTCCCGGGCCCCGGGTTCAGCCGGCCGAGCGGAAGCCGTCCAGGATGCGCTGGGCGGCCAGCGTCGCGGTCAGCGTGCCCTCGCGGACCTGCTGCTCCAACTGCGGTGCGAGGCGGCGCACTTCGGGGTGTTCGCGGAGCTGGGAGAGCAGTTGGTCGTGGACCATCGCCCAGGTCCAGTCGACCTGCTGGTCGCGCCGCTTGGCGGCCAGCGCTCCGGTGGTGTCCATCAGCCGGCGGTGCTGCTGGAGGCGGTCCCAGAGGGTGTCCAGGCCGCTGCCGTCCAGGCCGCTGCAGGTGAGCACCGGTGGGGTCCAGGCCGCGTCCGGCGCCTGGAGCAGGCGCAGGGCGCCCGCCAACTCCCGTGCGGCGGCCCGGGCGTCGCGTTCGTGCGGACCGTCCGCCTTGTTGACGGCGACCAGGTCGGCGAGCTCCAGGACGCCCTTCTTGATGCCCTGCAACTGGTCGCCGGTGCGGGCGAGGGTGAGCAGCAGGAAGGAGTCGACCATGTTCGCCACCGTGGTCTCCGACTGGCCCACGCCGACCGTCTCGACCAGCACCACGTCGTAGCCGGCGGCCTCCATCACCACCATGGACTCGCGGGTGGCCCTGGCCACGCCGCCGAGCGTGCCGGAGGTGGGGGAGGGCCGGACGAAGGCATCGGGATCGGTGGAGAGCTTCTCCATCCGGGTCTTGTCGCCGAGGATGGAGCCGCCGGTGCGGCTGGAGGTCGGGTCGACGGCGAGCACCGCGACCCGGCGGCCCCGGCCGGTGAGCATGGTGCCGAGCGCTTCGATGAAGGTCGACTTGCCGACCCCCGGCACACCGGTGATGCCGACCCGCACCGCGCCGCCGGAGTGCGGCAGCAGATCGACCAGCAGCCGCTGGGCGAGCTCGCGGTGGTCGGGCCGGGTGGACTCGACGAGGGTGATGGCCCGCGCGATCCAGGCGCGCGAGCCGTCGAGCACACCCTGCCGGTACTGGTCGAGGTCGATCGTCCGGGGCGACATCTCTTCAGCGGCTCACAGTTCCTCAGCGGCTCACAGTTCGTGGCCGAGATCGGCGGCGAGCGACTTCAGCAGGTCGTACGCCGCGTCCGGGATCACCGTGCCGGGCGGGAAGACCGCCGCGGCACCGGCCTGGTGGAGGGCGTCGAAGTCCTGCGGCGGAATGACGCCGCCGACCACGATGGTGATGTCCTCCCGGCCGGCCTCGGCGAGTTCGGCGCGCAGCGCCGGCACCAGGGTGAGGTGTCCGGCGGCCAGCGAGGAGACGCCGACGATGTGCACGTCTGCCTCGACCGCCTGACGGGCGACCTCGCCGGGGGTCTGGAACAGCGGGCCGACGTCCACGGTGAAGCCGAGGTCGGCGAAGGCGGTGGCGATCACCTTCTGGCCGCGGTCGTGCCCGTCCTGGCCCATCTTGGCGACCAGGATGCGCGGACGGCGGCCCTCGGCCTCCTCGAACTTCTCGACCAGTTCCCGGGTGCGCTGCACACCCT
Organism: Kitasatospora sp. NPDC032150; assembly: GCF_055579945.1. Classification (NCBI taxonomy): domain Bacteria; kingdom Bacillati; phylum Actinomycetota; class Actinomycetes; order Kitasatosporales; family Streptomycetaceae; genus Kitasatospora; species Kitasatospora sp. NPDC032150. The sequence continues at coordinate 5,647 of NZ_JBVIMH010000045.1, read as the reverse complement.
CCGAAGGTCCTGCCTCGTCTCGGTACACACCGGAGATGGTACGGATCTGGCCGGAGTGCCGTCCGTACACCTTCTCCAGGGCGTCGGAGATCTCGCCGACGGTGGCCTTGGCGCGGGCGGCGTTCACCGCCAGCGCGAGCAGGTTGCCGTCCAGCGAGGAGCCCTGCGGGCCGGCCTCGGCGGCGGCGGTGAGCGCGCGCAGCGCGTCCTGGCAGACGGCCTCGTCGCGCTCGGCCCGCAGCCGGCGGAGCTTGTCGATCTGCTGGGCGCGCACCGAGGAGTTGTCGACCTTGAGCACGTCGATCTGCTCGTCGTTGGCGACCCGGTACTTGTTGACGCCGATCACGGGCTGGCGGCCGGAGTCGATCCGCGCCTGGGTACGGGCGGCGGCCTCCTCCACGCGCAGCTTGGGGATGCCCGCGTCGATCGCCTTGGCCATGCCGCCGGCCGCCTCGACCTCCTGGATGTGCTGCCAGGCACGGCGGGCCAGGTCGTGGGTGAGCTTCTCGACGTAGGCGCTGCCGCCCCAGGGGTCGATCACCCGGCAGGTGCCGGACTCCTGCTGGAGCAGCAGCTGGGTGTTGCGGGCGATCCGGGCGGAGAAGTCGGTCGGCAGGGCGAGGGCCTCGTCCAGGGCGTTGGTGTGCAGCGACTGGGTGTGGCCCTGGGTCGCGGCCATCGCCTCCACGCAGGTGCGGGTGACGTTGTTGAACACGTCCTGCGCGGTGAGCGACCAGCCCGAGGTCTGCGAATGGGTGCGCAGCGACAGCGACTTGGTGTTCTTGGGGTCGAACTGCTTGACCAGCTTCGCCCACAGCAGCCGGGCGGCGCGCAGCTTGGCGATCTCCATGAAGAAGTTCATGCCGATCGCCCAGAAGAACGACAGCCGGGGCGCGAAGGCGTCCACGTCCAGGCCCGCACCGAGTCCGGCCCGCAGGTACTCCACGCCGTCGGCCAGGGTGTAGGCCAGCTCCAGGTCGGCGGTGGCCCCGGCCTCCTGGATGTGGTAGCCGGAGATGGAGATCGAGTTGTAGCGGGGCATCTTCTGCGAGGTGTACGCGAAGATGTCCGAGATGATCCGCATCGACGGCTGCGGCGGGTAGATGTAGGTGTTGCGGACCATGAACTCCTTGAGGATGTCGTTCTGGATGGTCCCCGCCAGCTTCTCGGGCGGCACCCCCTGCTCCTCGGCCGCCACGATGTACAGCGCCAGTACGGGCAGCACTGCGCCGTTCATGGTCATCGACACCGACATCCGGTCCAACGGGATGCCGTCGAAGAGCTGGCGCATGTCGTAGATGGAGTCGATCGCCACACCCGCCATGCCGACGTCGCCGGTCACCCGGGGGTGGTCGCTGTCGTAGCCGCGGTGGGTCGGCAGGTCGAAGGCGACCGAGAGGCCCTTCTGGCCCGCCGCCAGGTTGCGCCGGTAGAAGGCGTTGGACTCCTCGGCGGTGGAGAAGCCCGCGTACTGGCGGATCGTCCAGGGCTGGTTGACGTACATCGTCGGGTACGGGCCGCGCAGGTAGGGCGCGATGCCCGGGTAGGTGCCGAGGAAGTCCAGGCCCGCCAGGTCCTCGGCGGTGTACAGCGGCTTGACGCCGATGCCCTCCGGGGTCTCCCAGACCAGCTCCTCGACGTCCTTGCCGGTGGCCCGCTGCCAGGCGGACCGCCACTGCTCGCCGGTGACCCGGGCGCCGAGCTCCCCGTCCAGCCCGATGGTGGTGAAGTCGGGGATCATCACGCCACTCCGATCTCGTTCAGCAGGGAGGAGAGCAGGGCCACCGCGTCGCAGCCCGCGAAGACGAACTCGTCCACTCCCGCCCGCCGGTACGCCTCGCCCAGCTCGCCCGGACGGCCCGCCAGCAGCACCTTGGCGGCACCGGCCGCCTTCAGCGCCGCGGTGACGGCCTCGGCGTGCTCCTCGTACACCTTGTCGCCGGAGCAGAGGCAGACGACGGTGGCGCCGCTCGCGGCGAAGGCCCCGCCCAGTGCGGCCGGCTCCAGGCCCTCGGCGGTCACGGTCTCGATGCCACCCGCCTGGAACAGGTTGGCCGCGAAGGTCGAGCGGGCCGTGTGTACGGCGGCGGTGCCGAGTGCGGCCAGGAACAGCCGGGGGCGGGCGCCGGTGGCGGCCAGGTGCGCGTCGGAGCGGGCGCGCAGCGCCTCGTACGCCTCCGCGCGGCGGACCCGGGGCAGGCCGCCGCCGAGCGGGGCGGGCGCGGCCTCGCGGACCAGCGGCTGCTCGCCGAGGTTGGGGAACTCGCTGACGCCGGTGACGGGTTCGCGGCGCTTGGCGAGGGCCACCGAGCGCTCGGCCCAGGTCCCGGCGATCCGCTCGCCGACCAGCCCGGCGGTGAGCGCGGCCCGCTGGCCGCCGGCCCGCTCGAGCTCCTGGAAGTGGTCCCAGGCGGCGTGCGCCAGCTCGTCGGCGAGCCGCTCGACGTACCAGGAGCCGCCGGCCGGGTCGACCACCCTGGCCAGGTGGGACTCCTCCAGCAGGATCGACTGGGTGTTGCGGGCGATCCGACGGGCGAAGGCGTCCGGCAGGCCGACGGCCTCGTCGAACGGCAGCACGGTGACGGCGTCCGCGCCGCCGACGCCTGCCGCCAGGCAGGCGACCGTGGTGCGCAGCATGTTCACCCACGGGTCGCGCTCGGTCATCATCACGCTGGAGGTCACCGCGTGCTGGCGCTGGGCGGCGGCCTCGGGGGTGATCCCGGAGACCTGGGCCACCCGGGCCCAGAGCCGGCGGGCGGCGCGGAACTTGGCGATGGTCAGGAACTGGTCCTCGGTGGCCGCGTAGCGGAACTCCAACTGCCCGGCGGCCGCGTCCGCGGTGAGTCCGGCGGTGGTCAGTTCGCGCAGGTAGGCGACGCCGGTGGCCAGTGCGCAGCCGAGCTCCTGGGCGGCCGAGGCGCCGGCGTCGTGGTAGGCGAGTGCGTCGACGGTGAGCGCGCGGACGCCGGGGTACGTGGCCTCGCACTCTGTGGCGAGAGCGGCGGCGTCGGCGAGCAGTGCGTCGGTGCGGGAGTCGTCACCGGTGCGGGCGAGCAGGCCCAGCGGGTCGGCGCCCAGGCTGCCCGAGGCGGCCTCGGCGGGTACCCCGTTCTCCGCGAGCAGGGCGAAGAACTGCTCGGCGGCGGCCCGGAATTCGGCGCCTGCGTCGAGGGCCACCGAGGCGAGGTCCAGATAGACGCCCCGCAGCGCGGCTGGCAGCGCGGAGATGGGCAGCCCGGCCTCGCCGAGCACCAGCCAGAGCGAGGTGACGCCGTTCTCCAGGTCCGCGAGCACCGCCTCGTTCGACCGTGCGGCGTCCGGGTCGGCGTGGCGCTGCCGGACGTCCCACCCGGAGAGGGCCGAGCCCTGCGGGCGGCCCCCGCGGACGAAGGGCGGGAAGCCCGGGAACCCGGGGTCGGCCGGGGCGTCCTCGGCGGTGTACAGCGGACGGGCGCGCAGGCCGTCCTGGAGCCGGGTGGTGAGGGCGTCCTCGGCCTGTGCGCCGGCCGCGTCCTGCGCACCCGACTTGCGGAGAACGCCTTCGACCAGGCGCTGCCACTGCTCTCGGGTCGCGTCCGGGAACTCGGCGGCCAGAGGGAGCCCTTCGGGCGGGACCGTCGTCATGAGGGCAGGTTAGTGCCCGTCAACGGGACGGCATCAGCCCCCTGGAGTGTGACCTTTCCCTCTCTGCACCCCAGGCCCCGTGGAGTGCCGCGGAGCCCGATCGCGGCTGGTCGCGGAACTGCCGGAACCCGCCCGGCCGGTGGCCTCGCAAGCGTGCAGCACGGCGGCCGGTGCCCCCGGTCGGGCAGCGCGCGAAGCGTGGGGGCCGGGCGGCAGTCGGGGGCGGCTAGGGGTGGCGGAACGCCGGGGCAGGTGGTCTTGTGGCCGGTGACCGGCATCAGCCCGACCGTGCTCGCGATGTCGGCTTGCCCGACGGCCGGCTCCGCGAGGTCGGCCGCGATCAGCCGGCTGATCAGGTCGTCGCCGGGCGTGCGCTCCTCGGCGGTGGCCAACTGGGCGATGTACCGGTCGAGTTCGCGGTGTGCCAGGCCACGGTACATCCGAGATCGAGGCCGAAGTGGGTCCGCCTCGAAGCCCTACTGGAAGCCGCCGTCCCGGTCGCCTCGATCGACGACCAGCACTTCCGGGTGGGCCTCCGCCTCTGCACCTGATCGCCGGACGGGCCCCGACCACGGAACCGGCCCCGAACCGGGCAAGGCCACCGCCGACGAACTCCTCGACGTCCGGACGGCGAACTCGGCGCCTTCGACTGAACCGTACGACCGGGCCCGTTCCGGGCGGGACTTGCTACTCAGCGCGTGCGGGCACGGAGAAATGCGCTTTGCACGCGGGCAGGAACATCAGCACGGCCGCGCCGACGGCCAGCGCGGTGGGGACGCCCTGCCTCATGATCGACCAGTCGAGGCCGTTCATGCCCGTGTCGGCGAGGAGGGAGAGCGAACCGACCGCCCCGAGGACGGCGAGCATGATGCGGGCCCAGTTCCGGCCCTGACGCATTCTGAGCGCGAAGAACAGCCACAGTGCGTCGGTCAGCAGCAGGAACCCGGCAGAAAGGGCGAGTTGCAGGGTCGCCCCCTGAGTTCCCAGCGTGCTGCGCAATTCGTCAAATCCGCTGGTAGGGATGACGAACGCGTCGAGTAGCCAGGTGGCGGCCTCGACGGCCATCGCGGCGAGCGAGATCCTGAAGGCTGTTCGCACTTCCCTCGGGCACCATCCGGCCCGGCCCGCGTCTTTGCTGATCACCCGTTCTCCTCGTTCAGTGGAATGGCAGCGGACTCCCGGTCGGGAAACCGCCCGGCCACAGCGGCGGTGTCCCGACCGGGAAACGGGAGCGGGACCGAGATCTCCGTGGCCCTGCCACCCGCAACCCGTCACGCCATGCAGGTTGGTGCTTCTCTCCAGACACAGACGATCAACTCGGTCACCGGGTTGCACGTTTGCGGTGACAAGGCCGACTCCGCCGGCTCAAGGAGAGATCGGCCGAACACCCGATCGTTGACACCGTTCCGGACCTCCGTTCGGGCTGTCCGCGTGCGCCGGGCCGTGACAGTACGATGCCGCCGCCGGTCTTCGCCGGGCCTCGGACAGCCCCAACGGCTCAGCGCGCAGGACGGGCCCGCGGTTCCTGGTACGCCCCGGGAACTCGACGTTTGCCTGGGAGCTTTGATGCGGGTAGTGTTCTCTAGTCGCTCGGCAGGGAGCACCGGACACGCATCGGCGCGGACGGTCCCGGGGCGGCCAATCCTCTGAAACACCACTTCTTCTGTTCGGGCTGGGTCGTGTCTTGTCGCGGCTCGGTGTGAATTGTTGTGTGTTTTTCTGGATTGCGGCCGGGATTCGCTTTGTGGAGCGGGGATCGGCTAGGGTTTGAAACGTCGGACGGGCCGTCAGGTCGGGTCCGGCGAAAAGCCTCCTGAAAGCCGGGAAGCGCGAAAGACGGGTCAGAGGGATCTGATAGAGTCGGAAGCGCCGAAAGGCCGAAGGAAAGCGAATCGGATGAGCGAGGCTCCGGAAAACGGAGCGGAAAACATCTGATAAGCTGGAAACACGAAAGAACGAAGCGCCCGGAGGGTCCGCTGGAAGGCGGCCTGAAGGAAGCGTCCGTTCCTTGAGAACTCAACAG
>NZ_JBVIMH010000044.1:0-51531 GCF_055579945.1 Kitasatospora sp. NPDC032150 | reverse complement strand
AGACAACCCGACGGCTCCACCCTGCCTCGAAAACGCCGACACCATGCCTGAACAGCGGAAACTCAACGATCACGTTCGGAAAGACAACGGCTTCTGAGCCATGTGGAGGTCTCTCCTGGTCATGGGCAGCCGTGGCGGTCGGGTGGGGTCAGCGGAGCTGGGGAATGTAGTGAGCTTCGATGACGCCGTTGGCGAAGGCGCGCGTGGCTACCAGGCGCAAGGGGATCTGCTCGCCGTCGGCGAGGGTGCGGCCGGCGCCGGCGATGACGGGGGCGATCTGCAGGTAGAGGTCGTCCAGCAGGCCGTTGTTCATGAGCCACTGGACGAGGGTGATGCTGCCGCCCACGTTGATGTTGCCGCCGGGCTGCTGCTTGAGGGCCTGAATTTGACCGACGATGTCATCGCCCGTAATCAGGCGACTGCCCTGCCACTCCCCGACCTCGGCGAGGGTGGAGGAGACTACGTACTTCGGAGCGGCGTTCAGCCAGTCGGCGGTGGGGACCTGCTCGCTGGTGACGTGCGGGAAGAACGAGCCCCACATCTGGTAGGTGTTGCGGCCCAGCAGGGCGGTGTCGGCGTCATCGAACAGCCGCGTCACCGCCTCTGCCGCCTCGCCGGTGTTGTACGGCATGCCCCACTTCTCCGGGCCCTCCACGACTCCGTCCAGCGACATGAACAGGCCCGCAACGATCTTCCGCATGGTTGTCCCCCTTGAGGTGTCCGCAGTTCGGAACTGGACGGTACAGTACCCACAGGGGAACTAGACTGTCCAGTACCCCCTTGAGGAGATGCATGGACACCTACGGACAAGGCCGCTCGGCCCACAAGCACCAGGCGATCATGGAGGCCGCGACCGCGGTGTTCATGGAGAAGGGCTATGCGGGCACCAGCATGGACGACATCGCGAGGCTGGCCGCGGTGTCGAAGCAGACCGTCTACAAGCACTTCTCCGACAAGGAGAAACTCTTCGCCGCCATCGTCCTGGCCACCACCGACCGGCTCGACACCGCGATCGACCTGCTGGCCGACGCCCCGACCGACGCCGCCAACCTGGAAGAGAACCTGACCCGGCTCGCCCGCCACTTCCTGACCACCCTCACCCATCCCCAGGTGATCCAGCTGCGGCGCCTGATCATCGCCAACGCCGACGTCTTCCCCGGCCTGGGGGCCGAGTGGTACGAGCGGGGCTTCAAACGGGGGCTCGCAACGCTGGCGGCGACCTTCCAGCGCCTGGCCGACGAAGGGCTGCTCCGCATCGACGACGCGCTCCTGGCCGCGAATCACTTCTCCGGGCTGCTTCTTTGGATCCCGGTGAACCAGGCCATGTTCACCGGCAGTTCCCAGCACACCGAGGCCGACCTCGACCGCTACGCCACCTCCGGCACCCGAGCCTTCCTCGCCGCCTACCGCTGACCAGCACTTCGGCAGCCGATCCGCCAAACCAGGAAGGGGGCCACATGACCTGGTCCGAACGCATCGCGGAACGCGACGGCGTCCGCCTGTCCTGCCGCGACTGGGGCGGCTCGGGGCCGCCCGTCGTCCTGCTGCACGGGCTCGCCGGACACGTCGGCGAGTGGGACACCCTCGCCCGGGCCCTGAGCCCGGGCCACCGGGTCATCGCCGTCGACCAGCGCGGCCACGGGGCCAGCGAGCGCCGCCCGCCCGAGGTAACCCGAGCCGCCTACGTCGCCGATGTCGTCGCCGTCCTCGAACAGCTCGACCTGCAGCGGCCCGTCCTGGTGGGGCAGTCGCTGGGCGGCCACACCGCCATGCTCACCGCCGCCGCACACCCCCACCTCGTGCGTGCGCTCGTCTTGGTCGAAGCCGGCCCCGGCGGCCCGAACCCGAACGTGCAGGCCGAGATCGGCGGATGGCTCGACGCATGGCCGACACCGTTCCCGTCACGGGAAGCCGCTGCCGAGTTCTTCGGCGGCGGCTTCGTCGGCGAGGGCTGGGCCGCCGGGCTGGAGCAACGCGGCGACGGCTGGTGGCCGCGCTTCGACCGGGACGTCATGGTCGATTCACTGGCCGATATCGCCCAGCGCTCCTTCTGGGACGAGTGGGCGAGGATCACCTGCCCGGTCCTGGCTGTCCTGGGCCAGTCCGGCATCATCCCTCCCCAGGAGTCCGAGACCATGCTCCGACGACAGCCGGCGACGACGGCCGTGAGCGTCCCCGGCGCGGGGCACGACGTACACCTGGAGCGCGCCGACGTGCTGCAGCACCTGCTCCAGGAATTCCTGGAGCAGGTCACCCGGCACCCCTCCCACGAGCGGCCCTGACGACCGAACCACCCGACCTCTCCGGCTCGGGCCCACATCCGCCGAGCACAAGCCCTGTCGGGGACGGCCCGGCATCAGCGATCCTGGTCTCAGCTCTGGTCTCATTCAGCCCCGTCCGGCCGGGTTCAGCCACTGCCCAGCCGTTCGCTCCGCCGCAGGTCAGGACCGGTGCGAACTCCAGTGGACGGCGTTCGGGAGAATTGGAAAGCGTGTTGGGGGCAACCCCCTCACGAGTTCGAATCTCGTATCCTCCGCCACGGCTGATCAGCCATAACGAAGGACCCGACTGCTGAGCGGTCGGGTCCTTCGTCGTGCCCTGGTCTCGTCGGTCCGGCCGGTTCTCGCCGAGCAGCGGGGAGCACCGACGGCTTCACGGAGTCGGTGCGACGGTGAGCAGGCCGGTGGCGCGGGCCGCGGTGAGCACGCCGAGGATGTAGCCGTCCTCGTCGACGACGGGCCAGACCGCCAGGTGCTCGATCCGCATCGCGATCGCGGCCAGGGCCAGGCCCATGGTGGGCCAGGCGAACGGGCCGCGCTGGTGCGAGGTGGCGCTGATCGTGGTCAGCTCGGTGTACCAGGAGCGGGCCAGGAACGGGTGGAGTCCGGCGCGGGTGACCAGCCCCTCGCACCGGCCGTCGTGGTCGCGGACGGGCAGGTACTCGATGTCGGCGTCGCGGAAGATGTCGTTGGCCTGGTCGACGGTGCTGTCGTCGGCCATCTGGTAGTCGCAGGGTTCCATGGCGTCGGCGACCGTGAGGCCGTGGCCGGGCCGTGCCGACTGCGGGGAGTGAGTGGTCACGGTGTCCACCGTTCCCGTCTCCGGCTGCCGGCTCGGGGCTGCCGGGCTGTCCTTCACCCAGAACGAAGCCGGAACGGGTACCGGAATGCGGGATGCCCTGGATTTCTTCGAGCCTACTCCCGTGGCGGGCGGCCCAGGGGAGACCGCAGCGGAGTACTGTGAGAGACAACCGAGGACATTCCGGACACCGGCATCAGCGCCGACGTCGCCCTGGGTCGTGATTGGTCCCTTTCCGGACCGGACGGGCGGCTTCGCATGATGCCGAATTCTTTCCCCACCCCTTCCTCTTCCGGGCCGTGGTCGGTGCCCGGCACCCCGCTGCTGCCCCGCCTGGAACTGGAGCCGACGATGTCGCGGGACGGGATCTTCGACGGGGCCTGGTGGCCCCGCTCGAACCACGTCCTCGCCGAACTGCCGGACCTGATCACCGCGCTCGGCGCCCACTTCGGACGCATCGTCCGGGTCGGCCTCGACACTACGGCCTGGGACGGTGTACCACGGTCCCTCGCGGCGAACGGCCTGACGATCAGGATCAACTGGTTCGCCGGCAGCGACGCGACGATCAGCGTCACCCGGGGGTTCCAGGACCACTTCCTGTTGCTGGTGGTACCGCCCGGCACCAACCCGGCGACGGCCGCCTCGGCGATGGCCGGCGCCTCGGCGACCGGGAACCACACCCCGGCGGCAGAACTCCTGCTCGGCTGAGCGGTCCGCGCACGCTCGACACGGGGGAGCGGCCCCAGCCCAGCACTCAGGAGTACCTGGACGCCATCCACCGCACCCGTCCGATCGTTTCCGAGGAGATGGCCCTGGAGTTCGCCGACCAGGCGGTCCGCTACGGGCGTGTCGGAGGGGTGCCCTCGTCGTTCCGGGATGTCCGTCCGTAGGCGCCGGGCGTAGGCGCCGGGCGGCAACCCCGACGACCGCGACCATGCCGGGTTCGGGCCGGACCGAGAGTAGCCTGGATATCACCGAAGGCACTTCGCATGCCGGCACCGGATACTGGCGTCGTCTCCGGCGAATGGCAATGCCGGACCCGACCTCGTGGGCCGGGCCCGGAGAGAGGTTCTTGATCATGACCACGACGCTCGATCGTGCGACGACGCCTCCCATCCGGAATTCCACCGCACGGCTCTCCCTTGCGCCCCGGGGCGCGCGGCCCGGCCGACTGGACGGAGCCTGGTGGCCCCGCTCGCGTGATCTTCTTCTCGAACTCCCCTCCCTGGCCGCCGAAATCGACGAGCGGTGGGGCCGGATCACCCGGATCACCGTGAACCCCGCGCAGTGGCCCATCATCCCCCCGCGCATCCCGGTCACCGGGCACACCGTCCACGCGGGCTGGTTCACCACCGAGCAGGACGAGCACACGATCGCGGTGTTCTCGTACGCCCCCCGCCAGCTGAACCTGCTGGTCGTCCCGCCGGCGACGGATGCCGTCGACGCCGCCCGGCTGATGTCCGAGGCGGCGGACCCGGCCGACACCCGGACCGCGAGCGACCTGCTCGCCGCGGAGACGGGCGGTGGTGCGGCAGAGCCGGAGTCCCGCTCCGGCTTCCTGCCGTCGGCCGCCGCTCCCTCCGACGGCGCTGGTGGGGCCGCCAGGCGGGCGGATGTCGCCCACAGCCGGGCCGCCTCCTGGCCGGCACCCGCGTAGTCGGCGGGACGGGAGCCGCCCGCTACGGCCGCGGGGCCGGGTGTGTCACTCGCGTGACCATTCGGCCTCGGCCTGGGGCTGGCCTGCGGCATCGGCCCCGTCCCAGAGGCGGATCCTGATCGCCCGGGGGCCGGGAGCAGGCCGGGAGAGCGTGCGCACGAACACCTCCCGCAGGTGGTTGACCGCCCGCTGGGGCGGCCCGTCGTACTCCAGCGGATTCTGCAGGGGAGTGCCGTCCTGCCGGGACCAGTGGCCGTCCGTCGTCCTGCGTCTCCAGAACCCATCGGAAGTGCCGCATCCTGGCCTCCTGTGCCGACGATCCTGCCCCCGGGAAAGACGGTATGGGCGGGGCGGATCAACCGCGACCGGTGGACGCCGCCCGGCTACCGCTGAGCAGCCGGGCGAACCGCCGCCGAGGGCCTGCGGTTCGCCCGGAGCGGACCGCCGTCAGTACTCGGAGCCGCTTCGCAGGTAGGTGCCCACGACCTAAAGCCAACCTAAAGCCACGCCCCCGGGCTGAAGCACGCCTCGATCCGGTGCGGCGTGTCCTCGAAGACCCGCAGGACGCGCAGCGCGCCGCTCGGATGCGGATCGTACTCGAAGGTGACGCCGTCGTCCGTGCCGTCCTCGTACTGCAGGTCCAGCGGCCCCTTCGACGGCTCCGCCAGCGCCTGGGCGTCGGCCGAGAGTTTCACGTAGACGGACATCTCTGCGTCCCGCCTTTCCTGTCTGGCCGAGGAGCCCGGCCCACGAGGCCGTCCCTCAGGACGCTTCGGCCGGTGGCTGGGGACCGATGCCGGTGGCGATGAGGATCTGCCGTGCCGAGTCGGTTCCGCCGGCCTCGACCGCGCGGGCCATCGCAGCCAGGGCCGCCTCCTGGCTCGCCTGCGGGGGGACGACGAGCAGGCTGAAGTGATCGCGGTCGCCCCGCGTGATGATCACGGTGTCGTCGCCGACCGGGTACCGGTCGATGTGCACCGACCGGCCGTCGACGACCAGGCGGGCCGGGACGTCGTCCCAGGCTTCCGTGTCCAGACCGACGCTCGCGACGGGGCCGAGGTGTTCGGTCAACGCGCGGACCAGGCCGGGAAGTTCGGCGCTGATGTCCCGTGAATGTGGCCACCACGCGCCGTCGAGTGCACCTTCGCGTGACCGGGTGGTCGTCAGGCGCAACAGGACCGTACCCGGCTGCGCGGCCTGCCGGAACCGGTCCGGCAGAAGCCCGTAGTGCGAAGCACTGGTTTCGTCCGACATGGCTCGCCACCCATCCCTCAGGGCGCGGCGGCTCGGGCCGCCCCGACATCCCCACGGTACTCCGCCCGCACCCGGGCCGATCCGGCCGCTCAGGAGAGCCGCGGCGGGGGTGCGGGGCGTCTCAGCGCCACTCGATCAGGCTCGTCACGGGTTCGATCCGGGCGTTGCTCAGCCCGTCGCAGCGGCGGCGTCGATACCGTGCGAGTGGCGCTTCCGGCGCGCGAGGCGGGGGCCGTGGCAATCCCCCGCGTTTCCTTCGTGATCGATCGGTGGCAGTCTGGTGACACGGAGTGCGTCCGGGGCTGCCGGACTGCGCTCCCGCCGGACGACGTGGCTCAAGGCCGTGACTCAAGGCGGTGAAGGTGATCGATGAGCGCCACCCCATATGCCACGTCCGAGTCCCGGCCTGCGTCCCGTTCGGCCGTCGGACCTGAGGGCGGCTGGGGCAACCGGCCCGAGCGGCCTCCAGGATCCGGCCGGGAAAGCCGATGACGGTCTCCGCGCCCGCACATTCGACCAGCTCCGTGGCCGGGGCAGTGTCCGCGGCCGCGCTGCCCGTCGCGGACGTGCTGCAGGAGTTCGGCGTGGCCGCCGACCGGGGCCTGCCCGGCGGAGAGGTCGCGCGGCGACAGGCGCAGTTCGGCCCGAATGCGGTCGCCTCGCACCGGGCTCGGTTCCTTCCCGTGCTCTGGCACCAGCTGCGCTCCCCGCTGCTCGCTCTGCTGCTGATCGCCGCCGTCGCCTCCTACCTGGTCGGCGAACGCAGTGACGCCGTCATCATCGGTCTGATCGTCGGCGTGTCGGTCGGGCTCGGCTTCGTCAACGAGTACCGGGCGGAGAAGGCCGCCGAGGCCCTGCACTCCCAGATCCGCCACCGGACGGTGGTCATCCGCGACGGACGCCCCGGCTCGGTGGACGTCACCGAGTTGGTCCCCGGCGACGTGGTCGAGCTGCGTCTGGGAGACATCGTCCCGGCCGACATACGTCTGTTCGACGTCGCGGGCCTGGAGTGCGACGAGTCGGTCCTGACCGGCGAATCACTGCCCGTCGACAAGCACTCCGCCCCCGTGCCTGCGGGAACGTCCCTGGCGGAACTGTCCGGGTGCGCACTGATGGGTACCGTGGTGCGGGCCGGCAGTGGAAGCGGGATCGTGGTGGCCACCGGAGCCCGCACCGAGTTCGGCAGGATCGCCGCCGGACTGAGCACGCACCTGCTCGACACCGAGTTCCAGGTCGGGCTGCGCCGCTTCTCCATGCTTCTGGTGTACGTCGCGGGCGCGCTGACCACGTCGATCTTCGTGATCAACGTGGTCCTGCACAAACCGATCATCGACGCACTGCTGTTCTCACTCGCGATCGCGGTCGGCATCACCCCGCAGCTGCTGCCTGCCGTCGTCTCCACCAGCCTCGCCGCCGGATCCCGGCGGATGGGCCGCCGCAAGGTGCTGGTCAAACGGCTAGTGTGCATCGAGGACCTCGGCGACGTCGACGTTCTGTTCACCGACAAGACCGGCACCCTCACGCAGGGCCGCATCCACTACATGCGCGCTGTGCCGGCCGGCGACAACACCCCTGACACGGTGCTGCGCTGGGGGCTGCTGTGCACCGAGAACACCACACCGGACGGGCAGCCCATCGGGGGGAACCCCCTCGACCAAGCGCTGTGGCAGTCCCCGGCCGCCGTCGGCGAGCGGACCGCACCGGCGGGCTACACCCGGCTGGGGGTACTCCCTTTCGACCACGAGCGCCGCATGGTCACCGTCCTCGTCCGCGACACGGCCGGCCAGGTGACCCTGGTGACCAAGGGGGCACCGGAGAGCGTCCTCGACCGCTGCTCCGACGTGCCGGCCGCAGCCCACGACGCCCTGGCGGCCGAGTTCACCGCCGGCAACCGGGTCGTCGCCGTGGCCACCCGCCCCGCCGACAGCAGCGGCCCGCCGCAGCCCGCGGACGAACACGACCTGCGCCTCCTAGGACTGCTCGTGTTCCTGGACCCACCCAAACACGACGCCGCCGAAGCCCTGCGCCGGCTGGCCGACCTCGGCATCGCGGTGAAGGTCGTCACCGGCGACAACCCCGCCGTCGCCGCCAAGATCTGCCGCGACCTGGGGCTGGCCGAGGGCGGCGCGCTGACCGGCACCGACCTCGACGCAATCGACGAGCCCCAACTCGCCGCAGCCATCGCACACACCACCGTCTTCGCCCGGGTCACCCCGGAGGACAAGGCCCGCATCGTGCACGCCCAACGGCACGGCGGCCGCGGGGTCGCCTTCCTCGGCGACGGCGTCAACGACGCACTCGCCCTACACGCGGCCGACGTGGGAATCTCGGTCGACTCGGCCACCGACGTCGCCAAGGACGCCGCCGACGTCATCCTGCTGGAAAAGGACCTCAACGTACTCGCCGACGGCGTCGCCGAAGGGCGGAGGATCTTCGCCAACACCATCAAATACGTGCTGATGGGCACCTCCAGCAACTTCGGCAACATGGCCTCCGCCGCCGGCGCCTCGCTGTTCCTGCCCTTCCTGCCGATGCTTCCGTCCCAGATCCTGCTCAACAACCTGCTGTACGACACCAGCCAGCTGGCCATCCCCACCGACAACGTCGACGAGGAGCAGCTCCGCCGCCCCTCGCACTGGGACATCGGCTTCATCCGCCGCTTCATGCTCTACTTCGGTCCGTTCAGCTCGGTCTTCGACTTCCTCACCTTCGGGGTAATGCTCGGGGTCTTCCACTCCGGACCCGAGCAGTTCCGCTCCGGCTGGTTCGTCGAGTCCCTGGCCACCCAGACCCTGGTCATCTTCGCGATCCGCACCCGCCGCATCCCGTTCTTCCGCAGCCATCCCAGCCTGCCGCTCACCCTCGCGGCCCTCGGTGTCGTCACCGTCGGCACGCTCATCCCCGCCACGCCCGTGGCCGCCGCACTCGGCTTCCATCCCCTGCCGGGCGCGTTCTTCGCCGCACTCGTCGGCATGGTCGTCGGCTACCTCGCCCTGGTAGAGGTCGGCAAGCGGATCTTCTACGGCGCCGCGCCCGCCGTACCGGGTGCGCCCCGTTACAGCAGTCGCCGCCACCTGCGCCGCCGCGCCGCCTACTTCACCACCGCCAGACGCCGGCACAACCCGTCCTCCGCCGAACCATGACACACGGCCCCCACCCCAGAAAAAGGCCGTTCCCCGCATCGCTGCGGGGAACGGCCTTCCGGCCTGCGTAAACGTGGCGCCGACCAGCAGCAGGATCTGAATCCACGCCCCCCTAACCCCATTCACCCTATGATCTTCCCGCCGAAAAGGCGGACATTTTTTTGATCACGAGCCGCAGAGCCAGGGATCCTGCCTCAGTGATCTGCATATTCGCCTCCTCGCGATAGCCCTTCCGGCAACTCCTACCGGCACCTTCCAGGATACTCCGAATTTCGAGAATTAAAGCAACCTGCCGTACACATGAGTCAGTATTTGAAAATTCCCCCGCGCGACGTTCGACCAGAATAGCCACCCGAGATTTCTTGCGCCGCACCCCACGGCCACAGGAGCCATCCTGGCCGAGGTGTCGCCGGGTGAGAGCCGGTGCGATGCTGGGACAGGGGAAATGCCGGTGCAGCGTACGCCGACCCACGTGGAGCAAGACAGGGAAGCCGGTCGAGGACGAGCGTCGGGTGGTGCGAACAGGAACAGGACGCGGACGAGGTGATGGTGTGCTCCTTCACCCCTGTGCGCCTGGAGCTCCTGGTGCCCCAAAAAAGCCGAGGCCTCCGCCGCCGAGTGGCTGATGACGGCGACGTCCGACCCGGCCAACACCCGCACCGGCATCGACCTCCTGACGGCCGCAGGTGTGCCGACGGCAGACCTACGGGCCGACGGGTGAAAACGATCGGCAGCGGACGACATCATGCCGTTCGCCGCTCCGCGGCGGCCTCGCGTCCTGGTTGTGGCTGGTCCCGCTACTCGCGTGACCACTCGGTTTCGGCATGAGGCTCGCCGACCGAGTGTCGCCCCTCCCAGGCTCGGACCCTGATCGCCCGGGGGCCGGGAGCGGGGCTGGAGAGGGTGCGCACGAACACGTCCCGCAGGTGGTTGGCCGCCCGCTGGGGTGGCCCGTCGTATTCCAGGGGGTTCGGCATGGGAGCGCCGTCCTGCTGGGACCAGCGGCCGTCGTCGTCCTGGGTCTCGAGTATCCACCGGTAGTACCGCATCCTGGCCTCCCACTCCGACGAGCCCGTGCCGGAACACGACCGTAGGGGCTGGACAGGCCGCCCGCGACCGGGGAGGCTTCCACCAGCACCGCCGCGCGGCCGGTTGTCGCGCCGAGTCGCCCGGTCGGCGCGCCGGGCGAGTGCAGCGCGCACGCCCCCCGATAGGGAATGGGAGACGCCCACAGACCTCGGAGGTTGCCGGTGTTCGAAGCAGGTGACATCCGGGAATGGCGCGGCCACGACATGCTCGACGCCGACCGCCACAAGATCGGCACGCTGGAGTCCGACACCCGTTGCTCGGGGCTCCGCTGAGGAGCACCGCGATCGCGCATGAGCGGATGCCCAAGCTGGTGGCGTTGCCGGTGCTATCCGCCGACGCGCTCTCCTCGGTCGCGTACGGACCCGAGGCGATGCTGGCCGTCCTCGTCCTCGCTGGTGCCGGCGGGTTGTGGTACTCGGTGCCGATCGCCATGACGATCGTGTTCCTGATGCTCGCGGTCGGGGTGTCCTACCGTCAGACGATCCGCCTATCCGCACGGCGGTGGTTCGTACATCGTCGCCACCGCCAACCTGGGCCGCGTTCCCGGGCTGGCGGCCGCCGCCGGCCTGGTGACCGACTACATCCTCACGGTCGCGGTCTCGATCGCCTCCGGGATGGCGGCGGTCACCTCGGCGATCCCCTCACTCGAACCCGACACGTTGCGATCGGCGTCGTCGTGATCGCCGTGCTGCTCGCCGGCAACCTCCGCGGTGTGCGGCAGGCGGGTGCGCTGTCCGCCGCACCGACGTACGCCTTCGTTCTCGCGGTCCTCGCACTCGTCGCCGTGGGTCTGTCCGATGCGGCCGGCCGCGGTTTCCACCCGACGACGACACCACAGCCGCCCGGTTCCTCGTCAAGGTCGTGCGCCCCCAATCGCGATCTCGAACCCGCAGGGCACGAAGTTGCACACCAGACCCCTTGGGCGCCCTGGAGGCCGGACGGGTGGGCGGCATGACAGGGCTCCGGTGGTGAGCCCGGGATCGAGCTTGGACAATCGGGTCATGGCAGGCCTTGAAGCGAACCCCGGAACAGTGCATCTGGCCCATGGGGCGGGCTATGTCAGCCCTGGCGTCGCGCTCGGCGAGTCGATCGAGGGCATTGTCCGCATCGACGAGCGCGGATGGGTGCACGTCACCCAGAAGGACGGATCCCGGGTGTCGTTCCCGCCGCATGCTGTAGAACGCATCACCTGGGGCGAGCCCGCTACCTAGACATGCTGCGTGGCTGTTGCTACTGCGGCCACCCAGCGTGCCCCTCGGGGCTCCCCTGGCCGTCCGGCTCCCAGACATCGGCAACAACACGCACGGCACGCGTCGGCCCCGCATCGTCCTGGCCTTGCTTCAGAGCCCTGCCGACCAGGAAGTCGGCGTACTCCTGAGCGGACCCATCGAAATGGTCCGTGTACGGCAGAGCTGGCTGTGTGACCGTTTCGTTGCCCTCTGCCGAGAGCACGCGCACTCGCCATCTGTATCTCGCCATGGGGGCCTCCGTCGGATTCATGCCTCATCTCGACCGTATGACAATCGCGCCGAGGTGGCTCGGCGGGTGCCGGCGGTGGCAGGCGCCTGCCAATCTCCCACCGTGCCGCCTCGTAAGGGCGCCAGCGGGGTGAGGTAGACGGCCTCCGGCTCGAGCCGGTCCAGCAACGAATCGGGGGCCTTTGTGAATCCGCCGAGGCCGCGCGTTCCGACCACCAATGCCAGTGCGTGTCTGGATGCCTCGGCGAGCACGGCCACGGGATGGCCGCGCACCACCTCGTGCGTCAACTCGACGTCAGGGTAGGACGCGCCGCGTCCGGCCGCGGTCTCCGAGAGCATCCGACGGGCCTCCTGCTCGGCACGGTACTCGTCCTCCGGTCCCCGTAATGTGCGGGATGGAAGCCGTGGATCGCGCGCAGGCCCGCGCCGCGCAGGGACGCGGCCTCGAAGGCGTAATCCAGCGCTGCCTGCGACGTCGGGCTGCCGTCCACCTCGTATGCCGGCACCGGACACACTGGCGTCGTCTCCGGCGCACGGCTATCCCGGATCTCGCTTGCCGGGTCCGGAGACAGGTTCTCGATCATGACCGTGACCCTCGATCGCGCGACGAGGTTCCGGACTCCCAGGAGCTCCAGGCGCACAGGGGTGAAGGAGCACACCACCACCTCGTCCGCGTCCCCGTCTCCGCAGTCCGGTTCCGGCGCGGAGGCCGATGCCCCACCCGCTGACACATCCGACACACCCGCCATACGGCGCGCGGCGGGTGCACCGGTGCGGCCTGCGGATCAGTACTCGGAACCGCTTCGCCGGTAGGTGCCCACGACCTGGAGCCACGCGGTAGGGCCGAAGTACGCCTCGACCACGTGCGGAGTGTCCTGGAAGACGCGCACGATCCGCAGCGCTCCGCTCGGGTGCAGGTCGTACTCGTACGTGGTGCCGCCGGGTTTGTCCTGGTACTGCATGTCCAGCGGCCCCGTGGACGGCTCCGCCGGTGACCGGGCCTCGGTCGAGAGTTTCACGTAGACGGACATGTCGCTACCGCCCTTCCTGGTGGCGTGCTTGGTGGCGTGCAGCTCGTGGGGCCCACTGGTCAGGACGGTTCGCCGGGAGGCTCGGAGCTGATGCCGGTGGCGATGAGGATCTGCCGTGCCGAGTCGGTGCCACCGGCTTGAACCGCCTGCGCCATCGCCGCATGTGCTGCCTCCGGGCTCGCCTGCGGAGGGATGACGAGCAGGCTGAAATGATCGCGATCACCTCGCGTGATGATCACTGTGTCATCACCGGCCCGGTACTGGTCGATGTGGACGGACCGGCCGTCGATGACCAGCCGGGCCGGGACGTCGTCCCACGCGTCCGCGTCCAGACCGACGCTCGCGATAGGCCCCAGGTGCTCGGTCAGCGCGGTGACCAGGCCGGGCAGCTCGGCGCCGATGTCACGGGAGCGCGGCCACCACGCGCCGTCGAGCGCTCCCTCGCGCGAGCGCGTCGTCTCCAGCCGCAGCAATACCGAACCCGGCTTCGCCAACTGACGGAACCTGTCCGGCAGGAACCCCGGGAACGAGGTGTCGGAGTCAACCTCCATGGCCCGCCGCCCATCCACAGGCCCCGAAGGAACCCGCTGATCGCCGAGGGGGACGCGCGGGTCGCGGACATCCGGACCACCCCCGGTATCCCCACCGTACTCCGCTCAGTGGTCTCGGCCTGCCTACGGTCCGTGACGCACCTGGCAGCGGTCGTAGAACCGGTCCGGAAGGAGTACGGCATCCGCGATGATCATCGCGGGAGAAGAGCGGGAGTCCCACGCCTGGCTGCGGTGTCGCTGATGCCTGGCTGGAAAGCCGCATCTTGATCGCTATATTGAATTGGGGGTTGTACTGCAGTAGAGGCCAGGAACACCGGATGGGCGCGTCTGATGACACAGACCAGAACCCGATCGGAGCCATCGGACGAGTGACCGTTTCCATCCCTCTCGGTGGTCCGGGTGAGGTCCTGCTGCCGGTACGCGGCGGAAGCGAGGCGTACGCGGCCTGGGCCGACGAACCGATCGCCCGGCACACGCGCGTCATCGTCGTGGAGTGGACGTCCGCGCGTTCCGTCGTCGTCGTCCCTTTCGCATCCCCGTAGTCCGACATGGCAGGAGTCCGCACATGTTGTTCTGGCATGTTCCCGCACCGAACGAGGCACTGCTGATCTCCGGCTCCAAACGGCAGGCACAGGACACCCAGTTCCGGATCGTCACCGGGCACGGCAGCTTCGTCCTGCCGGTCAAGCAGAAGGCTCGCATCCTCTCCCTGGCGCTCCGGGAGGCCGAGATCACGGAGGACTGCGTCACCCAGCAGGGCATCCGACTCAACGTCCGGGCCGTCGCCGTGTTCAAGGTCGGCGACGACTTCGCGTCGATCGCCAATGCGGCCCGCCGGTTCCTGTCCGAGCAGAATCGGATGGAGGAACTCGTCGGCCGGATCTTCGCGGGCCACCTGCGGTCCATCATCGGCGGGCTGACGGTGGAGCAGATCATCCGCGAAAGGGACCGGGTGGCCCAGGAGGTCAAGGAAGGCAGCCACAGCGAGATGGAGAAGCTGGGTATCGTCGTGGACGCGCTGCAGATCCAGGAGATCGAGGACGCCTCCGGCTACATCACCAATCTCGCCGCCCCGCACGCCGCCGTCGTCGCCAGCCTGGCCCGCATCGCCCAAGCCAAGGCCGATCAGGAAGCCACCGAACGCGAGCAGCAGGCAGCCGCTCTGCGGGCTGAGTACGAGCGGGACACAGCGATCAAGCGCGCCGGTTTCCAGGCCGAGATCGAAGAGGCCAACGCTCGGGCGGCCCAGGCCGGACCGCTGGCCGAGGCCCGGGCCTCGCAGGAGGTCATCGAGGAGCAGACCGCACTGGCCAAGCGGCAGGCCGACCTGGCTGCCCAACGACTGGAGGCCGAGGTGCGGCGCCCGGCCGACGCGGAGGCGTACCGGCAGCGCACCCTCGCCGAAGCCCAGCGCGACCAGGCCAAGTTCCAGTCGGAGGGCGAGGCCTACCGGCGGACCACCCTTGCCACCGCGGAGGGGGAGGCGGTCAAGGTCCAGGCCGACGCGAGCGCCTATGCCGAACGGACCACGGCACAGGCACAGGCCGATGCCAACAACGCGCGCGCCGCCTCGCTCAAGAGCGGTAACCAGGAGCTCATCGCCGCCAACCGGGTCATCGAATCCCTGCCCGCACTGGCCGACTCGGCCGCCCGCGGCCTCGCCGGAGCGAACCTGACCGTCCTCAACGGAACCGAGGGGGTCAGCCAGATCGTGGCAGGAATCGTCGGACAGGGCCTGGCGATTCTCGACACGCTGAAGCAGTCGCCCAACACCCCGGATCGAGGGCAGCACAGGCCCGCGAGGGCAACCGTCGACACGGCCTCCGAAGACAGCTGACCGCCATGATCGACTCCATCGAGGAACTGCGACAACAGCTCGGTGCCCTCCGTGGAGGTGGAGATCGCGTGCAAAACAGGGACGTCCGGCGCGGGTCCTCCTGGAAGCGAGCAGGGACTCCTGTCTTCTCGTGATCGGTTCGCGAGGATCAGCTGCCTGGGAACGTCTCAGCCTTGGGTCGACCAGCACCGAGGTCATCCACCACGCCCGCCTTCCCGTCGTTGCCGTCCCGGCGGAGCATGACAAAGCCGCTTCCTGAACGTCGATCCAGCGCGGCGTGGACCGCGATTCGAACGCCCCGGAAGATCGAAGCGGCCCCGGTCAGCCGACCCGTGCCTTCGCAACGAAGCTTCGTACCACACCCGACCCGGCGCCGCCTTTCCCGGCCGTACCGGGACGTTGTTCACCGCGAACCGCGAAAACCCATCCGCACGAGGAGATTGACGCAAGGCCATCGACGGCTGGGCGCGGCGCACCCGCACCGGCCGACCGCCGACCGCCGACCGCCGACCGCCGACCGCCGACCAAGGCAGCACTCAAGAAGTTGATCCTGCAGCTCGCTCGCGAGAACGCGCAGTGGGGACACAGGCGTCTCCAGGGCGAGCTCGCCCGTCTCGGGCACTCGATCGCCGCAGCCGATCCGGGTTGGCGGTGAGCACCCGGCCGCCGTCGGACGTCTCCGCCTTCAGCTGCAGCTTGACGGTGTGCGAGGCACCGGCGCTGCCCGCGGCCCTGGCACCGGCCGTGAGGACCCGGAACCTGACCCGGCCGCTGACCTCCGCCGAGGCTGAGACGGTCACCTGCATCTCCAGGTCGACCGACTCCACGGCCAGTCGCACGGGCTTGCCCTGGCTAGCGGCCACCGGGTCCGATCGCGTACGGCTCACGCGTGAGCTGGTGCCCGCCGACGAGCAGGAGCAGGCTGAGAAGTGCCCCCGCAACGGACGACCGCACGGACCCCAGCGCCAGACACGCCGCGACGGTACTGTCTCCACGCCCGCCAAATCCTTGGAGGTCTCCCGTGACCGATCCTCCCGTCCCCCACCCGGTCGGCCCGATCGTGGTCGGCACGGACGGTTCGGCCCCAGCCCTGCAGGCCGTGACCTTCGCACTCCGCGAGGCCCAACTGCGCGGTACCGGCCTGCGGGCCGTCTGCGCATACGAGTACACCCCCACCCAGCACTCCGGCTTCGAGAGGACACCCGGCTCCGGCCCCGACAGCGGCCCTATCCCGCAGCAGCGCGATCTCGTCACCCAGGCCGTGGCCGACTCCGTCAAGGAACTCCAACAACAGCTCGGCGGACCCTCCGTGAAAGTGGAGATCGTCTGCGAACGCGGCCGCCCGGCGCAGGTCCTCCTCGAAGCGAGCGAGGACGCCAGCCTGCTCGTGGTCGGCACCCGAGGATCCGGTGCCTGGGGACGCCTCACCCTCGGCTCGACCAGCACCGAGGTCGTCCACCACGCCCACCTCCCCGTGGTCGTCGTACCGGCGAAGCACGACACCACACCTTCCTGAACCTCGACTCCAGCCCCCCACGGAACGGGCCAGGTGGAGACGACGCCGCGCAGCAGGAGCAGGCCGACGTCGAGGGCGGCAGGAGGGCTCCGGTGGTGGGCCCCGGATCGACCCCGGACAATCAGGTCATGGCAGGCCTTGAAGCGAACCCCGGAACAGTGCATCTGGCCCATGGGGCGGGCTATGTCAGCCCTGGCGTCGCGCTCGGCGAGTCGGTCGAGGGCATTGTCCGCATCGACGAGCGCGGATGGGTGCACGTCACCCAGAAGGACGGATCCCGGGTGTCGTTCCCAGCGCATGCTGTAGAGCGCATCACCTGGGATGAGCCCGCTGCCTAGGACACACAGCTCCCCACCTTGCCGGGCGTGGACTCACGTCCCCGGGGACGCTCATCGGGTTGCTCGGCACCCTCGTCCCCGCCGTCCGTGTCGGCGACCACGGGAAACCGCGGCGGCTTGCCCGGCCGCCCCAGGCCGCATGGGCAGCCAAGCACGAGCCCCGGCCCAAGGTGTCGTTCCATCAGCGGGCTCCCAACCGGACCTAACGTCTGTCGGGTGAAGAGTCGACACGAGGCGTGGGTACGGCCGCCGGGCCTCGACCCCGAGGAAGCGGCGGAGCTGCTCCTGCGCGATCTGCACAGTTCGCGCGCCGGACTGACCTCCACCGAGGCCGGGCGACGACTGGTGCAGTACGGTCGCAACGAACTGCACCGGCGCGGCGGCCGACGCTGGCCCTGGGAGCTGGCCCGCCAGTTCACGCACCCACTCGCCCTGCTGCTGTGGCTCGCCGCCGCGCTGCTCACCGCCGCGCTGCTCACCGCCGTGGGCTCGGACGTCGTCGCCGCCGCCGTCGTTCTCATCATCTTCCTCAAGGCCGCGTTCGCGTTCATCCAGGAGGTGCACGCCGAACACGCGGTCGAGGCGCTGGCCGCCTACATCCCCCAGCGGGCGAAGGCCCACCGCGACGGTGTCGCGCGGGAGATCGACGCCACCGAACTGGTCCCGGGCGACATCGTCGTCATCGAGGCCGGCGGCCGGATCGCCGCCGACATCCGCCTCCTGCAAGGGGCCATCGAGGTCGACATGTCGGCGTTGACCGGGGAGTCGGTGACCACACTGCACTCGGCCGCGATCCTGGACGTGGACGTCCACGTGCTCACAAGCACACGATCTCGTCTTCAGCGGCACCAGCTGCACCGGTGGCGAAGCCCACGGCGTGGTCTTCGCCACCGGTATGAACACCGAACTCGGACGCATCGCCGCGCTCTCCGAACGATGGTGGCGCCTGCGCGACCGCCACTGGCGCAAGAGCCTGGCCTTCAACGCCACCGGCGCCCTGCTCTCGGCGATCGTCTTCATCACCGCCGGAGTCACCAAGTTCACCGAAGGCGCCTGGTTCGCCGTGCTCGTGGTGGGACTGTTCATCCTGGTGACGACACGAATCCGGCACCACTACGACGTGGTCGGCAAAGCGCTTGAACTGCATCCGCACGCAGTCGAAGTCCCCAGCCGTACCATCACACCGCCGCGCTCGGAGGACGGCACGAAGCGAACCGACGCACAGACGCCGGGCCCCGAGCCCGAGGCGCCGACCGAGGCCCAGTCAGAAGCGGAGACCGAGGAGACTCCCGAGGAGATCCACCCGCTGTCGATCGTGCCGATCGCCACGCTGGACCTGGCCGGCATGCGTGCGCTGGCCTACGCGGCCTCGCTCAAGCAGCCCGTCCTCGCGCTCCACATCAGCCCCAGCGAGGACGAGGCCCAACGCTTCCGCGAGTACTGGCGTGAGTGGGGCGACCACCTACCGCTGAAGATCGTGGTCTCCCCCTATCGCACGATCGTCGCTCCGCTGGTCAACTACATCGAGTCGCTGCACCACCAGCGCCCGGACCTCACTCTGACCGTCATCCTCCCGGAGATCGTCGTCCGGCACTGGCGGCACCGCCTCCTGCACAACCGACTCGCGGCTCGGTTGCGACGGGCACTCCGACCCCTGCCGAAGATCGTCGTCACGACCGTCCCGTTCCACGTGTAGCACAGCGCGAAAGCAGCCCGACGCGTCCAACCCGAGCAGCCGCCGACCCCGCCAACACCCACACCGGCACCGACCTCCTGACAGCCGCTGGCGCGCCGACCGCAGACCACCCGACGGCGTTGCGGATAGCACCGTTCACCGGCCCATGACGCCACGCCGCTCACCGCCTCCCCCGACTCACGTCGTGCCGGGCTGGGGCAGTGGTGGTTCTGTACGAGGCGGGGGCGCTCCTTTCGGCCCATGCCCGGGATTGGCGCCGTCCGGTTCTGCCCGGGACATCGAGACGAGAACGACCAAGTAGTAAGCGTGCTGCACACAGTGCTGGCCAACGGAACCGAGCGACGCACCCCAGCGAAGCCGCCGCGCCCATACACACCACGCGCGCCGAGTGCTGGCCAGGTAGAGGGCGAAGCCCCAGGTGTGCAGCACGCTGGTGAACCGTAGGCGGTACAGCGGGAGGCTCTGCTCGCCTGGCAACTCGGCTGCCACGTAGGCGAATCCGGCACGAAAGCGGACCATTCCCCGCCCGCAGCCTTGCCCGCATCTCTTCTGCACTCGGCTGCGGCGCGTGCAGCCGGCGCGACTTTTCGACGGTGGCCGGCCGGAACTGGAACAACGCGCCACCGGCCCCCTCGATCTCCAACTCCCGCGCCCCACTGTCCGGTTCGGCCGTCCAACTCACCACGTACTGCTTCCTTGGGGGCCGGGCGCGTGGGTCAGCCGGATGTGCGGTTGCGGCTCGGGCAGTGGCTGCCGGTCGTCTCCGGCAAGCGGCCGGCCATTACGGCGCTTTGTTTCGCGGACGGGACGGCGCGACTCCCGGGCGGCCGTGGCGGTGAACGGCCTCCCCTGGCGGGTGGTTCACCAGACCGGCCGGAGGCTGGCGGGATGGCTGCCGGGCAGGTGGTCCAGGTAGGTGCGCAGGTCGTGGTGGATGGCGTCGAGGCGGTCGATGCCGATGAGTTCGGCCCATTGCTGCTCGGTCTCGCTCCACAGCTGGTCGGCGAGCCGCAGGTATTCCTGCCCTCGGTCGGTCAGTTGCAGGATCTGCGCGCGTCGGTCGGTGGGGTGGGGGTGGCGTTGGAGGTAGCCCCAGTCGGCGAGTTCCGCGACGGTCTTGGAAGCGGATTGTTTGGTCACGCTGAGGTGGGACGCGAGGTCCATCGTCGTGGCTCCCGGGTGGTCGGCAAGGTAGCGGAAGGCGTAGCCGTGGGCGGGGCGGAGGGGCTCCCGCCCCGACTCGGCCAACCGGGCGTGCAGATGGTCGGTCATGGCGCGGAAGGTCATCGCGAGCATCAGCGGCACCTCGCCAGGCCTGCGGTCCGCACTGCCGGCGGCCGAGGCGATGTGCGTCTGCATGGTGTCCCTCCTGGGGGCGAGGCGTTTTCGACCATCATAGTCAGTTTGGTTGACCTTTTTCGAGAGTCTGACCTAACGTCAAACCAGTCAGTCCAGTTGACTACTTCTGGAGGAATTCATGCCCTTGTCGACCATTGCCGACGCCAAGGTGTTCGACCGCGACGGCTTCACCTTCCGCCCGCTGGCCGTGCCCTCCCGTGGGAGCGTGGAACTCGCGATCTGGGCGCTGGAGATCGCCCCGGGGGCGGCCAGCGAGGCGCACTCGATGGACCGCGAAGAGGTCTTCGTGATCGTCAGCGGCAAGGTCTCGGCCACCGTCGCGGGAGTGGAGGTCAACGCGGGGGACGGTGACGCGATCATCGTCCCCGCCGGCACGCAGTTGCAGATCCGCAACGCCTGCACCGAAAACCCCGCCACACTCACCGCGGTGACCTCGGCCGGGATGAAGGCCACGGTCGGCGACGCGACGTTCCCCCCGCCGTGGGCCCAGTGAACTGACACGGCCAACGGGACACCCGTTGCTCCGCCGGACCTCGGCGGAGCAGCGGCCCTACCAAGGAGAAAGCAGCAGCCCCATGGGCAGAAGGCGCAGAAGAGTGGAGCAGACCACTGAGCAGGCCATCATGACCGCCGCCACCCGCATCGACGTGCACGCCCACTTCCTGCCCGGCGCCTACCTCAGGGCCGCCGCAGCCGCCGGACTGAATGCCACCGTGCCGCTCCACCCCACCGCCCCCGTCTGCTTCGCGTAGACCGGGCTGGGCCATCCCGCACCGCTCATCGAGCGGCACGCCCGGATGCACCCGTCACCCGCCCTGGCCAGGCCACGCGGCGTACGAGGTCGGTCTGGGGCAGGACCAGAGGATGGACCTGTGCAGCGCTACGCGCTGACTATGCCGGCCGAGGACGTGGCGGGCATGCACGCCCCGCCGCCCCGCCGAAGGTCGTGGTCATGTACTGGAACCCGGGCTTGGCCGGGGTGTTCCGGTGTACGACGACCTGGTGGGCACGGTGCGCGCGGTGATCGAGCACGACCGTGTCGCCCGCCTCCTGGACACCGACGGTGGTGCCCAGGAGCAGCCGGTGGCCGCCGTCGCCCTTCTCTGACCACGCCCGGTGGGTCGATGCCCCAGCTGACCATTACGGGCCGTCGGCGGGCGGCGGGCGTTCCGGACCACTGGTCGAGGTGATGTGTGTCACTTCGGGAGGTTCGGTGCAGCAGGATGCGGTGCGGGGCCGTCATGGGTGCGGGAACGCTGAAGGGGGAGAACATGAGTGCATCGGCGGGTAGCTGGTGAGGCTGGGCTGGCGCGGTAGGGACACCCGGCGGATCGACTTCGTCGAGTTCGTCCAGCAGCGCTCCGCGGCACTGTTCCGGACCGCCTACATCCTGACCGGAAGTCAGGACAGTGCGGAGGACCTGCTGCAGGAGGCGCTGGAGAAGGCATGCCGGCACTGGAACCGGGTGGCCGTCGCGGACTCGCCGGAGGCCTACGTACGCCGGATCGTGGTCAACCTGGCCAACGACCGGTGGCGCAGACTCCGCCGGGCCGGCGAGCGCTCGGACCTCGCGGACCACGCCGACCCCCATGACCCGTACCGGCTCGTGGACCTTCGCGACGAACTGGTACAGGCGCTCCACGCCCTGCCGATCGGGATGCGCACCGTCGTGGTGCTGCACTACCTGCATGACATGGGCGACCAGGAGATCGCCGAGACGCTCCGGATCTCACCCTCCGCCGTGCGCTCGCAACTCGCCCGCGGGCTGGCCAAACTGCGCACCGCGGTGCCCCGGTCCGAACCGCCCGCGCCCGTACCGGACGACGGCCGGCCCACCCCTCTGCCCCAGTTCGAAGGTGCGTGATGACCTCGTTCCCGCCCGACGGCCACCTCGGCTCCACCCCGGACCCCGACCTGAGAGAGGCACTGATCCAGGCCATGGACAACTTCGCGAACGACGCACACCCCCTCGTGTTCGACGGCACCGCCATCCTGCGCCGCACCCGCCGTCGGCGCGGACTGCTCGCGGTCACGGCATCGGCGGCCGCCATCGTCCTGACCACGGGCACCGCCTTCGCCCTGCACGGCTTTGACCAGCCCCCGGTCCGGCACGCCGCCGCCGCGCCCGTAGCCTCCGCGACACCCTCGCCCGCGCCGCCGGAGCCGACCTCCACCGCTTCCCCCGCCCCCGACACCTCAGCCACTGCTTCCCCCGAGGCTCCGATGGGAAGTGCCACACCCTCTCCCGGCACCCGCGCCGAACCAGCGCCCGGCGCCCCCTCCGTCACCGTCCCGGCAGTCCTCGGCATGCCCCAGGCCCAGGCCGAGAAGGTCCTCGCGGAAGTCGGACTGAAGATCGAGCATGTCCAGAACTTCACCGACTGGAAGACCCCGGCCGACGCGGTGATCAGCAGCGAGCCCAGGGCCGGCACCGCGGTCGCCCCGGGCACCGCCGTCACCCTTTTCGTCTCAAAGGGGAAGCCCTGACGCCACTGGCCCCAAACCCGGCGGACGGCCCTATGGGCCGCCGCCGGTGAGCGCCGACCGGTTCGGCGATCAGGGCGGCGGTGACCGGCCGGAAACCGACGCGGGCCGGGGGCCGAAGCGCGGTGCCCGGCTTCCGGTGAGGCCGATGGGCCGGCAGGCCTGGTGGCGGAGGCTGGTGAAGGGGGCGAGCCGCACGGCTCCGGACACAGTGAAGGCCCGGCGGAAGCCGGGCCTTCACGTTCGTAGCGGGGACAGGATTTGAACCTGCGACCTCTGGGTTATGAGCCCAGCGAGCTACCGAGCTGCTCCACCCCGCGTCGGTAGCCTCTACTCTACGGCACCCGGTAGAGCGCTCCCTACCGCTTCTCTCGGTGCGCG
Organism: Kitasatospora sp. NPDC032150; assembly: GCF_055579945.1. Classification (NCBI taxonomy): domain Bacteria; kingdom Bacillati; phylum Actinomycetota; class Actinomycetes; order Kitasatosporales; family Streptomycetaceae; genus Kitasatospora; species Kitasatospora sp. NPDC032150. Next base: position 28,639 of record NZ_JBVIMH010000044.1, on the reverse strand, counting down.
TTCGTCAGATGGTCCGGAGCAAGGCGCCGGCCGGGGACCGGTGGTCAGCGGTCTCGGTGGTCGTCGGGGGCCAGTCGGGGGGCCAGCCGGGGGTTGAAACGGGGCGCTCGGCTGCCGGTCACGGCGATGAGTTTGCAGACGCGGTGGCGGTGGCCGGTGTAGGGGGCGAGCAGTTCGAGCATTCATCTCGGCGACGGCAGGCAGCGGCACGGCGACCGGACCGGTTCGCGTGCGGGTGTGCGCGGTGCTGGCCCATGACGGCCGGGTTGCCTCTGCGGGCTCGCCTTCATCGGCAAGGGCGGCACACACATGCTCGACAACGGGGCGATCTGCGTACAGACGGACTTCTGGCGCAATGCCCCACTGGCGCCGGCGAGCCTGCCGATGGCAAGGGCTTGGAGGCGTCCAGCAGTGCCATGCGCCTCTGCCAGGACAACCCCTCCGTGGGTCAGCGCGCCTGAGGGGTGTCTTTACCCGCAGACCAGGTCTGATCAACAGGTTTGTGCATGTATGCGTCCTGGGCATGATCGCTGGTCGTGGGTCTGCGACTGGTGTACCTGATCTTCTGCCGGGCCTTGGACTGGCTGACGCTGCTGGGGCGCTCCTCGGCCGTGAGAAACGCCGAGATCCTCGCGCTGCGCCACGAGGTCGCGGTGCTGCGGCGCAGGTCGCGCGGCCACGGATGTCGTGGGCCGATCGCACAGTGCTCTCGGCACTCGCGCGACAGCTGCCGACCGCGCTGCGCCGGCAGCGGCTCGTCACCCCGGGCACGCTGCTGGCGTGGCACCGCCGGCTGGTTCGCTGGAGGTGGCGCCAGCCGCCGACCAGACCGGGCCGGCCACCGCTGCCCGACGAACTCGCCGCACTCATCCGCCGCCTCGCCACGGACAATCCGACCTGGGGCTACGTCAGGATCCAAGGCGAACTGCGACGGCTCGGACACCGGGTCGCCGCCGCCACCATACGGCGCGTACTGCGCCGCTCCGGCCTGCCACCCGCACCGCAGCGCGCCACCCAGCAGACCTGGCGCACGTTCCTCCGCTCCCAGGCCCACACGCTGCTCGCCTGCGACTTCCTGCACGTGGACACCGTCTTCCTCTGGCGCCTCTACGTCTTCTTCGTCATGGAGATCAAGACCCGGCGCGTCCACGTTCTCGGTGTCACCGCACATCCGACCGGCGATCGTCACCGAGGTCGTGGTCCGGCTTGTGTCGGGGCGGCCGTCCGCTTTCCGTTCCGCGTAACGGGAGATGGGCGACTTCGCCTTGCGGGTACTGACGCGGAGGCGGCGGGCTGGTGACAGCGCCGACAGGAGGCGGCGCCCGATCGTGCCGATGCCCTCCTGGACGACTTCTTCCGCACATACCAGCAGGTCGCGGGCTGTGTGGAAGGCGATCGTGAAGCAACAGCGGTCGGGATCGGTGCCGGGCCGGGACTCCGCCGCCTCGACCATCACCCGTCGCAGCAACTGGTAGAGGACCAGCAGGGCCCACATCTCCTGCTCGACGCCGAATCGGTCGCCCGAGCGCAGGATGCGTCCGTTGAGGATGGTGTGGCGCAGGGCGTAGTAGGCGCTCTCGTGTTCCCAGCGCTCGTGGTAGAGGTGGACGAGGCGGTCGGCGGGGTAGCGCCGGGCGTCCAGCAGGGTGGTCATCAGCCGGTAGGAGCTCTCGAAGCTGCTGCCGTCCGAGCAGGTGACGCCAACTGTGGCCTCGATGATGCGTACCGGAACACCGCCGATGACCGAGAGATAGGAGGAGTCCGTCAGCGGCTGCAGGACGGGCGGGCGGCGACGGGCGTTGATACGGCCCAGGACCTGTGCACCGGTGGCGTGCACGGCGGCGAGGAAGTCGTTGCCGTCGAACCCCCGGTCCCACAGCACCAGCATCCTGGGGTCCAGGTGCTGCAACAGCCGGGTGGAGCGGTGCCAAGAGCCGGCCTGGCCGCTCACCGGCTCCTTCGCACGCGAGTGCTCGGCGGCATCATCAACGAGTACCGATATGCGGCCTGACCAGCAGCGACGAGTTTCCGAACGGCACAGGCTGCTGCTGGTAGCGACATCGCCGAGCCAGTGCGGGGGCAGCTTCGGCGCCGGAAGGTCCGCGGCCGCTCGGCCAGTCAACGCCGCCGTGTACGAGCGCAGACACAGTGCCGGCCCGTGGAAGAGGCGATCCCGCCCATAAGGGCCCTGGCGAAGCGAGCTCCCGCTCCGTCCGCGCCGCAGCCTGGTGCCGCTGGCCCTACCCCGCCCTTCCGCGCCGCTCGACCCCTCGCGCGTGGACGGGCTTGGCCGCCCGCTACCGGTGCGCCGGGCGGGGCACGTCGGGGCTTCCAGCGCCCGCCCGCTTCGCCCGCAGCCACGCATCGTGGATCGCCCCCGCCATCAGCACCGACGAGCTGATGGTGAGCCTCGCCGACAAGATCTGGAAGGACAAGCGCGTCACCGATCTCGAACAACTGCTGATCGAGCGACTTGCCGAAGCCGGCCGCCAGCAGCCGTGGGAAGCGTTCGCGGCACTCGACGACCTCCTCGACCACATCGCTCAGGACGCCGAACGCAGGCTGGCCTTCCAGGCTGAGCACCCGGTCGCTCGCGGCATCGGGTGAGGCGCCCGATTCTGGGCCTTACCCGGCCCCGGCGTTGTCATCGCGGCCGAGATATATTCGGCGGTGCCCGGGGCAGGTGTCCGCGACACCGGGCCGGTGATCGTCATACATCCCGTGCTGGAGATCGGCGCGCTTCCCGAATTCGCGTTCTGGCCTCGCCGAGCAACTGCCGTACCAACTCATCCCACTGAACGGAACGCTGAGCAGCGACCAGGTCGGCACGGCGATCGCCACCCTGGCCGACTACAACTCCAGCCGGGTTGACGACCGTCTGACCGACCCGGCCGACGCCTTCTTGAGCTCACTACTGCACGCGAATGGGTTCGTCGCCCCAGGAGGGATCCGCGTCCAGGACACGGGCACCGGCACGACGCTGACGCCCGGTTGCTGCTGCGGACTGGAGGACTGGCGCGGATGGCTGGAAAGCGCCGACGGAGGCGAGCTGTGGCTCGGCCACGACCCGACACCGTGGGCCGAGCACCTCGGCGACACCATCCGGCTCCACCCGGACGGCGAGCGCCCGGGCCCGGTGATCGAGATCGCCCAGACCGAGCTCCCCCGGCTGCTCGCCAGGGTCCAGCAGGACCTCGCCGACTTCCTCCTGCTGATCGCTGCATGGCCGACCAGCACGCACCCCAGTCGGCGCAGGCACTGGTCAACGCGTTCGACCGATCGCTCGAAATCACCGCACCCCTGCGAAAGTCGAGCTGATGGCGAGTTTCCTGACGCACCGCCGACTCGTGCTTGACCGCAAGCTGCCGACGCGGCGACGCCACGCGGCACTGCGTACGTGCCTCACCCTGTACGCCCCGTACGGCTTCCGCGCCACCTACCACCACCTGACGGTCAGCGCCGCGATACCGCGCGACCTCGACGCCGATCCCGACTCGCTGACGCGTGCGGTGAACGAACTCCACGAGGCCCGCCTGCTCCGGCTGGCCGAGGACGCCCGGTACGCCGAGCGGCGGCGACGCGAGAAGCATGCCGGTCAGCGGGTCCCCCGACGCCCCGGCACATGGTGGCACCGCCACGGGCGGCAGAGCTGCTACCAGCTCGATCCGCTCTGCCATCCAGCCCTGGCCCTGCCCGAGTTCGTCCGCCGCCAAATCAGCCTGGTGAACGGCGAAGCACTGCCCGGCTGCGCGGACTGCGGCAGCCGCCGCCCCGCCATCTCTCGTTCGACCGGCCACGGGTTCATCGACCTGTGCCGCGGCTGCGGAGCGGTACAGCACTCGTGTGCCTGCGGCCAGCCTCACCACCTCCACCCGCACGAACGGGACCTGTGGCCGCGCCTGTGGCGCAGGGAGCACATGACCCACGACGGCCTGCCCAACCCGCACTGGCCCGGCACTCTCGAGCACCGGATCGCCAGCGTGCAGCTGAGGAGCCCGTCACAGCCCGCGGAACGGGAGGCTCGGGTGAGCGAACTCGCCTTCTTCGCCCAGGTGGTGGCCCGGGGCACGGTCCACGGCCTGGACTGCAGCTCCACACCCAACCAGTCACCGCCCGAGCGGGCAGCACCACCGCGCCGTCCGCCGCCTCGGCGAGAGCACAGGCGACCTCCTCACGGGCGATGACCGCGCGCCGCGCGGCCTCCTCCGCTTCGGCCACCGCCGCTTGGAGCCGCTCCAACTCCACCCGCAGCCCCTCCGCCCGGGCCAGCGCCACCCGCTCGCGCTCCTCCAACACTCCCAGCACCGACGGCATCCGCCACCTCCGCCATTTCGCGAATGAACACAGCGGATCGAGCCTGCCTACCAGGCGTCGACTTCACACCTGAGCTGGGAAAACTTGACACTACGTCCGCTTTGGGAATCGCTTCTGAAGTCACGCAAGCCGGGCCGGCGGATACACACGAGCGGCTCCCGGACGAGGCCGACAGATCGGGTTGAGGACCCGAGGTCAGTCAGAGGCTGGGTCAGACCTTCCCGGACACCGCTCATGAACATCCTCACTGTCAGTGGTCGAATCCTTCGCCGATGTGGGCGAGGACGCCGGCAGCGCCGTCCTCTGTCGCCATGCGCCTGGCGATGTCGGCCGCACGGTGGCGGACCGGCTCGGCCCTGGCGGCCGAGATCGCGGCTGCGAGGTTCTCAGCGGTGAGGTCCTGGAACGGAAGCGGCTGAGGGGCGACTCCCAGCCGGTGCAGGCGTGCCGCCCAGAACGGCTGGTCGGCCATGACGGGAACCGGCACAGTGGGAACTCCGGCCCGCAGTCCGGCTCCGGCGGTTCCCGCCCCGGCATGGTGGACGATGGCGGCCGTGCGTGGGAACAGCCAGTCATGGGGCAGGTCGCCGACGGCCATGATGTCATCACCCGCGCCGCTCATCCCGGCCCATCCCGCCTGCACGACCGCACGCACACCCGCCCGCCTCACCGCGGCGGCCACCAGTTCGCCGAGCCGATCGCCCTCCCCCGGTGCCATGCTGCCGAACCCGATGAACACCGGGGCCGGACCGGCCTGAAGGAAGTCGACCAGTTCGACCGGAGGCTGCCAGCCCTGCGGTCGAGCGGGCCACCAGTAGCCTGTCACGTCAACCCCGGACGGCCAGTCCGCCGGGCGCGGCACCACCAGCGGACTGAAGCCGTGAAGAACCGGCCCAGCCTTTCCGAGCGATGCCGAGGGCGTTTCGGCGGCCAGGCCGAGGCGGCCGCGCAGCCGCGTCACAGCGCCTGCGGAGAGGGCATCCGCACGCCGGAGCACCGCGTGGCCGGCGGCGAGATTGCCGTCAGGCCCGAGGTCGCCGTCTCCCTGAGCACCGGGCAGCGGGAAGTCCCTGGTGGCGAAAGCCGGCGTGAGATAGGTGCCGAGGACGGGAACACCGAAAGCGTCCCCCGCCGCCTGGCTGAGCGCCGACGGGCCGAAGGCGGTGAGCACCAGGTCGGCTCCGCCTGCCACAGCCTGCGCCACTCCATCGGCGAGCCTGTTCAGAAATGCCGTCATCACCGTCCGGATCTCCTCCGGTGACGCCGTCTGGCCCCTGGAGCGGATGAGTTCCTGCGGGTCTCCCGGCAACGGCCGATACTGGAGACCGCACGCCTCGACGAGGGTCGCGAACGGAGGGTGGGCAGCCACGGCAACCTGGTGTCCACCATCCAATAAGCGCTGGCCCAGACCCGTGAACGGCGCGACGTCGCCTCGTGAACCGGCAGTGATGATCAGAATCCGCATACAACTATTCTCCGACAATGCCTGGGTGCTGACGTCCCATCACCGCAAGCGCAGCCCCTCTGCTGCACCGCTACGGCAGGTGCAAGTGCCGTCGTAACTCATGGCGCCCCCGAGGGGTGCGAGGCACTGGTCGACCAGGTGCGCGGCCCAGAACCCGGGCTCGTCCAGCAACGGAAGACCGTCCAGAACGGGAGCCGAGGAGTACCAGTGCCGCGCCATCGCTATGCCGCGATTCTGGCGTACGAAGATCCGCTCTGTTCGACCGCCCCACGAGCTACCCGGACATCAACTTGACGGCTTGGCGCCGTGAGGTGTCTTGTCTCCGGCGACCGCGTCGGGCCGGGTTCGGGGACGGCCGACCGCCCGCGGACCCGGACCTTCTTCAGGACGGGGATGAACTGCGGGCTGTCGGCGGCCTGCCCCTCGGTCAGGACGAACGACAGCGGGCGGCACTTGCGGTCGCCGGCACAATGGATCTTGCTGATCTGCCCGCCTCTGGAGCGTCCGAGCAGGGCGGCTTTCAGTCGAAGCTTGCGCCGGCGCCGGATACGTCGCCGCTCTTCCCGTTCCGGGTCGTCTGTTGCGTCTTGCCCGTCTTGTCCTTCTGAGCCGCCCCCTTCGGGCGGGCCTTCTCCGCCTCGTCGGCGGCCTTCTCCACGGCGGCCAGAGCGTCGGGGTCCAGGTGCATCCCGGCGTCGTGGTGGGCGCGCGGACGGTGGTGGAGTCGATGCTGACCAGCGCCGTCACTGGGCGCCGGAGCGGAAGCACCAGATCAATCCCTCGAACTGATCCCGCAGCCTCTCGGGGTACGGGCCGTACTCACCGATGGGCAAGTACGGCTCGATGAACGTCCACTGCTCGTCGGTGAGTTGCCTACGCGTCACACACAGCGTCCTACCGGATTCCACCTTCGGGTGGGCGCGAAATCGCAATATTGATCACGCCATCACACAGGCCCTAAGGACGCCTTCGGACGCGACCTCCGCGACGCCTTCACGGTCTTCGCCCCCAGCGGCCAGTTCGACGAACTCATCCGGACCGAGGCGATCACCGCCACGCGCCCCTGAGCAGCGCATCAATTCCGCTCGCCACCCGGCCGGTGTCAGGACCTGCCGAGCGGTGGCGTGTGAGCGTTCGCGGCGCGGCGCACCCGCAGGCCGTCGGCCAGACACAGGACTGCACCGAGCATGAGCCAGGTCACGAGAACGATGACGGAGCGGGTGGTGCCGGCGCCGTCGAAGAAAGCGGTGGAGCGCAGCAACTGGCCACCCGCCCCGGGCGGCAGCAGCTGACCGAGCATGCCGGACCAGCCGGGCAGCATCTCGGGTGCGGTCGACGTTCCTGACAGGGGATTGCCGACGAGCATCATGGCAACGGCGCCGAGGCCGATTCCGGCGTAGCCGAGCAGTGACTCCAGCCCGATGATGCTCAGGGACGTGGCCGCGATTGCCAGGGCGATCGCGGCGGTGTTGGCCGGGTAGGAGCCGTTCAGCGAGCCGAGCCAGAACTGCAGGATCGCTGCCACGGCCAAGCCGCCGGTGACCGCGAAGGCGAGCGACCCGGCGACCCGGCGGGCAGTGCCGCGGACGAGCCTGGTCAGCAACACCGCAGAGAGCAGGCCGCCCATGACGAGGGGCAGGGCTCCGGCGGCGAGGCCGGCACCGCGCGGATCGTCAGCCGGCAGCGTGACGAGGTCGCGGGTGGGGACCGCGGTGCCGTTTCCTGGTGTCTGGCCCTGGCTGAGCACGGTCGCGATGCTCTGGAGGGTCTGGGCGACTGCTGCGCTGGCGGCCGAGGCGGTGATGACCTGCGGGGTGCCGGAGCTGAGGTCGATTGCTCCGTACACCTTCCTGTCACGGATCAGCTGTTCGGCGGCTGCGGTGTCGACGACTTTGGTGATCGCGAAGGCGCCCGGCCGCCGTTGGTCCAGAGCGGTGCTGATCTGTGTGACGGCGGTGGTCGGCCCGGCGACGGCGATCGGCACGTCGTGCACGTGCGACCGCACCGACGGCCAGGCGAAGGCGGTGAGCAGCACACTGATGATCGCCGTGAGCAGGACGACCGTCCTGGCCACCGTCGGCCAGGGTGACGGCAGTGTGTCGGCTGCGCGCGGGGTCGGAGTATCCATGCTTCCTCCTCGGACAGTGCGTGTAGGTGCTTCACGGGGTGACGGGGACCGGGTGGGCGCGCTGCGCAATCCCCAGCGCGGCGCCTTGGCTCGGAGCGGGGCCTTCGGTGTTCGTCGCGCCGGGCTGCCGTTGCGACGGTAGGGAGCGGTGGCTACGGCCTGATGCTGGTACGGCTCCGAAGGCGGGTGGACAGTGTCTGCCCCAATGCCAGGGTGCTGAGGCCGAACATCAGGACGCCCAGGGGGACATGGAGCGAGGGCTCGTGCGCGATGCCCAGCACGACCTGTACCGACGCGAGGGCGAGGAAGCCGATGGCGTACGAGATCGGACGGGGTGTACCGCCGCCCGGCCGCCAGGCGAGGATCGCGGCGAGCACGTACAGCATGGACGCGCCGTACATCACACGCGCTCCGGCGCTGTGCAGCGTCTGGCCGTAGGACGTGGACAGCAGCAGTCCGGCGGTGGCCGCCTGGAAGAAGATGGCCAGGGTCTGCAGGGCGACCGCGACCCGTATGAACGTCAGGCTGCGCTCTCCTGCCGTCGTCTGTGTGGCCATGGCGCGGTCTCCTGTTCTGCCTCTCGGTGACGGATGGGTGGCGTGGCGGTGGTCCGGCGTGTTCATCGCAGGGTGAGCGGGGTCTCGGATTCGACGCGGGTCAGCTTCTCGGGGTTGCGGACGTAGTAGACGCCCGTGATGCGGCCGTCCTCGACACGCATGGCCATGACACCGTCGAGCTCGCCGTCCAGGCGCACGACCAGTGCCGGGTTGCCGTTGACCACGGTGGGCTTGCAGGTGATCGTGGCTTCGACCTTGCTGGAGCCGCCGAGGTAGAAGCGGACCAGCTTGTCGGCGCCGATGATTGGGTGCAGCGCGGCTCGCTTCAGTCCGCCGCCGTCGCTCACCAGGACGACGTCAGGGGCGAGCACGTCCAGGAGGGCCTGCGGGTTCCGGGTTTCGAGAGCGCCCTGGAAGGACTCCACGGCCGCCCGCGCTTCGCTCGGGGAGACCGCGTTCCGTGGGCGGCGGGCGTCGACGTGCCGGCGGGCGCGATGGGCGATCTGGCGGACGGCGGCCGGGCTCTTGTCGACGGCCGCCGCGATCTCGTCGTAGGCGACGTCGAAGACCTCGCGCAGCACGAAGACGGCCCGCTCGGTCGGCGACAGCGTCTCCAGGACGAGCATCAGCGCCAGCGACACGCTCTCGGCGAGTTCGACGTCCTCGGCCACGTCCGGCGCGGTGAGCAGCGGCTCGGGCAGCCACTGGCCCACGTACGCCTCCCTTCGGCGCTTCAAGGTGCGCAGCCGGTTGAGGGCCTGACGGGTCGTGATCCGGACCAGGTAGGCGCGCTGGTCGCTCACCTGGCTGAGGTCGACCTTGACCCATCGCAGCCAGGTCTCCTGGAGGACGTCCTCTGCGTCGGCCGCCGATCCGAGCATCTCGTAGGCGACGGTGAACAGCAGGTTGCGGTGGGCGACGAACGTGTCGGTCGCCCTGTCAGTGGCGTGGTCGGTCATCTCTGGGTCTCTCTCCTCGGCGGCCGCCCTGGTCACAGGCGGCGTTCGAACATGCATCAACGGCATGGTCTTTGGCCCGTCGTGCCGACATTCGGCCGGGTCGGACGCGGATGCCTGGCTACGCTGCCCGTTCAGCGGCGGCCGACGCCTTGCCGCGCCTGGCCAGCAGCAGCTGCGGCCGGTGCTTGTCGTCCTTGGGCCAGGTGTGCGAACCGGGCTTGCGCGCCTCTTCCACCAGGTGCTTCACGCTGAACGCGCAGGAGAGTTCCTTGAGCTTCGCGGCCGGTCGGCCGGTGACGTAGAGCCTCCTCGCGGTGTCGTCCTTGTGGGCGAGCTGGAAGACGGCGGCGCGACGCCCCAGGCTGATGCACATGGCGGGGAACGACAGGTTGATGGGCGCAGGCCGCCCTCCCGCGATCCGGCTCAGCACCGTGTCGGCGGCGTGTGCCCCCAGGCAGCCCGCGACATAGGCGCTCATCCGGAACGGCAGGTCCGATGGTGCCGCCGAGTCCCCGGCCGCGATGATGCGGCCGTCGTCCACGCTGGTCAGCGTCTCGTCCGTGAGCAGGCGCCCCGCGGCGTCGGTGTTCAGCCCGCTGCGCATGGCCAGATCGGGCACGTCGAAACCGGCGGTCCAGATGGTGACCTCGCTCGGCAGTTCACGGCCGTCACCGAGGTGCACGGCGTCGCGGGTCACGGCCGTGACCTTGCTGCCGGGACCGTCGAGTACGGTCAGCCCGAGCTTGGCAAGCCGCTTGGAAGCCGTGCGCCGAGCCCGGGGGTGCAGGTACGCACCGAGCACGCCTCCGCAGACCAGGGTCACCCGGCGGCCCCGCTCCGCCAGCTCGGCCGCGGTCTCGATACCGGTCGGTCCGCCGCCTACCACCACCACCGTGGCCGTGGCGGGAGCGGCGTCGAGGATCGACCGCAGCCGCTGCGCCTTCTCCAGGGTGGCGATCGGGTGGGCGAACTCGGCTGCTCCGGGCACGCCCGGGTCGGCGGCGCCGCTGCCCACCGCGTAGATCAGGTAGTCGTAGCCGACCGTGCCGCCCGTCGCCAGCGTCACGCTGCGTTCGGCCGCGTCGATCCGGGTCGCGCTGTCGATCACCAGTCGGACGCCGGCGGCCAGGATGTCCCGGTAGTCGACGACCGCGTCGTGGGACCCGCCGACCAGTTGGTGCAGGCGCAGCCGCGGGACGAAGGCCGGGCGCGGGTTGACCAGCGTCACGGTGACGTCGTCGCGCTGCGTCAGCCGGTTCGCGGCCATCACGCCGGCGTACCCGCCGCCGATCACGACCACGTCGGTGCTCTCAGCCATGGTGTCTCCTCCGTCTCCAGGGGGGTTCGGCCTCAAGACACCGCGCGGTCGACGACTGTGACAGCATGTGGCGCAGATCACTCTACGGGTGCGGGCTCGGCGCGCGGAGCCCTCCACCTTCAGCCCGGAACGCGGTCGATCGACCGGAGGACAGCGCTCCTCTCCGGCAGGGCGGACGCTGCCGGCGCGGCAGCAGCCTGACGCGCCTGCGCGCCTGGATGGTCACCAGGTGCGATGGCGTCCGGCGTAGGCCTGAACGCGGTCGGCATCGGGTCACCACTGGGCGATGAGCGGCGTGTCCGGTTCGTGCTGCCGCCACGCTTCGTTGAGGCGGGCGAGGCGGCTGGGGGCGGCGATGCCGCGCACGGTCGCGATCCTGCCGCCCGTGATGTCGAACGTCACGGCACCGACGACCTGGCCGCCGGGCACGAACAGGATGGCGGGGGCACCGTTGACGAGCGCGTAGTGGACGGCGGACGTGCCGCCGGCGAGTCGCTGTTTCGCAGGTGTGGGTTTGAAGCCGGCCCGTGCGATGGCGGCGATGCGCTGCGCAGTGTCGTACTGCAGCAGCTTCTCGGTCAGGCCGGCGCCGTCGGAGATCGCGGTCGCGTCGTCGGTGAGCAGCGCCACCAGCCGTTCGGTGCGGCCCGAGGAGGCAGCGGCGAGGAATTCCTCGACGATCCTGCGAGCGGTTGCCGGGTCGACTTCGCCGCCGCCGCGGCGCGCGGCGGTGATGCGGCCCCGGCCCCGGTGGAGGTGCTGCTGGCTCGCGGACTCGGTGATGTCGAGGGTCTCGGCGATCTCGGCGTGGCTGTAGGAGAACGCTTCGCGCAGGACGTAGACGGCCCGTTCGATGGGTGACAGGCGCTCCATGAGGGTCAGCACGGCCAGGGAGACCGATTCGCGCTGCTCGAACGTGTCGGCCGGGCCGAGCATGGGGTCGCCGTCGAGGAGCGGTTCGGGCAGCCAGGCGCCGACGGCGCGTTCGCGGCGGGCCTGCGCCGAGCGGAGCCGGTCGAGGCACAGGTTGGTGACGACCTTGGTCAGCCACGCCTCCGGCACCTTGATCAACTGTCGGTCGGCGGCCTGCCAGTGCACGAACGCATCCTGCACGGCGTCCTCGGCGTCGGCGGCCGAGCCGAGGAGGCGGTACGCCAGCGAGGCCAGCCGGTTGCGGCCGGCCTCGAACCGACTGGTGTCGAAGCAATCAGCGGCGGTGCTGTCCACGTGGATCACCCTAGGCGGCTACGCGACCGTCATCGTGCCGGACGTGACGGTATTTTCGGCAGTCGCGTCCGGCACGGCGGCCAGGCGGTGCTTGCGCTTGGGCATGCCGAGGGTCGGGTGCGAGGTCGCCCACCGGGAGAGCGCGACGAGGCGCACCTTGAGCCGCGCGGACTTCCGGCCGCCCATGTGCTTCGGCTTCGGCTGCCCTTCGTCGTCGACCCCCTGCCAGATCGCGTCCCCCTGCCCGAGGCTGATGTGGTTGTACGTGTAGACCAGCTTGGTATTGGCGATCCTGCGGCCGGTCAGGCGCCCCAGGATCGCCCCGATGGCCTGCTGGCTGGTGCAGGCGCCCGACGCGCAGGACATCGGCAGCGGTCGGCCGTTGTCGCCGATGGCGTAGGCGCTGTCTCCGATGGCGTAGACGTTCGGGTGTGACACCGACCGCATGGTGCGGTCGACCACAATCCGACCGTCCCCGGCGACCTCCAGCCCGCCGGCGGCGGCGATGGGGTCGACCGCGAACCCGGCCGTCCACACGGTCGCGTCGGACGCCAGGGCGGTGCCGTCGGCGCACAGCACCCGCGCAGCTTCGACGGCCTCGACCACGGTGTGCTCCAGGACGGTGACGCCCAACCGGTCGCAGGCTCGGCGCAGGCGGCCGCGGGCCCCGGCGGAGAGCCGGGCACCCAATTCGCCGCGGGCGATGAGCGTCACCGACAGGCTGGGCCGGGCCTCGGCGATCTCGGTGGCGGTCTCGATACCGGTCAACCCGTCGCCGACGACCACCACACGCCCGCCGTCGCCCCGCCGACCCAGGCTGTCCAAGCGCTCGCGCAGCCTCAGCGCCGAGGGCCGGGCGGCGACGTCGAAGGCGTGCTCGGCCGCGCCGGCGACGCCTTCGACGTCGCCGTGGCTGCCGAGCGCGTAGACGAGCGTGTCGTAGCCGAGCTCGCCGCCGCCGTCGGCCACGGCGACGACCTGGCGCTCGGGGTCGACGGCGGTGACACGGGCCAGGCGCAGCCGGATCCCCGTGCCCGCGAAGACGTCGGCGAGCTTCGGGGCCTCGATGTCCCGGCCGGCCGCCAACTGGTGCAGGCGCATCCGCTCGACGAAGTCCGGCACAGCGTTGACCACGGTGATCTCGACGTCCGCCGGGGACAGCCGGCGGGCCAGATTCCCGGCCGTGTAGGCCCCGGCGTAGCCGGCGCCGAGAACGAGGATGCGGTGCTTCATGAGTAGCTCCTGTTCGGTTCGATTGCTCCCGGTGACTTGAGCGGAACAGGGCCCCGATTGCTGACAGGAATCGCATGTGACGTGGGTCACAGCGTGACGGATGGCTCTGGATGCTGAACGGACAGCACTTGTAGCGGGTCCGGGAGGCGACCGGCGTACGCCGGCGAGTCGAAAGGTTCGCGAGCTGAGACAGCACGGACACTCGCCCGGAACGCGGTCCCATTCGCTGGTGAGCCGGTCAGCCGGTGCGGCGGGAGCGGGTCAGCGCCAGTCCGCCGAGGGCTGTGCCGCTCAGCCCCAGCAACAGGGCCACGACGGCTCCGCACAGCAGCCCCGGGCCGGCGCCGATCCGGCCGGTGGAGCGGGCGAGAGCCAGCCGGACGGGCCCCATCGAACACGACTTCGCCCCACCTGAAGAACCGGCGGATCCTCACCAAACTCCGCACCGCTGCCGCCCGCCACCAGCACCAGTCTCCGATGACTCCGTGCGCGTGCTGAAGAGGATAGAGAGGTGGTTGCCGTTGAGTGAGAGGACGAGAAGGCGTGGATGTATATGAAGCCGTGGACAGTCGCCGGGCCGTGCGGGCGTTCAGCGATGAGCCGGTACCCAAAGAAGTACTCGAACGAGTGCTGACTGCAGCGACGCGGGCTCCGTCGAGCGGGAACCTCCAACCGTGGCATGTGTATGTCAACACCGCTGCGTTTGGGCGCGAGGGCGCTCGTCAAGAGGGTTGAACGAGGCAACGGGACACCTGTAGATCAACTTGCGACCAAGCTTGTTGATCAAGGGGTGCCCCGTTGCAGGAGAAGTCTGTCATCACGAGGATGATCGCGGTAGCGGCAGGGGCGTTCGCGCCGGGGCATCTGGGCGAGTCGACGCAGATCGTGGACTTTGCGCTGGTGGACGCGGTGCTGACGGAGACCCGGAGCGTCCAGCGGCGGGTGCGGCTGCTGCCCTCGCGCGTGGTGGTCTACTTCGTGCTGGCGTAGGCGCTGTTCGAAACGTGCTCGCATCGGGCGGTGTGGGACAAAACGTAAAGGCCAACGAGTTCATCGCGTTCTGGCTCAAGGACGGCCGGGTGCTCGCCGGCATGAACATGAACATCTGGGACGTCACTGACCCGATGCGCGAACTGATCATCTCCAAGCGCGTGGTGGACGCCGACCGCCTGGCCGACCCGAACATGCCCCTCGGCGAGGTCTGAGAACCGACAGGAGCCCTGGCCTGCGAGCAGCCAACCGATCATCGCTGCGGGCCACACCAACGGGACCGGCTCGGTGGCCAGGCCTCCCTCCGGCGGGCGTACAACCCTCGCCGAGTAGGGAGAAACCGTGTCGCGCGACCCATCCGGCCACTTGACCCCCAGCGGTCGAACGGATGTCTGACTGATGTTCACCAGTCCGAATCGCGCAGGTCAGGGACTATCTCGTGCACCCCGCATGACACCTGATGTCGTCTCATGACGCCCAATCCGTGAGAGGCGCGTGAGAAGCGGTTCGCGATGACGATCTCAGCTGTGACGTTCCTCACAACCTCATTGTAGCCTTGCTCGCCCAGGTGAACACGGCCACAGCTTCTAATTCTCTTGCCTGCCGGATTGTGCTGGTCGCCCATTTCGGGAGTTCTGCGAAAACGGTTAGTTCTTTGCTGGTCCGGCAGGACTCGAACCTGCGGCACGCCGCTTTGGAGACGGCTGCTCTTCCAACTGAGCTACGGACCAGTGCGTTGCCGAGGAATCGAACCTCGCTATCCCTAAGGGAGCAGGGGTTACAGCCCCGCTTGCGTCCCAGCGCTCAACGCTTGGTGATGCACCGATCGTAGGAGGCTTCCGGCAGGCAGTGCGAGCGAATATCGAAAGAGCTGCCCACTGCGCGCGAGTGTCCAATCGCGGGAACCGAAACCATTCGCCGCCGGGCCGCCGACGCGGTTACGGTGAGCGCCCACCCAGAGGATCAAGGAGAGCACGCAATGTCCCGGGCGAAGACCCTGACGCTCTGGCGTCCGACCGGCCCGCAGGAGCTGGCCCTGGTCGAGGCATCGGGCTGGCGGGCCTGGCCGCCTCGCCTGCCCGAGCAGCCGATCTTCTACCCGGTGCTGAACGAGGACTACGCGATTCGCATCGCCCGAGACTGGAACGTGCCCGCCTCCGGCGTCGGTTACGTAACCAGGTTCGAGATCGACGCCAACTTTGCCGCCCGCTACCCGGTCCAGCAGCTGGCGGACGCACGATCCTCGAGCTGTGGGTACCGGCGGAAGAGCTGGAGGGGTTCAACCGGCACATCGTCGGCCGCATCGAGGTGGTCCACGAGTTCCGACCGCAGCCTCACGCGGAGGCGAGGCGGTGACGGACTTCCGCTGCGTGCGCCGCTACCAGCCCGAGGAGCGGCACACATGACCGCCTACTTCACGCTCGTCTGCGACGACATCCCCCACAACGTGGTGCTCCTCGACGCCGGCCCCAGCCCGTTGGAGGTCGCGAAGACGTTCCGCACAGTGACAGGCGGCGGCCTGTGGCACGCGAAGCAGACCGTGACCGACACACCCCCGGTCCTGCTCTTCGAAGGGATCGAGGAGAAGGCCACGCGACGGCATGCCGAGGATCTGCGCGCAACCGCTGCCACGGTCACGGTGGAGCCATGGGTCAGAGAGCATCCCGCTTGATCAACGTGCCGTCAGGGTCCGGCACATAGGTACGCGGCGGACCCATGGCCGCCACGGCCGCTCTGAGCGCGGCCTCCTTCACGGCGGGATCCGGAGCATCCGGGTCCCGCACCAGGAATCCGTGCAGCCGGATGGCTTCCGCATCCACGTCACCGGGGTCCGGGCGACCTTCCACGATGAACCCGCAGAGCGCACGCAGTGCGTCCTCGCCCATGCCCAGCGGGTGGAACGGCAGCGCGTACGACTCGTCGTCCCGGTCCGGCCACGGGATGACCTGGGCCGGGCGCTCCCCGACCCAGTAGGGCAGTTCGAAGGGAAGCGGCTCGCCGATGTTCTCGACGATCCCGCTGTCCGGGGACAGACTCAGCGAGCGGATGAGACGCCTGTCCTCCCACACACCGACGGCCAACCAGTCGACCACGCTATGCATCGCGTGCAGCACCATCCGCCGGCCCGCGCTCGGCGCCACCAGCTCACCCGGAAGTTGAGACGGCAGATCGACCATCACACGCCGGTCGCAGACCACCTCCACCCAGGCCAGCTTCCCGCGTAGGCCCGATCGTCCGGAGGGTACAACCCGTCCCACAAGGTCGAACCGCCAGCCGCTTCGATCACCCAACCCGGGTACAGACGCCGCATCATGGCGGTCGTCTGCTCAAGGTCAGCCCCACCCACTTGCCCTAGGCGACAAGGCACGTCCCGGTCGGCGTACACCAGCAGACCGGTCTTGGCTCCCAAGGATCCTCCCTCCAGTGATGCCCACGTCGCGGGTCGCACCCTACTCACGAGCACCGGCAAGAGAAGGCACAGCCGGCCGCTCGTTCAGGCGTCCACCACCGCGTAGCCGAGTAGGCGGGCGCGGTCGGCTATCGCCTTGAAGTCTGCCGCTGGGTTGAGCGCGGCGACGGTCCGAGGGTTCAGCGGGGCGCCCGCCAGGAGCGCGGCGACGGCCTGCCGGTCGACAGGCCGTTCATAGTAGTCCTCGGCGTCACTGCAGACGGCCTCGGCACTGCCGTCGGTCAACACGCCGAAGAGCCAGCCCGCTCCGTCGGACTCCCCCGGCTCGAACATCACCGGACCGCACTGCCACGAGGTCGCGCCCGTCTCGCGCCAGGCACACACCGTCGCGTCGAAGAAGCCCTCGAACTGCAGCTCCGGATCTGCCGGATAGTGCGCCAGCGCGGCGGGCAGGCCCTCCAGCAGCCCGGGCCAGTGTGCCCTGGGCCAGTCCCGCCACGGCGTGGCGTCGCATTCGTGGTCGAAGCCGTAGAGAAAGACCCCGGCCGGATCGAAGACGATCCCGTACAGATCACCGGAACCGTTCTCCATCGTGGCCAGGTCCACGCCCGCACGCCAGCCGGGGTAGTAGCCGTGCCTCGGGGCGAAGCCGTCGAGCACGATGTCGAGCAGCGCCAGCGCCCGACAGCGGGCACGCAGGGCGCTGGGGTCAGCCAGCACGGACACCAGCTCGTGAACGTTCATGGCGAACATTGAACAGGCCGCCGCTGACAGCCGGACGGTCACGAGCAGATGTGACTCTTATGCCCGGCGGCTAGAAGAGGCCGGTCGATATGTGCTGCGTGAGGTTCTCGATGATCTTGCGCAGCCACGGACTGCGAACGGCGGGTAGCCGGACCAAGGTGCGTTGGAACGTTCCGGCGTCGGCCCGGAACAGGCGGTTGGGGCGCGGCGGGAGCGGGTCGTCGCGGAGGACGTCGTGGGGTATGCCGCCCGATGCTGGGACGGGCAAGTACGTCTTGGGAAAGGCCATCGACAGCCACACCCCCAGCGGCAGAGGCACCGGATACGCCGATACAGCCAGGTCGGCGGGTGTCCATGTATGGCCCGTCTGCGGATGAACCGGTACGAGGAGGATGTCCACGCTTGCTTCGGGAGCAGGTCGTCCCGGTCCCGCTAGGACGGCGTGCCGTTCCGGCGCACCCACGGGCAGCAGCGCGTCGAGGGCGCGTTGGAACACGTCCGCAATCAGGCCGTTCGGGACCGTCACCGGCCGGCCTTCAGATGCCGCCAGCAGGTGGGCAAGCGCTCGGCCGGCCGCCGCCTCCCATTGCGGGCTCCATGACCAGTAGTGGCTCGTCCCAAGCCTTGACCCCCATGTAGCGATCGGCTCGAACGGGGGCGTGCAGTTCCCCTCCTCGATCAGCTCCTCCCAGGAGAGCGGCGCTGGGTCGACATCGTCAACGAGTAGGCGGCGAACGGCGTCCGGGGCGAGCCACACCGCCTGCCAGAGCGAGCAGTCGTCGACCCTGCTCGCCACGGCCAGACCGCACGCCTCGCAGGCCATGTTGGGGCCGTCGGACCCGTCGAGGCCACAGCAGGCGCCACCTCGCTTCTCGGGAATCAGTCGGGTGTTGCGGATATCTCCGGGGGCGATCACGATCGCGCCGGGCGCGCCGTCAGACAGGGCGTAGACCGGCGCGTAGATGCCGCGAGCCTCCGCCTCGCCCGGGGCGATCTCGTCCCACCGCCGCCACGGCGGTCCCCAGGGGTCCGGGTCCATGGCGAACGTCCCCGACTCCATAAGCACCGGCAGCTGGATCCCGTTCCCGTATTTCTGATGGGCGTACACCGGAAGACTGACCTGGGACAACGGGGCGGTCAGCCCGGCCTCACATCTCGCACAGACGAAAACGAACAAGGGCCCTCCGCGTGGGAAACAGTCGCATCGTCGCACCTTGGTGGCAGCCAGCCAACGAGTTTTCGCGTCCGTCGCATGTGCCCCAGTGTCTCGAGCGCGGGATCAATCCACTTGGGGCGATCAGGATTCCATGACAGCGTGGATCCGGGCCCTGAAGTTCCCCCTTGAGTCACGGTCGAGCTCCCCACGGTCCTCCTCCAGCGGCAGCGGTCAGGAATGCGGCTGCCCGGTGTGGGCCGGAACGCTCCTCGTTCCAGCCCACACCGGCAGTTTGGCCGTGCAGGTCAGCGACGGAAGCCGCGGTGGGGGTCGCGAGTCTTCACGTTACCGAACGGCTCGAACCAGGCGGGCGCGCGCAGGTCGCCCACTCCGAGCTGCCGGTTGGTGTCGTCATCCGGGTCCTCGATGCCGTCGAAGCGGCGGTCGTAGAGCATGAGGATATCGGTGTCCTGAAAGAACATGTCCGTGCAGGCGTCGAATTCGTAGTCGTCCCGGTGAGTCGGCAGCCCATGGTGGGTGTCGGCCTCAGTGCCGCCGAGTTCGTCGACGCGGTCACGGGCGTCGTCGAGGGCGAGGTGCAGGGCGAGTTCCTCTGCGGTGCAGGTCGGCTGCGGCCAGTGGCCGTGTTCGAGGTCGTCGGCGAGGTCGTCGGCGGCACGGGCGAATCGGCGCCGCCACTGGAGGTCGGCGCCGAAGGTCAGCTTCGGCAGGCGGGCGAACACACCCCAGTTGCCCTCGCGTTCGTCCGGCACGAGGCGCCCGTCGCCGAGTTCCTCGGCGTCGTCGTAAGCCTCGTCTGCAAGCAGGCACAGCGTGGTGTGCAGGACGTCCGCGGTGCGGGGGGTCAGATGCCACAGACAGCGTTCGTCCTCGCACTCCGGGTCTGCGCAGTGCGCCGCCTCCGCCGGGAAGAGCGCGGCGAAGTCCGGGATCTCGTCGTCCCCGCTGTTCTCCGCGGAAGGGTCGGCTTCCAGCCGGCGCCAGCCCCTGCCGAAGTCCACAATGATGGGCTCCGCACTCCATTGGGCGACCTCATGGTCCTTGTCGCGCCGAAGGATGGAAGCCTGGCTGCGGTCGATGAGGCCGTCGGCTCCGTCGAATTCGATGGGCGGGTCTGCGAGCCACATCACCGCGCCGACTACGTCGTACGGGTCATTCTCGGCCACCTCTTCGGCGGGCGCCGGGGTCCACCCCTGCTCGGATGCGCTGTCGAGCAGGGCCTGCCGGTCGTGGACGTGGAACTCCCGCAGTGTGGCGATCCGTACGACCGGGCCGGCGAGGTCGCGAAGTCGCGCACCATCTCGAACTCGAACAGCCGGCTCAGGGGAAGTTCCGTTGCCGGTGTCACCGAAGTCCGCGTCATCGTGGTCCGGTTCCTCGTCGGCGGGATTGTCAGGCCATGTGATCAGCGTGCCGGTGTTGGCCGCCCAGGTTCCGGCGAGCGCGTGGGTCACGGCTTGCCTCAGGGACGCTGCCGGGGCGTCCGGCAGCTGCCCGCACAATTCGTCGACGCGCTCCGCGGCCCAAGTATCGGGCCGTGAGCGCAGCGCGCGGACGAGCAGTCGGGCTGCGCGGTAGGCGAGTTCGGGTTCACGGCAGGTGAGGACGGCCTGAAGTGATGCGGGACCGGTCTGATGGCCGACAAGGGCCAGGACGCGGCTCTTGCTGGGGGTGTGTTCGCAGAAGAAGTTCTGCGCAACGACGGTGACCTGCTGGTCGGACATGCGGAAAACTCCAGTGGAATGGAGGCGCGACTGGGCGCGTGCTCGGTTGAGGTGGAGTTCCGCTGGTGGGTGCGCTGCTGACGCGCCTCCGGACGGTGGTGAAAGCTCCCGCCCCTGGCTGGTTCCGCCGGTGCTGCCGGTGGCCCGGGCCTGTTGGGCTGTCTGCCACTGTACCCGAGCTCTCACGGGAGTGCGGTCGACTACCGGATACTTCGGCCGACTTCATCAGGGTGGGGTGAATGACGTGGGCCGCCCGGTCAAGTCGGCTGTGGTTCCGTTAGGTTAAGGCCGTAGTCGATGGGGCTCTCGATCAGGTGTGGTTGCCCGGCGGGAGGCCGCTGGTGAGCGATCGCAGCGCCAGGGCCTGCTCGGCACGACGGCGGCGCTCCAGCAGCCAGCCGGGAAGTACGAGCCGGAGCGGACCCGCGGGATCGCCAGGTCCACGGTCCCGACCCTGGTGTCCCAGCCCCGATACCGTTAGCCGTTACGGGAGTTGACAAGCTCCTCGCTCGGACGGCCGCACACGACTTCAAGGCGTTCCTCGATCTGTACGGCCCCGGCTCGGTGGACGGTTATCTGACGATCGACCGACCGATGGACACCACACCGGCCGAGCTGGAGCGCTACGGGGGCCCGCCGCCTGGGCGTCCAGCCTGGTACAGCGAGATCGCCGAGGGCTGGTGGGAGGTCGACGAATCCGACGTCCGCTCCGGCGTTCTGCTGCTGTGGGGAAGCGATGAACACGGCAGCCGGTACTTCTTCCGCGCGGTCGAGGAAGATCCCACCGAGTGGCGGATCATCATCAACAGCGACGAGGGCGAGTGGTTCGAGGCTGCCGGGACGTTCACCGAGTTCCTGGTGCGCTGCTTCCACCGGATCGACCGCCCCAACTTCATGGACCCAGCTGGCCACGCCCCGGTGCACGCTACGAGTCCCGTCCATGACCCCGAACTCAGTCCTGGGCCAGTACCCCGCGCACCCAACTGGCCCAAACGCCGCCGTACGCTGCCTGCGCGAGCACGAATCACACCCCGTCGTCTGCGCCTGCCGCGGCGCACTGACCCACGACGAGACGCGAACCACGATTCCCAGTCTGTCCGGACCGCCGACACGGTGCCTGCAGCGACCAGGGGGTTCGATGCGCGGAAGACCGCCTGCGCCCACCAAAAAGCCCAGGCCGGGGACCATCCCCGACCTGGGCTTCGGAGTCTTCGGTGGGCTGCTGTCAGTGGCGGGTGGTCATCCAGATCCGGGCGAGGACGGCCGTCGCCTGCGCCGGGTCGGCGCGGAGCCAGGCGGTCAGGTGCTCTCGGACGGCCTCGGCGACGCAGGCGCGGACCGGCCCGTTGCCCAGTCGGTCGCGGATGGCCCCCTCGAACTCGGGGTGATCGAGCTTTACCGACACGACCGCTGTCAGGCCCGCGCCAAGCTGGGTGGGAGTGAAGTCGGGATCGGACGGGGTGAGCAGCTGTTGCTCCCGGGCATAGGCGGTGACCGCTGCCGCCAGGCCGTCACGAAAGCCGAGCTCGTGCGTGCCGCCGCCAGTGGTCGGCAGGCTGTGGGCGTAGCTTGCGACCCGCTCCTCGCGCGAGTCGCACCAGCGGAGAGCCACCTCGACGGTTCCCTCCATATCGGCGTACTCGCGCTCGAAGCCGATCACCTCCGGGTGGAGGGGGTCGCCCTGCTCGGCGATGTGATCCCTCGGGCCGCCCGGGAAGCGGAAGCGGACGGCCCGAGGCGCCGCGGGGTCGCGGTCATCGGTCAGGGTGATGTCCACGTCCCGGTTCAGGAAAGCCAGTTCCCTGAAGCGCTCGGCCAGCGCGTCGAACGAGAACTCCAGCGTCTCGAAGATCTCGGCATCGGGCCGGAAGGTGATCGCGGTCCCGCTGCCGTCGGTCGGTCCAGTGCGGGCGGGCGTCGCGACAGCTACGCCTCGCTCGTACTCCAGCACCCAGCAGGCGCCGTCGCGCCGCACCTCGGCCGTCAGACGGCCCGACAGTGCGTTGACGACGGCCAGCCCCACGCCGAAGTAGCCGCCGCACAGCGAGCGCCGGTTGGTCGCCTGTGCCCCGCAGCAGAGCACGGCCAAGCGGGTCTCCAGCGAAGGGCTGCCGCTGTGGCCGGCGTGCTCGACCGGAAGGCCTGTGCCGTCGTCGGCGACGCGGACACCGCCGTCGGCGGTGAGGGTGATCTCGACACGGCTGGCGGTGCCGTCGAGGATCTCGTCCAGCGCCCGCTCGGCGGCCTCGAACACCAGGTGGTGAAGGCCGCGTTCACCGACCGATCCGATGTACATCCCGGGCCGCTTCCGAACCGCCTCCAGGCCTTCCAGAACCACGATCGTGCTGGCGTCGTACGCCTTGGCTTCCTCGCTCATGATGCCCCTCCGAGGGTGCCCGACAGAGCTCCCCAGCCTAGGAGATTTCCGAGAAAACACCAGGTCAGAGCCAGTTTGGCGAGGCCGTGGACGGGCTCCTGAGGCGCAATCAGGAGCGCCCGACCGAGACGGGTGCGCACTGCCGTCGCACTGCCGCTGCGGCCCTCTGAAGGCCGTCTGCGGCACTGTTTCGGGCGGCTGCGAGACCACGAATTTCAAGAAATTTTCACGTCGGCCCGGTGCGGTCGTGGATGACGCGTGAGCCGTCCGGCTCCGCGGCCATTTGGGTCCGCGGAGCCGGACGGTTTGACTGATGAGTGGGCCGTTTCAGTTGTTCCGCTTCCTGGCGCCGGGCGTGGAGGAACGACGCTTTCGCGTGCGATTGCTTCTGCGACCCCAAGTGGAGTCGGGCGCGTGTTGCGAGTCAATCAGCCAAGCTCCCAGAGCGTCAGCTGCCCTTGGTCGTCCACGGTGGTCCAGGTGCCGTCGCCGCGCAGCCGGGGCTCGGCGGCAAGACGGCCTCGGATCGCTCCGCTGGAGAGGTCGACGACGTACGGGATGTTCCACTCGTCGTCCTCGGTCTCACCGGTGACGGTGATCACCGCAGTGGCGGCATCGAGGTAACCACCGCTCCACGCGATGTGGGGCTCTTCGCCCTCGTCGTCATCGGTGCTCCCGTCCTCGCCGGGTCTAGCGGGGGCGAGGAAGCGGTCGAAGGCAAAGCGGCACAGCTCGGTTCCCTCCGGGAAGGCATGAAAGACGGCGTCATCCTCTCCGTGTCCGACAGTCATGAACTCCCGACCGTCGGGGGAGACATCGATCAGGCAACGGTCGTCCCACGGGTAGGCGCGGACGCTGATCACACCCCTATCCAGACGGCCGTGGAAGAGGAAAACGCCGTCCTGGCCCTCGCCGACGTCCAGGAGCATGTGGCGGGCGGGACTGACAAGCGGTCGTCCTCCGTGGATGAAGTTCGATCGCTCCGTTATCGGCAGTTGAGGCTGCGGCAGGCTGTTCGATGGCGGCCCGCCTACAGGGACATGCCGCAGTACAGGCCGCGCTGCCCGGCGTCACGGGCGAGGTCGGCCAGCCGCCGAAGGAAGTCAGCCACCAACTCCGCGTCCTGTCCCTCGCCATCCTCGGTGCGAGTCCACGCGGAGGCGGCGTCCTGCAGGCGCCCGCTCGTGGCGATGGCGAGCGCGTCGCGAAGGCTGTCCGTGAGCGAGACCAGCCAGTGGCTCTCGTGCTGAGGATCGCTCAGCAGCTCGCAGAAGCGCGGGTCGGCTTCCACCTGATCCTCGGGCACTCCCGTCAGATGTGCCTCGACGGCTCCGAGGAGCAGGTAGGGATCGACGCCCTTGAGACCGACCGTACCGAACGGGTCGTCCATGCGGCCGTCCTCGAAGACCACCAGGGCTTGTGCGTCGTCGGTGGCCGCGTAGTAGTCGTAGATGTTTCCCATGGCGTGATCGTCCCAGGCGCCAGTGACAGGTGGCTGCCGACGTCCGGGCTCAGCGGCCCCAGCGGCCCGGGATAAGCCGATGGGCGCGGCCTGTGGCTGGCCATCGGCGTCTTCACCCCCGCCTCGAACCGCGCAGCGATCACCGCCAAGGTCACCGACGCGCTTCACACTCAGGGCCTGTCCCCGACCGAACCGCACCCGGGACTGCTGCGGCTGGACCCACTGGATTGGCGAAAGCGCCTGCCTCGGTAACCGATCGCTTGCACGGTCCGCTGTTCGTCCCCGGCCAGGTCGCGTCCGGCGCCCGGCGTTGCATCCCATTCGCGCCTGCCAGCGCGCGGCACGGGGCCCGGAGCACCCCGTCGGATCGTAGCTACCCGCCACCCGTGGTGCTGATATTCGGCGGTGCCCGAGGCCAGTGTCCGCGACACTGGGCCGGTGATCGTCATACACCCCGTGCTGGAGACCGGCGCGCTCCCCGGCTTCGCGTTCTGGCCGGTCGCCGAGCAACCGCCGTACCACCTCACCCCACTGAACGGCGCGCTGAGCAGTGAGCAGGTCGGCACGACGATAGCCACCATGGCCGGCCACAACTCCAGCCGGGTCGACGACCGCCTGACCGACCCGGCCGAAGCCTTCCTGAGCTCACTGCTGCACGAGGAGGGATTCGTCGCCCCTGGCGGGCTCCGCGTCCAGGACACGGGCATCGGCACGACGCTGACGCCCGGTTGCTGCTGCGGACTGGAGGACTGGCGCGGATGGCTGGAGACCGCTGACGGAGGCGAGCCGTGGCTCGGCCACGACCCGACACCATTGGCCGAGCACCTCGGCAACACCGTCCGGCTCCACCCGGACGGCGAGCACCCGGGCCCGGTGATCGAGATCGCCCAGACCGAGCTCCCCCGGCTGCTCGCCGGAGTCCAGCAGGACCTCGCCGACTTCCTCCTCCTGGTCGCCGCATGGGCCGAACAGCACGCACCCCAGTCGGCGCAGGCAGTGGTCAGTGCGGTCGACCGGTCGCTCGACATCACCGCACCACTGCGAAGGTCAAGCTGATGGCAAGTTTCCTGACGCACCGTCGGCTCGTGCTTGACCGCACGCTGCCGGCGCGGCGACGCCACGCGGCACTGCGGACCTGCCTCACCCTGTACGCCCCATACGGCTTCCGCTGCACCTACCACCACCTGACGGTCAACGCCGCGATACCACGCGACCTCGACGCCGATCCCGACTCGCTGGAACGCGCGGTGAACGAACTCCACGAGGCCCGCCTGCTCCGGCTGGCCGAGGACGCCCAGTACGCCGAGCGGCGGCGACGCGAGAAGCATGCCGGCCAGCGGGTCCCCCGACGCCCAGGCACATGGTGGCACCGCCACGGGCGGCAGAGCTGCTACCAGCTCGATCCGCTCTGCCATCCAGCCCTGGCCCTGCCCGAGTTCGTCCGCCGCCAAATCAGCCTGGCGAACGGCGAAGCACTGCCCGGCTGCGCGGACTGCGGCAGCCGCCGCCCCGCCATCTCTCGTTCGACCGGCCACGGGTTCATCGACCTGTGCCGCGGCTGCGGAGCGGTACAGCGCTCGTGTGCCTGCGGCCAGCCTCACCACCTCCACCCGCACGAACAAAACCTGTGGCCGCGCCTGTGGCGCAGGGAGCACATGACCCACGACGGCCTGCCCAACCCGCACTGGCCCGGAACCGTCGAGGACCGGATCGCCGGCCTGCAGGTGAGGAGCTCGTCGCAGCCGCGGAATGGGAGGCTCGGGTGAGTGAACTCGCCTTCTTCGCCCAGGTGGTGGCCCGGGGCACGGTCCACGGCCTGGACTGCAGCTCCACGCCCGACCAGGTCGCTGCCCGGCTCGGCGACTTCGGGGAGAACCTTCGGCACAACCTGATGTGGCGCGACCATGGTCTGGTCGGGTTCACCTGGGAGCGGCCCTCCAGGAACGAACCGTGGCAGGGCTGCCGGTTCACCGTCCAGTGCCACCGCCTCGAGCACGGCCCCACGCCCGTGCCCACCTTCGCGGACCTCCGAACAGCCCTGACGACACTGGCCTGTGAAGTCGAGGAGATCACGCCCCTCACCTGTGACCTCGACGAGTACTGGCAACCCGGGAGCAGAGTGGCCATCCTCGTCGATACTCGAGACGGCACCCTGCACCAGATCACCGGCCCGGTTGCCCCCGACTACGCGGACCTGCGCCAGGGGCTCCGCTCGACTCGGGCCGAGCGCGACCAGATCCGCCATCTTCTCGACGCCTCCGACGAGGACCAGCTGCGCTGGATCGGGCGCAACCAACCCGACGGCTCCGAGCGACCGGCCTGGTGGACGGGAAAGCTCGCGGTGATCGACGGGATGGTCTCCGCCACTCCGGACAAGCAGCTCCCCTGGGCCCGTCTGCTGCTCTGAATGATCCAGCGGAGCAACGAGCTGGAAGTCTTCGACCGTGCCCAACGCGCCGAGCGTATGGCCGTCCTCTCCGCCAACCTGCGCTGGCACCTCGGCCCGGACGAGCTGGCCGGCGTCCTGCCCAATGCCGACGAGGTGGTCCGCGCCTGCCTCGACGCACTGCCCGAGGCCGGACAGGTCGACCCACAGCGCGTCAGACACCTGCTCAACTCCTGTGCACCACTTCGGGACCAGCTCCGCGACGTGCTCCTGCGTCACGAACTCGACCGACTGCTCGCCCTCACCCACCGCACGTGGTGAAGCCAACCGCGCGGTACCCGCCACGGTCCCCGGGAAGGGCCTGCCACACCCGACTCGAGGTGCCGCCCTCCGCAGCCTGTCGTCGTTCCCACCTGCGGCAGCTCGCACACGTGATCGCCTCTCGGGCGGTAGCGTGCACCCATGACATGGCGGGGACCGACGTATCGAATGGTGGATGGGGAGCGGATCGACGGGGTCTGGTGCCACGTCTGGCGGCGGAGTCGATGGGACAGCAGGTACTTCATCGACGATCTGATCGTCTTCGCGGACGGGGCAATCAGATGCGAGGAACGGACCGACCTGTCCGGCCTGGAGAAACTGCTGGCATCGGGCCGAATTGCTGTGACGGAGCCAGGCGCGCCGACTCTTCCTGACGAAGCGTCGAAATGGCACTCGCGCCGCAGTGAGCCGTTGACCCCGGAGGGCTTCCTCCGCGAGGTTGCCGACAAGATCGAGGAGCTCAACGGACGGCCGACCGCCGGCCAGCGCTGCTGGGATGCCATCCAGCACTTCCAACAGGAACCGAACGAGCTCAACCGCACACTGCTGCGGGACGCCTACATGGCCGTTCCACCGCACCGCCGGATCTACGTCCTGGGCGACATGGACCGCCAGGACCGCCCTCTTCGGATCCTGCTCACCGAGATCGGCACCGCCGTCGACGGAGACGGCCCAACAGTGACAGCGGACATGCACCAGGAGGCCCTCGACTACTTCCGCCGCGCAGACGAAGGCATCGCACGCGAGAAGGAAAGGCGTGCCGTCCTGCACGCCGACGATCCGACCGAGGCCGGCCAGCCGACCGTCATCTCGCACGAGACCGTCTACCCGCAGGGCTGGCCAGAGGAGCTGGGCCTGTTCGTGCTGCGCAACGAGTATCCAGCGCAGATCGTCTTCGCCGGCGAAACCTATCCATCGGCACTCCACGGCTACTGGGCTCTCTCAGCGGCCGATGCTGCCGACCACAAGCGGATCCGGGAGGCGCCGGGCGCGCGAGAAGCACACGAACTGGGCGGCCGGGTGGCACGGCGATCGGACTGGCCCAGCATCCGGCTCGCGGTCATGAGCGGCTTGCTGCGCGCGAAGTTCACCCAGCACCCCGAGATCGCCGAGATCCTCCTCGCCACCGGGGACGCGAGGATCAGCTACACCGGCCTCTCGGACTCCCCATTCTGGAGGGAAATCCCCGGCGGTCGGGGACGGAACTGGATGGGCCGCCTGCTGGAGCTGGTCCGCTCCGAACTCGCCGCCGGGCAGACACTCCAGAACCACCGTGACCTCGAACAGGCCATAGCGCTGATGACGGAATCCACGGGTTCGCAGAGATGACAAGCCCGAACAGCCAAGCTCGGACGCAGGCGACGTCAGAGCTGACCTCGGCCTCGTCCATCGTCGCGAGGCTCGCTGCCAGGCACGCCCGTGCGGGAGAGATCGACGACCGGGAGTTGGCCCCGCATCTGGCAGCCATGGCGCTTCTTGAGATCCGCTCCCTTGCCGGACGCGCTCGGCGCCTGCCGGACGAGGTCTCGGCTGCCGACACCTTCGACCGCATCAGGTTTCTGGCCGACCTTTGCGACAACCTGCCGTTGTCCGCCAGGCCACGCAGCCGGCGGTCCTCCCGCAGGAAGCCCGTCAGCACCCACGAGCGGGCCATGCGGGAACGGCCGATGAGTTGGAACTGGAACACCGCAGGCCCGGAGAAGCGAGCCTGGATCTTGTCAAAGTGAGCTTGCTCCGCTTTGACGGACACCGGTGGCCCAGCCGACGACGCGGCGGGAGGCGATGTCGATGACGGTGGCCAGGTAGAGCCAGCCCTCCTCGGTGGGGATGTAGGTGATGTCGCCGCG
>NZ_JBVIMH010000043.1:0-51999 GCF_055579945.1 Kitasatospora sp. NPDC032150 | reverse complement strand
GGGTGGGGGGGGGTAGGGGAGAAGAAAAAAAAAAAAAAAAGAGGAGAAAAAAACTACACCCCCCCCCCCCCTCCCCGCCCCCCCCCCCCCCCCCCCCGGGGGGGGGGGGGGGGGCCCCCCCCCCCCCCCCACCTCCCCCCTCTTTTTCAGGAGTCCACCGATGCGTCGTTCCTCTCTGCCCGCCGCCCTGGCGCTCGCCGGGCTCGCCGTGCTCGGGTCGGCCCTCCCGGCGGCCGCGCACGGCGACAGCATCCACTTCGTGATCACGGCCCAGGTCGACGGGCACACCCGCGCCGTCGCGAGCTACGACGACGACAACGACCCTGTCGACCAGCCGGTCACCGGGACCCTCAGCGCGGTCGCCTCGGACGGCCGCACGGTCGGCCCGTGGCAGCTGGTCCCGGTCGCCGGCGTGCAGGCCGCCTACACCACCGCCGAGGCGCTGCCCCCGGGCCACTGGAAGGTCACCGTGGAATCCGCCTTCCCCGACCTCGGCCACGGCGAGGCCGAGGCCGACGTGACCGCCGTGCCGGAGGGGCCGGCGCCGTCGGCCGCCGCGCCCTCGACCACCGCGCCGTCGATCGCTCCCGCGCCCGCCCGGGGCAGCGCGGCGCCGGAGGCGGCGGCGCCCACGAGTTCGCACTCCGCAGGCAGCGGTGCCGTCATCGGCGTCACCGTGGCCGCGGTCGTGGTCGTGGCCGCGGCGGTGGCAGCGGTGCTGTACCGGAAGCGGCGGTCGATCCCGGCGGGACGCGGGCGCTGAGGCTGCACCAGATCACCGTCACTCGCGCGCTGCCCGCCGGTCAGCCGGGGGACCCCGGAGAGCCGGCCGCCGCGCGGTCGCGCCGGGCGGCCGCGGGCTGGACGAACAGGGCGGCGACGACCAGAGCGGTGGACGACCTCGGTACTGCGGCCCGGGCCCGATCCGTCGGCCTGTACGGGATGAGCCAGTGCCGCCCGGTGCCCGTGCGGACGCCGGCGCAGCTGGTCCCGGGGTTCGGCAACGTTCCCGAGCGCGCCATCGCGGCCGGCATCGCCGTGGTCGGGGACCCGCTCGGCGGCTGAGCCCACCGGCCACGGCACCGGCCGGTCGCTCAAACCCGGTGCTGCTGGGCGGTGTTACGGTGCGGATGTGCTGAGCATCATCGAGGACGTCGCCCGATCCGGCGCGCGGTTCACCGCCGGCCTCGCGGGCCTGACCGACGAGGACGTGCGGGCGCCCTCGGCCCTGCCCGGCTGGAGCCGCGGTCACGTCATCACCCATGTGGCCCGCAGCGTCGATGCCTACCTGTGGCTGCTCGCCGTGGCCCGCACCGGTGTCGAGCCCGGGCCGCGGGCCGCCGCCGCGGCGCTCACCCGGGCCGTCCAGGAGGGCGCAGGCCGTCCTGCCACCGAACTCGCGGCCGATCTGCGCGGCCGGCTCGACCAACTGGCCTCAGCCGCCGCCGAGATGCCCGCCGAACGCTGGGACACCCTGGTCACCGCCCTGGCCGGCTGGCGGCACCCGGCCTGGTACACCCTGCACCGCTGCCGACGCGAACTTGAGACCCACCACGTCGACCTGAACACCGGCTACGGGACGGCCGACTGGCCAGGCGACTACGTGGCGTGGGCCCTCGACGACACCCTCGCCGCACTGGCCGCACGCGACTTCCCGCTGGCCCGGGTCGAGGCCGTCGACCTCGGCCGGTCCTGGCACCTCTCCGGGAGCGGCCCCACGGTGACGGGCCCCGGCCACGCCGTCCTCGGCTGGCTCAGCGGCCGCACCCCCGGGACCCGGATCGGCGCCGACCAGCCGCTGCCGGACCCGCCGGCTTGGCCGCAGCCTCCGGTCCCCGGATGGACCTGAGCGGCCGGTGCTCGCCGGACGCGCGTATCCGGCCCCGGACCGCGTGCGGCGAGCGTCCGGGGCCGGCCGCTCCGGTCGGCCGGTCCTGGACGTAGAACCGGAACTTCCCCCTCTCTGCGGTGCGAAGGCGGCTGGAGAGACCGACCATGGTGGGGAAGCTGCGCCCTGACGGAGGGAGGCGACCGATGAGCATCGCCGGAGACTGGTACAACGAGTTCGGCTCGCACATGCACCTCACGGCGGACCCGTCGGGTGGCATCAGCGGCACCTACACCTCGGGCACCGGCCAGGTGGCCGGGCAGTACGAGGTCACCGGGCGCTACCAGCTGTCCACGCAGCCCGGGCGCGGAGCGGCGGTCGGCTGGACGGTCGCCTGGCACAACCGGCAGCGCGACCCGGACTCCGTGACCAGCTGGAGCGGCCAGTACTTCGAGCGCGAGGAGCGGATCTTCGCCACCTGGCTGCTGACCCGGCCGTCGGGTCCGGCCGATGTCTGGGACGCGACCACGGTCGGCCAGGACGTGTTCACCAGGCAGCGGCCGGGAGCGTCCGAGGAGGGAGAGCCGTAGGGATGGCGCACACCTACGCGGCGCTGGTCGAGCGCCTGGTCGCAATGGTCCGGCTGGCGGAGACGGCCCTGAACCGGGCGTCGCACGTGGCGCTCGAAACGGTGGCCGCCGCAGCGGACCAGGAACTGGGGGCCGCCGAGGCGGCACTGCTGCCGCTCGACGACCTGATCGAGGACGACGCCGCACTGCTGCTGGCGGGGCACGGGACCACACCGGGGGACGTGCGGTCCGTGGTCGCGGACACCCATGTCGGCGCCGAGGTGCAGCAACTGGCCGAGGCCATCCGCCGGATCGGCGAGATCGCCTGGGTCCGGCGCACCAGGGGCCCGCTGCCGGAACCCGCACGGCAGCCCCTCGGCGGGATGAGTTCGCTCGCCCTGGAGATGGTCGCCAAGGCCGCCGATGCGCTGCAGAAGGCGGAACCCGAGATCATCGCCGACCTGCACACCGGGCTCAACGAGATCGGCCAGCGCCAGCGCCTGCTGTACGGGCAGCTGCTGTCCTTCGAACAGCCGCTTGAGCGGACGGACGTGGTGGACGCGGTACTGCTGAGCGGCTACTTCGAGCGCTGCGCGAGCCACGCGGTCGCACTGGCCAGGCACGCCGGCCTGTTCGCCGTGCGGCCGTAGCCGCAACCGGCCGGCCGTCAGGGCATCGGCCGGCGGCGGTGGCCTGGAGGAGCAGCGCCGGACGGCCTCGCTGCGCAGTTCACCCGCATGGCTCAGCACCAGCCCGGCCAGGGCCGGGTCGGCCGGGCGCCCGGCGAGTTCGCGGTCGAGCCGCTCGGCGGCGAGCAGTAAGGCCCGGTGACCGGCGATCGACTCCTGGGCGGCGAACGCGTCCAGCGGGCTGGGCGGCCCGTACGGCGTGGGCAACTCGGGAAACCCGCTGCCGCCCCGGCACCGGTCTCGACCAGCACCCGGGTACCGAACTCCAGCGCGGGCCCGACCGACTCCGGGACCAGCGCCACCCACCGCTCCCCGGGAAGCGTCTCACGGCCGACCCCCAGCGTCACCGCCGCCACGGCCACCTCGCCGCCCTCCGCAGGGATGCGCCAAGTACGTCCTTTTGCGTCCCGGCCCGGCCGGGCCGGATACTC
The DNA here is from genome assembly GCF_055579945.1 of Kitasatospora sp. NPDC032150. Taxonomy (NCBI): domain Bacteria; kingdom Bacillati; phylum Actinomycetota; class Actinomycetes; order Kitasatosporales; family Streptomycetaceae; genus Kitasatospora; species Kitasatospora sp. NPDC032150. The sequence continues at coordinate 48,482 of NZ_JBVIMH010000043.1, read as the reverse complement.
GAAGCCGCGGCATCCACGGATTCCCTTGTCGGAGGCGGCTGTGGCAGGACCGGGCTGGCAGTTCTGGGTGGACCGCGGCGGAACGTTCACCGACATCGTAGCGCTGCGTCCGGACGGCCGCCTCGTCACGCACAAACTGCTCTCCCAGGACCGCCGCTACCGCGACCCCGCGGTGGCGGGCATCCGGGCGCTGCTCGGCCTCGCGCCGGACCAGCCGCTCGACGGCGTGCAGGTCGACGCGGTGCGGATGGGGACGACGGTCGCCACCAACGCCCTGCTGGAGCGCACCGGGGAGCGGACGGCGTTGGTGATCACCCGCGGGTTCGGGGACGCACTGCGGATCGGCTACCAGAACCGCCCGGACATCTTCGCCCGCGAGATCGTCCTCCCCTCGCTGCTGTACGAGCGGGTGATCGAGGTGGACGAGCGGATCACCGCCGACGGCACGGTGCTTCGCGAACCCGACCTCGACGCCCTCGCCGAGCAGCTGCGCGAGGCGTACCGGCAGGGCGTTCGGGCGGTCGCGGTGGCCTGCCTGCACAGCCACCTGCACCCGGCGCACGAGCGGCTGATCGGCGAACTCGCCCGTGCCACCGGCTTTCCGCAGGTGTCGCTGTCCAGCGAGGTCAGCCCGCTGATGCGGCTGGTACCACGCGGGGACACCACCGTCGTCGACGCCTACCTCTCGCCGGTGCTGCGCCGCTACGTCGAGCAGGTGGCCGGCGAACTCACGGGCGTACGGTTGATGTTCATGCAGTCCAACGGCGGGCTGGCCGAGGCCGGGCACTTCCGGGGCAAGGACGCGATCCTGTCCGGACCGGCCGGCGGCATCGTCGGCATGGCGCGGCTGTCCCGACTGGCCGGGTACGACCGGGTGATCGGCTTCGACATGGGCGGCACCTCCACCGACGTGTCGCACTACGCGGGCCGCTACGAGCGGGTGTTCACCACCCAGGTGGCCGGAGTGCGGCTGCGGGCACCGATGCTGGCGATCCACACCGTGGCGGCGGGCGGCGGCTCGGTACTGCACTTCGACGGCAGCCGCTACCGGGTCGGCCCCGACTCCGCCGGCGCGGACCCCGGCCCCGCCTGCTACCGGGGCGGCGGGCCGCTCACCGTGACCGACGCCAACCTGATGCTCGGCCGGATCCAGGCCGCCCACTTCCCGCAGGTCTTCGGACCGGACGGCGACCAGCCGCTCGACCTGGCCACCGTCCAACGGGCGTTCGCCGGACTCGGCGAGGAGATCAGGGCCAGGACCGGGGACGACCGCTCGCCCGAGCAGGTGGCGGAGGGCTTCCTGCGGATCGCCGTGGAGAACATCGCCAACGCGGTCAAACGGGTGTCGGTGCAGCAGGGCCACGACGTCACCCGCTACGCGCTGACCACCTTCGGCGGCGCAGGCGGCCAGCACGCCTGCGCGGTCGCCGACGCGCTGGGCATCCGGACCGTCCTGGTGCCGCCGATGGCCGGGGTGCTCTCCGCGCTCGGCATGGGGCTGGCGGACACCACGGTGATGCGCGAGCAGTCGGTGGAGGCCCCGCTGGAGACCGCCTCGATGGACCGGATCCACCGCGTCGTCGAGGAGTTGGCGTCCTCGGCCCGCACCGAACTGCTGGCCGAGGACGTACCCGAGGACCGAATCCGGATCGTCCGCCGGGCGCAGCTGCGCTATGACGGCACCGACACCGTCGTCCCGGTGGACCTGGCGGACCCGGAAACCATGACCGCGGCCTTCGAACGGATCCACCGGCAGCTGTACTCGTTCCTGATGGAGCGTCAGATCACCGTCGAGGCACTGTCGGTGGAGGCGACCGGGCTCACCCGGCAGCCCGATCTGGCCCCGCTCGGCGCGGCGGAGGGCGGCGAGGCCGAGTCGCCGGGCGAGGTGCGGCTCTACCGGGACGGCGGGTGGCACCCGGCCGGGCTGTACCGGAGGCAGTCGCTGCGGCCTGGCGAGGCGGTCACCGGACCGGCGGTCGTCACCGAGGCCGGCGCCACCACGGTGGTGGACGAGGGCTGGCGGGCGACGGTCGGCGAACTCGGCCACCTGCTGCTGGAACGGGCGACCGCCCCGCCGGGAGCCGGCGCCGGTGCCGAGGCCGACCCGGTCCTGCTGGAGATCTTCAACAACCTCTTCATGTCCGTCGCCCGGCAGATGGGCGTGCGGTTGGAGTCCACCGCGCAGTCGGTCAACATCAAGGAACGGCTGGACTTCTCCTGCGCCCTCTTCGACCCGGACGGCAACCTGGTCGCCAACGCCCCGCACATCCCCGTCCACCTGGGCTCGATGGGCACCACCGTCAAGGAGGTGATCCGCAGGCGCGGGCCCTCGATGCGGCCCGGCGACGCCTACGCCGTCAACGACCCCTACCACGGTGGCACCCACCTGCCCGACATCACCGTCGTGACGCCCGTCTTCGACCAGGTGGGCGAGCGGATCCTGTTCTTCGTCGCCTCGCGCGGCCACCACGCCGAGATCGGCGGCCTCACCCCCGGCTCGATGCCCGCCGACAGCCGCAGGATCGAGGAGGAGGGCGTGCTCTTCGACAACTGGCCGCTGGTCCAGGCCGGGCGGCTGCGCGAGGCCGAGACGCTGCGCCTGCTCACCGGGGCGCCGTACCCGTCCCGCAACCCCGCCGCCAACCTCGCCGACCTGCGCGCCCAGATCGCCGCCAACCGCAAGGGAGTCGAGGAACTGGGCGCGATGATCGACCACTTCGGCCTCGACGTGGTGCAGGCGTACATGCGGCACGTCCAGGACAACGCCGAGGAGGCCGTGCGGCGGGTCACCGACCGGCTCCGCGACGGCTCCTGCCGGTACGAGACCGACTCCGGCGCGGTGATCCTCGTCCGGGTCACCGTGGACCACGGGCAGCGGTGCGCCACCGTGGACTTCACCGGCAGCTCGGCGCAGCTGGAGAGCAACCTCAACGCCCCCTCCTCCGTCGCCACCGCCGCCGTGCTCTACGTCTTCCGCACCCTGGTGGCCGACGACATCCCGCTCAACGACGGCTGCCTGCGGCCGCTGCGCATCATCGTCCCGCCCGGCTCGATGCTGGCGCCGAGCCCCCCGGCCGCCGTGGCGGCCGGCAACGTCGAGACCTCCCAGGCCCTGGTCGGCGCCCTGTGCGCGGCGCTCGGGGTACAGGCCGAGGGCTCCGGCACGATGAACAACGTCAGCTTCGGCAACGAGCGCTACCAGTACTACGAGACCGTCGGGTCCGGCTCCGGCGCGGGCGAGGGCTTCGACGGGGCCCCGGTGGTGCAGACCCATATGACCAACTCCCGGCTGACCGACCCCGAGGTGCTGGAATGGCGGCTGCCGGTGCTGCTGGAGGAGTTCGCCGTCCGGCCGGGCACCGGCGGCGGGGGCCGTTGGCGCGGTGGCGACGGGGCGGTGCGCCGACTGAGGTTCCGCGAGCCGATGACGGTGAGCGTGGTGTCCGGCCATCGCCGGATCCCGCCCTACGGGCTGGCTGGCGGGGAGCCCGGTGCGCTCGGCGCCAACCGGGTGGAGCGCGCGGACGGCACCGTCCTGCGGCTGGCGGGCTGCGACTCGGTCGAGCTGGCGGCAGGCGACGTCCTGGTGGTGGAGACCCCAGGAGGCGGCGGCTACGGCAGCCGCGCCTGAGCCGGCGTCCGTCCCCGCCGCCCCGCCGCCCCGACGGGCCCGACGGGCGGTGCGCGCGGCGGCGCGGTCACCGGGGCGGGGACGGCACGGTGATCACGGGGCAGTGGGCGCGGTGCAGCAACCCGTGCGGGACGGAGCCGAGCCACATGCCGGTGAAGCCGCCGTGCCCGCGCCGCCCGACCACCAGGGCGAGCGCGTGGGTGGAGGCCCTGCCCAGCTCCTCCACCGGGTGGCCGCGAACCACCTCTTGGAGGAGCTCGACCTCCGGGTACCGCTCGCTCTGCCCGGACGTGGCCTCGTGGAGCATCCCGCGCAGCCGCTGGAGGGTGGCCTCCTCGTCGACGGGGAGGAACGGCAGCGGGTGCCAGACCCACAATGCCCGCAGTGCGGCCCCGCGCCGCGCGGCGAGGCCGAAGGCCCAGTCCACCGCGGCGGCGGAAGAGGGGCTGCCGTCCACCCCGACCACCACGTACGGCGGGTCCTCGGTGACGTGCTCCGCCTCGCGGACCACGGCCACCGGGCATTCGGCCCGGGCGCTCACCGGCACGGTCACCGAGTGGGCGCTGAGCACCTCCTCCAGCCGGGAGAGGCGCCGCGACCCGAGGACGACGAGCTCGGCGTGCGCCGACTCCCGGACCAGCACGTGGCCCGCGTTCCCGTCCACGACGTCGGTGGAGACCTCCAGCTCAGGCTGGCGCTCCAGGGCGAGGAAGGCGGCCTTCTCGACCAACTGGTGGCCGGCGCGCCAGAGCTCCGCGTGGAACGACTCGTCGTAGCCGCGCGGGTCCCTGAACCGCGGCGCGATGACATGGAGCAGCCGCAGCGGCAGGTGCCGGCGGGCGGCCTCGTCGGCCGCCCAGGCCGCCGTGAGCGGGCCCCGGTCCAGGGCGTCGACGCCCAGCACGATCGGACGGCGTTCGCTGGGGGCTGTCATTGCTCCTCCACCGGGTGCTGTGGCGCTGCCGGATTCACCCGGCCCTGTCTGCACGCTACGCGCGGCGGGGCCCAGGCGGCAGCGCCGGATGGCCCGTTCGCGCGTAGCGTCCGCGCGCGGCGGTGCCGCCTTCCCGTGCTGGGGGAGAGTGCCGGAGCCGGGGGCACCTCCCAGCCGCCGAGGTCGCGCGGGCCACGGGCGCTCCCCGAGGGCCGGACAAGCACGGGGCCCGGCCGCCGGCCGAACGGCCGGCGCGGGACGGGAACCGTTCGGCGCGTCGCCGCGTTGTGGCCAGAGGAACACGGCAAGTCAGTACAACTGCGGAGGAAGCTCGATGGGCGCGACCCTGGTCAAGGGTGGGAACGTGTCGCTGAGCAGGCAAGCCCCGGGTATCACCGGCATCCTGGTGGGGATCGGCTGGCAGGTGGCCGGCACCACGGGTGCCGAGTACGACCTGGACGCCAGCGCGCTGCTCTGCGACCGCTCCGGAAAGGTCCTCTCGGAGCAGCACTTCGTCTTCTTCAACAACCTGAGCAGCCCGGACGGTTCGGTCCGGCACGCGGGCAGCGGCCTCTCGGGCGGCGCGGGCGACAAGGAGCAGATCCTGGTCGACCTCGCCGCGGTCCCGGCCGGGGTGGAGAAGATCGTCTTTCCGGTCGCCATCTACGAGGCCAAGGAGCGCGGCCAGAACTTCGGGCAGGTCCGCGGCGCCTACATCCGGCTGGCCGACCGGGACGGAGGCACCGAGCTGGTCCGGTACGACCTGGGCCAGGACGCCTCGACCGAGGCTGCGATGGTGTTCGGCGAGCTGTACCGCAACGGCACCGACTGGAAGTTCCGCGCCGTCGGCCAGGGCTACGCCTCCGGACTCGCGGGCATCGCACGGGACTTCGGCGTGACCGTGCTGCAGGAGGCCGAGCCGGCCGAGGCCAGCGGGCCCGCTCCGGCCCAGGTCGTCGTACAGGCCGCCCAGGTGCCCGCACAGTCCGGGCAGCCGGTGCGGGAGTCCGTCCAGCCGGCACCGACGGCCGCCGCCGGTGCCCCGGCGGTCGTCCCGGGTTCCACCCCCGCACCACAACAGATCCCAGGGAGTTCCTCCGTGACGTGCTTCTTCGACCCCGGCCACGGTGCCGGCCTGACCCCCGTGCTGTGGTCCCCGCAGTGGGGTGTGCCGCGCCAGATCCAGGCCTGCGCCGCCTGTGCCCAGCGGGTGCAGACCACGCCACCGCCGTTCTACACCCCGCAGGCCGGCTACCCTCAGGCCGGCTATCCGCAGGCCGGCTACCCGCAGGCCGGTTACCCGCAGCCGGTCCAGCAGGGCTACCCGCAGCAGGCGCAGCCCGGCGTCGGCCAGCCGGACCAGCAGCGGCGGTACGGTACGGGCGCGCTGATCGGTGCCGGTGCGGCCGGCCTCATCGGTGGTGCCCTGCTCGCCGAGGCGCTGGACGACGACGAGCCCGAGGTGATCGTCAACAACTACTACGAGGGCGACGGCGACTTCTTCTAACAGATCGTCGATGCACCGTCCGGGCGCCCGCTCCACGGCTGTGGGGCGGGCGCCCGCGCGTCCCGGGCACCTGCTCGTCCCCGCATGCCCAGCGCTGCCGTGGGCACCGGCGGGCCGGGGGAGCATCAACCGGGCTCGCCGGTCCGGACCTCCTGGAGCAGTCCCCAGGTGAAGTCCGCGGTGCAGGCCCGCGGTTCGCCGGCCGCGCCCGGGGCGGTGAAGTCGAGCTGCCACCGGGTCGGGGCACTGCCCTCGCGTGGCAGGGCTGGCGGGAAGGCCGCCGCGACGTCCGAGACGACGCAGCTCCACGGCCTCAGATCGGCGAGGGTGCGCAGCACGGGAGGCGGCGAGTCGGCGGCCCGCACCAGCCACTCGTTCCAGACCGGGCCGCTGTCGCCCGGACCGACCAGGATCTCGAAGCGCAGCTCGGGCCAGAGCGGCAGTGCCCACTGCTGGGCCGTGCAGACCAGGTCGCCGATCCGCCGGGGGAGCACCGCCTGCGGCGGCCCGAGCACCGCGCGGTAACGGCTCGCCCCGTGCGGGAAGCGGGCTGAGCGGATCATCGTCTGCCAGCGCTTGTTCGCCTCCCGCATCACGGCCCGTGACGAGTCGAGCCGGCGTACCGCCTGCTCGACCAGTTCGGGGTTGAAGTCGGCCATCCGTCGCAGCAGCACCAGCTGGAACTCGGTGGTCGAGAAGCCGTGGGCTGACATCCGGCCAGGCTAGCCGGACCTGCCCGGGAACCGCGGTACCTCGGGCCGGCGGCCGGGAGCGACTCCGCGAACGAACGTTCTGACGTTACGTCAGAATCCGCCAGCCGCCCGGTCGATGGCGTCCTTGGCCCGCTTCAGGCCGAGGCCGGTGAGCTCCCGGTAGACCTTGATGGCCTGGATCTTCTTGCCGGCCTGGACGAGCTCCAGCACCTCGGGCATCCGGCGGGCGTCCGTTTCCGGCCCTCGGGGGGTGTCGAGGTGGGCCAGAATCGCGTCGAGCTTCGCTTCGATCGCGCTCAGCCGCTGTGCGAGCGCCGCGTCGTCCATGGGTTCCATGTGCAGCACCCTAGCCGCTGCGTTCCGGCCGGTGATCAACACCCCCGGTCGGCGCCGGGTGGCTCGGATCCGCCGGTGCCGCCGCGGTGGCGCCCGCCGGCCGGACGGCTGCGGCAAGCGTGGTGGCCCTGTGTCAGATCGCCCGGAGAGAAGGCGGATCGGGGACTCCGTTACGAGTAAAGGCGGGGTAAACGCCTTGCTAGGGTGATCTGTCGCCGAACTCCGAAGGACAGCGCATGAACACCCCCGAGCAACCACCCGCCCCGTCCCCGTGGGCGCCGCCGGCCGAGAACGCTCCGACGCACGCGCCCGCCCCGTCCCCCTGGGCGCCGCCGGCCGAGAACGCTCCGCAGCCGCTCCGGTGGGGCCCGCCGCCCGGCTTCCCGGGGCCGTACGGAATGGTGCCGCAGCCCCAGAACGGCCTGGGGGTGGCGGCGTTGGTGCTCGGCATCATCGGTGCGCTCCTCGGGATCGTCCCGTTCCTGTTCTGGATATCGGGTGCGCTCGGGCTTGCCGCGCTGATCCTCGGTCTGGTCGGGCACGGCCGGGCCCGCCGGGGCCAGGCAACGAACAAGGGGATGGCCCTCGCCGGGAGCATCCTGGGCGGCGCGGCGATGCTGCTGGCGATCGTGGGCCTGGTCGTCACCGTGGTCGTCGTGAAAAAGGTCGCCGACGACGTCGAGGAGAAGAGGAGGAGTGCCTCCTCCACCGGTCCCGCCAACTCCGCCGCCCCGCAGGCCCCCAAGGCCGACGAGCCGGTGCCGTTCGGTGAGGCCTGGGAGTACGAGGACGGACTCCGGATCACGGTCGGCAAGCCGGAGTCGTTCGAGCCGGGCCGCTACGCCATCGGGCACAAGGACGGCGACCTGGCGATCCAGGTGAGGATCACGATCGTCAACGGCAGTCACGAACCCGTCCCGCTCGCCGGCATGCTGCCGTTCGTGAAGGACGCAGACGGCGCGCAGGTCGCCAGCATCTACGACACAACCCACCCGACGAAGCTGTTCTCCGGCACGCTGAAGCCGGGCGAGAAGGCGGAGGGCCAGTTCACGTACTCGGTCTCCCCCAAGGGGGCCGGGAAACTGCGACTGACCGTCTACCCGGGCGCCGAGTACGACCGTGCCGAGTGGGTCGGACCGGCTCAGGACGGTGACCCGGACGCCACCGCGAGCGCCTCGCCGAGTGCCTCGCCGAGCTCCCGGTCGGACGAGAGCGCGAAGCTCGGCGTGTAGGCGCCGGCAGCCGTCGCTCCGGGAGCGCCGCCGACAGCCGTGCTCGAACACCGGACCCGTAGCATGTCGGTGTTCACGGATCGTCAAGCGTGGCTGGATCGGACAGTGGTGGGGCGGATGGGGACGGGCGGCTGGCCCGGCGGGCTCGGGAAGCTGGTGGGGACGGCGACCCAGCTGGGCGAGGCCGGACGGCAGGCGGTGCTGCGCGGCGGCCGGACGGTGGCCGGCGGGACGGTGGCGGGCGGTCAGTGGGTGCACGGCGCACTCACCTCCCTCGCCCCGCCGCAGGTGCCCGCCACCGAGCCGTGGAAGCTGTCACTGGGCGCGCTCGTCGGACGCCACCCGCGCACACCGGCCGTGGTGCACAAGCTCCTCGGCCTGCTGGACGGGTTCGGCGCGGTGCACCTCGGCCCCGAGCGGGTGGGCTTCGACGGCGAGGAGATCGAGTGGGGGAAGGTCGTCGAGATCCGCACCCGCAGCGCCTTCGAGGTGATGACCACGTCGGCGCTGGAGCACGAGGTCGACCGCATCCGCGAGTTCCTGCCGCCGGTTCCCGGTCGCAAGTGGGTCGTCACCAGGGCGGCCGAGGCCGTCGCCACCGTCGTGCTGGCGGCGCTCGAACAGGGCGCGGTCGAGCAGCGCCTGGACGCCCTGACCGTCCCCTCCGAGATCGTCCACCGCGGCCTGCTCGGCCGCACGCGCACGCTCGACGGCGGCCTGTTCGCCACGGCCGGCCTGGTCCTCGTCGGACAGGCGGGCGAGAGCCTGATCGCCACCGCCGGACAGCACGGCATCCCGGTCCGCCCGGCCGAACGGCCCGACGACCGCATCGCCCGTGTCGAGACGCTGCGCGAACGCACCGACACCGTCGCCCGCCTGCTGCGCCGGCTCCAGGAGGAGGACCCGGAGCCGGCGGAGCTGCCGGGCGCGGGCATCCCCGGCGGCACCGAGTCCGGCCGCGCGGGGCTCGACGGTGCCGGCACCGGCAACCTGAGCCTCGACAAGGCCGGGAGCGACGAGGCCGCCGGACCCGGCCCGGCGGCCTCCCCGCACCGGTAGCTCAGCTGACCGGCTGGATGCTGCCGGGCCGCCCCGACTTCCCGGCGGCGCCGAGCATCAGGACGGCGTCGGCGATCCGGGCGAGCTTCTGGTCGTGGGTGATCAGGATGGTGGTCCGCCCGGCCATCAGGCGGCGCAGCGGGACGATGACGTTCGCCGCGGACTGCTCGTCGAGGCCGGTCGTCGGCTCGTCGAGGATCAGTACCGGCGTGGCCCGCAGGAAGGCCCGGGCGATGGCGATCCGCTGGGTCTGTCCGCCGGAGAGCTGGAAGCCGTCCCGTCCGATCTCGGTCCGGTACCCCTCGGGCAGGGCCGTGATGAACTCATGGGCGTCCGCGTCCTTCGCGGCCTGCACCACCTCGTCGAACGAGGCCGAGGGCCTGCCGTAGGCGATGTTGTCGCGGATCGTGGCGTGGAAGAGCGGCGCCTGCTGGGGGAGCAGGGTGACGGCCCGGCGCAGCGAGGCCAGCCTGAGGTCCCTGAGGTCGTGCTGGTCGAGGCGTACCGTGCCGGAGTCCGGGTCGAGGAAGCGCACCAGCAGTTTGGCCAGGGTCGACTTGCCGCAGCCGCTGGGGCCCATGACCGCGAGGATCGTCCCCGGGCCGATGTCGAAGCTGAGGTTCTCCAGGACCGGCCGGCCGTCCTGGCCGGGGTAGCCGACCTGGACGTCCTCGCAGCTCACCCGACCGGCCACCGAGCCGGTGCCGTGGGCGTGGGGATGCTCCACCACCGGGGACGGGGTGTCCAGCAGCTCCAGGACCCGCTCGCCCGCGGCACCGGCCGCGCCTGCCACCGGCAAGAGCTCCGAGATCCGCTGGGCCGGTTCGAAGAGCTGGGCCATGAAGGCGGCGAAGGCCAGCAGACCGCCGAGGCTCAGCACACCCCGGTCGAGTTCGACGGCGCCGATGCCGACGACCGTCAGGCCGCCGAGGACCTCCAGGATGTTCAGGAACGGCGGGTACAGACCGGCGTACCGGGCGATGGAGAGCTCGGAATCCAGCAGCGCCCGGCCGGCCCGGTGGACCTTCGAGACCTCGCGGCGCTCCTGGTTGCAGGTGCCGGCGATGGCGGCGTTGCGCAGGCTCTCCTCCAGAACGGCCGTGACCGCGCCGCCGCGGCGTCTGGCCTCCCGCTCGCGGACCAGGATGCGGTTGCCGAAGAACCGTCCGGACAGCCAGAAGACCGGGGCCACGGCCAGCGCGGCCAGCGCGAGCTGCCAGCTCAGGTAGAGCGCGGCGGCCCCGAACAGCAGCAGGCTCAGCACCGCGGAGCCGGCCTCGACCACCCCGGTGGCCACCAGCTGTTCGATGGCGGCGATGTCCCCGGTGAGCCGGGCCACCACATCACCACGCTTGCGGCGGTCCAGGGTGTCGGGCGGGAGGCCGTGCAGGTGGGCCACGACGGAGGTACGCAGCCGCAGGATGAAACGCTCGGCCACCCAGGTGATGGTGTAGTTGCCGGCGAAGACGAGCAGCGCCGAGAGCACGGCGGTCGCGGCCATCGTGCCGGCCGGTGCCCAGAAGGCGGAGAACCGGTGGGGTACCAGGACCTGGTCGATCAAGTCCTTGAACAGCCAGACCGACACCACCTCGCCGAACGCGCCGGTGAGCAGCAGCAGGATCGCGGCGAGCAGCCACAGCCGGTCCTGGCGGACCCACGGCCAGAAGCGCCGGAACGCCTCCCGCGGTCGGATGGGGGGCGCGGCCGCGACCGGTCCCTCCGGATCGGACTCCCCGGCTGACGGGTCCGGCTCGGCCACCGGGTCCGAGTACGCCGGATCCGGAAACGTCGCAGTCTCCATGCGCAGTGCTTGCCCTTCAAGGATGTGGGGGCCGGCGGGTTTACCCGCCGGCCCCCGGCCTACGAGTGCCGCGGACTACCGGCGGTGGTGGCGCCGACGACCGTGGCGACGACGACGCCGACGGCCCTCGCCACGGTTACCGTGGCCGCGACTTCCGAAGCTACTGAAAACGCTCATGACTTCCTCCTATTGCGATCGAGCGATGCTCAACGCCGTTGTCCACGAACCGGGTTCACCGGCGGTGGCGGCGGTGGTGGTGATGGTGGTGGTGGTGGTGGTGACGGTGGTGGCGGCGACGACGGCCCTCGCCGCCCTCGCCGCGGTCACCGCGGCCACGACCTCCGAAACTGCTGAAAACGCTCATGACGACTTCCTTTCTGCGTATCGGCATGCCGCCGTGTCCCCACACGAGCCCGAAGGCTCGGTGGAGAATCCGGTAGCACTGGGATACGGAAGGGGTTGACGGTGCCGGTGCCCGGTCCCAAATGCCGGACGCCGCGGGGATCGCACGCCGCGGACGTGACGCCCATCGAAAAACGGGCACCTGTTGTCGGTCATCCAAGTGGCCGCCCTTTCGGGGTGCTTCGGCCCTCGGAGGACTCGAATGGCAGGTTCTCCTGCTGGTACTGCCGTGACTGCTGCGCACAGTTCTTCTGCCGCAGTCGCCTCGATCTCCAGAAGAGGGGTGATGGGATCGGAATGGTCCGATCCGCCCTGCCAGAACCCAGTTGAGCATTCGGGTCGGGGTGCGGCAAGACAGGTGACTTCTCGATGCACCCATCCGGGGAGCGGGCCCGGAACCAAGCCGCGAAAAGGCTCCGCGACGAAGGGCGCGACGGCCTACCGGGCGGCCAGCAGCAGCCTGTCGGGCGGCCGGCAGTAGCCTGTCGGGCGGCCGGTTCGGCGGTTACTCGCGGGTCCGGGGGCGGCGTTGACGGGCAGCGGTGCGGGCAGGGCGGGCCGACCGGCTGCCCGCGGCCACGGCGAATCGCCCGCTGCCGTCACGGCAAAGTAACTTGACGTACCGTCAGGTGGTGGAAGTCGGCTGGAGTCAGCTGCTGACGACCGGGTAGCCGAACCCACCGGCCGGTGCGGCGAAGCCGGGCAGCCAGCTGCTGAGGACCAGCGCCGACGGGTGGAAGAGCGGCTCGGGCAGCGCGTCGAGCGGGAAGCGCTCCCAACCCGCGCAGGCGTGCGGCTCGGTGACATCCGCCGGGGCGTCGGTCGGCGGCGCCAGGACGGCGGCCGTGAGCCGGGGGCGGCCCAGTTGGTGGTCGAGCAGTACGGCCAGCACCCGCAGCCGCCCGGCCGGCAGGACGATCCCGGTCTCCTCGGCGAGCTCCCGGGCGGCGGCCTGCTCGAAGGACTCCCCGGCCTGGTCCACCTTGCCGCCGGGCAGGCCCCAGGTCGGCGACTCGCCCGCGGTGATCCGCCGACCCAGCAGGACCCGTCCGTCCGTGCTGGGCACGATCACGCCGACTCCGAGCACGGGTGCTGTCATGGTTCCCGCCCCTTGGTTGTCCATGGTCCGTTTCGATCGCGGCCGGGACGCCGGCCGCGGTGGGTCTACCAGGCGGCCTTGGCGTAGTCCTTGAGGAAGCAGCCGTAGAGGTCCTCGCCGAGCTCGCCGCGGACGATCGGGTCGTAGACCCGGGCCGCGCCGTCCACCAGGTCGAGCGGGGCGTGGAAGCCGGCGTCGGCGAGCCGCATCTTGTCCGGGTGCGGGCGCTCGTCGGTGATCCAGCCGGTGTCGACGGCGGTCATCAGGATGCCGTCGGTCTCCAGCATCTCCTGCGCGCTGGTGCGGGTGAGCATGTTGAGCGCGGCCTTGGCCATGTTGGTGTGCGGGTGGCCGGCTCCCTTGTAGCCGCGGCTGAAGACGCCCTCCATGGCGGAGACGTTCACCACGTACTTGCGGCGGGCCTTGGCGGCGGCCATCGCCGGGCGCAGGCGACTGATCAGGATGAACGGCGCGGTGGAGTTGCAGAGCTGGACCTCCAGCAGCTCCACCGGGTCGACCTCGTTGACCGTCTGGATCCAACTGTTGCTGGCCGCGAGGTCCGGCACCAGGCCGCCCGCGTCGATCGCGGTGCCGGCCTCGATCCGGGCGGGCGAGGCGGAGCCGCTGACCAGCGCCAGGCCGGTGACGTCCTCCGGGGCGAGCCGCTCGCTGCCGGTGGTGGCCTGGCCGGGCAGCGCGCGAAGCTCGACGCCGCCGCTGCCGAAGCGGCCGATCACCGTGGACGACGGCAGTTCACCGGCCGGGAGCGGCGCGGACTCGGCCGCCACCAGCTCGCGGTAGGCCCCGGGGGTGCGGCGGACGGTCTGCGCCGCGTTGTTGATCAGGATGTCCAGCGGGCCGTCGGCCGCGACCTCGTCGGCCAGCGCCACCACCTGCGCGGGGTCGCGCAGGTCGATTCCGACGATCTTGAGCCGGTGCAGCCAGTCCGCGCTGTCCGGCATCGCCTTGAAGCGGCGGATCGCGTCGTTCGGGAAGCGGGTGGTGATGGTGGTGTGCGCACCGTCGCGGAGCAGCATCAGCGCGATGTACATGCCGATCTTGGCCCGGCCGCCGGTGAGCAGGGCGCGGCGTCCGGTCAGATCGGTCCGGGCGTTGCGGCGGGTGTGGTTGAACTCGGCGCACTGACGGCAGAGCTGGTGGTAGAAGGCGTCGACCTCGACAAAGCGATCCTTGCAGGTGTAGCAGCTGCGCGGGCGCTCGAGTATCCCGGCGATCTCGGTCGTGGTGACCGTGCTCAGGCCGAACACACCCCGGGTCTCGTCGTCTATCCGGCCGGGCGCGCCGGTGGCGGTCCGAGCGGTGACCTTCCGGTCGTTGGCCGTCTTGCGGGCGCGCGTCTCCTGGCGGCGGCGCTGCTTGAGCGTACGGAAGATGCCGCCCACGGCCTTGCGGACGGTGATCGCGTCCGGGTGGTCCACGTGGAGCTCGTCGAGCTCGGCGAGCACGCTCAGGCAGAGCTCCAGCCGCTCGGGGTCGATGCCGGGACCGAACTCGATCTCCTCCTGCTCGCCCGCAGCCCCTGCCGCCCGCTCGTCCGCCTGCTGTTCCACCTGCTTGGCCGCTCCCGCCGTCATGCCCGATTACTGCTTCCCGCTCGTCCTGCCCGTATCAGCCGTACCGGCGAACTCTACGTGAGAGCACGGGCGAGGGGCGAAAGACGGCCGAGATGTAATGGGTCTATAAGCATTGCACTGCTTACCGGCTCTGCCTACATCGGTAATGGGCCGATCACCGAGGCGGTCCATTGCCAATGTCAAGGGGTGGGGTATGGCCGTGAGCGTCGACGCGCAGCGCTGGAATGCCTGGCAGCGCAGCTGGGACCGCCAACAGCAGTGGTACCTGCCAAGAGAAGCCGGCCGGCTCGGCCGCGGCAGCCGACGCGTGGCGGCGCGTCCGCGAGCTCTTCGAGTCCAGCGGGCTGTCCGCTGGAGCCGGTGCGCAGGGGCTGGGCCGAGGCCCCGAAGTCCGGTAGAACAGCGAGTGGATGTCGGCGCCGGACAGGTGGAGGGCAGATGAGGGTCGACCGCAGGGGGTTCCTGAGAGCATCGCTCGCGGCGGCGGCCGCCGGTGCGGTCGCCTGGCGGGCCGCCGCACCGGCGTCGGCCGCGACCGGCACCGCGACCGGGGCCGCGGTCGGGATCGCGCCGGCGGCCGCGACCGCGCCGGGCGACTGGATGTCCGCACTCGGTGACGCCGTGCCGCTGTCCCGGCTTGCCATCCCGGGCACTCACGAGTCCTGCGCGCGCTACGGCGGAGCGCTGACTGAGTGTCAGACTCTTTCCATATCACAGCAGTTGGAGTCGGGTATCCGCTTCCTCGACATCCGCTGCCGCTCCATCGACGGTTCCTTCGCGATCCACCACGGCCCGGTGTACCAGCAGCAGATGTTCGGTGACGTACTCGTCGCCTGCGCCGCCTTCCTGGCCGCTCACCCGGGCGAGACCGTCCTGATGCGGGTGAAGCAGGAGTACTCGCAGGCGAGCGACGCGGACTTCCTCGCCGTCTTCAACGACTACCTGGACAAGCGGGGTTGGCGGGGCCTGTTCCACCTGGGCGACGCCCTGCCCGCGCTCGGTGCGGCCAGGGGTCGGGTGGTGCTGATCTCCGATGTCCCGACCCTGCCGGCCGTCGGCTGGTGGAGCTCCCAGCTCGACCTCCAGGACAACTGGACCGTTCCCACGCTCTTCGACCGTCCGCGCAAGTACCAGGACGTCGTCAACCAGATCAACCGGGCGGCCGCCACCGGCTCCGGCGGCCCGCTGTCCGTCAACTTCCTGAGCGGTTCGAGCGCGGGCTGCTTCCCCACCGACTGCGCGGCCTATGTCAACCCGCACGTCCAGGACTACCTCGGCTCCTTTGCCGCGAGCCACGGTCACCCGCCGCTCGGCGTCCTGGTCATGGACTTCCCCGAACGTCACGCGCCCGCGCTGACCTCGACCCTGCTGAACTGGAACGCCCAGGGCGCACCCTGATGGCCGCACGAGGCCGGGAACGCCAACGGTACGGGGCACAAGCCCCGGGCCGCAGGCGCGGCCGGAATCCCCGCGCTGAAGCACGGGGAGGATGTCAACGCACGTCACCCTCGGCCAGGACTACCTGCCCCGGCGGGTGGGGACCGCCAGTGGTGTCACGCTGGGCCTCGCGGTCAGCGTGGGTGGCGTCGCGAGCCCCGTCATCGGTGCCGTCGCCGACGTCACCTCGCTGCAGACCGGCCTCGCACCGCTGATCGTCCTGCCCGCCCTCGACTGGCTCCTGCTGCGCCGGCTGCCCGAGCCCGACCTGCCCGAGGCCGCCACCGGCGGAGCACACCGCGGGCAGTCCGCCGCTCGGGTCCCGCCCGGCCACGACGGCTGACGAACCGGCAGGGCGTACCGCGCGACGGGCTTGTGGGCCTGGCTCGTGGGCCGGCGGCGCCGTCGGGAGGGCGTGGTCCGGCGGCCGGTGTCTCAACGGAGGACCAACTGGGCGGCGCCGTGCTGGACCAGGCCGTCCGCCCGGGCCTCGCGCAGATTGGCGGTGAACGCCTCCGCGAGGTCGACGGGTCCGAGGTCCCGCGCGTCCTCGGGCCAGGTACCGGGCGGGACGAGGATGACCAGCACACCGGACCGCCCCACGGCGGCCGACACCCATTCGGGTGAGACCGGTGCGGGCGGTGCCGGCTCCCACACCCGGTGACCACCGACCAGACTGAGCTCGGTCAGCAGGCCGTCACGGACGTGGATCTCGGCGGTGGTCAGTGGCGGCTCACCGACGGCCATGGTGAAGCCGCTGGCCATCGCGTCCTCCAGCAACTGCGGGTACTGCGCCGGGCCGATCTCCACGATCGCCTCTGCGGACGGCGGCGTTCCCGGCGCGGACTCGCGGACGACGAACGCCCACAGGACCGGCGTCGGTCCCCTTCGTTCACCCCCTGGACTGGTCATGCTCTGTGCAACGAGCCGTCACCCTGGGTGTACCGGTGCGGAGCCAGCCATCACCCGATCACCGGAGACCGGGCGGTTCAGACGCTCTCCCGACAATCGCTTGAACGCGTCCGACCGTCCGCGGACACCTGGGCCGCCGCCACCGCTGGCAGGGTGACCGCCGTCCGCCCGCCCGCTCGGTCTCGACGTAGAACTCGTTGCCTCAAGCAACCGGAGTTCTGTGTCGAACTGGCAGAGGAGTCCCTGCGCCGGGCGCGCGGGAAAGTCGACCCGCAGACCGAGGCCCTGCCGCTGATCACGAGCGCCAGGGCGTACGGGGCCACCGGGAACGGCCAGAAGGCCGCAGCGGCGCTTCTCGCGGCCGAGGACGCCATGCTCGACACCGCGGCGCCGCCCGCGTCCTTCACGGCGGCCACTGGGCCGGTGGCGGCCACCGTCGCCTCCCACACCGCCAAGACTCTGGCCGAGCTGGAAGACCACCAGGCAGCCGAACGCCACCACCGCGCCGCCCTCGCGGGTCGCGACCCCGAGGCGTTCCGGCGCATTCACGCCCTGACGCTTGGCAACCTTGCCCGGTCCGTCGCCGCCCAGCGCCGCCACGACGAAGCCGTGGGGATCTGGAGCCAGTCCCTGGACTTCATGGACGGCGTCGCCTCTGGCCGGCACAAGAAGGACCTTCACAACGTCCGTACCACAATGACGAGTTGGTCCCGACGTGGCATCCCCGGCGCCGCAGACCTCGGCCAGCGCGCCACCGAACTCGTCCTAGCCTGACCCAAGCCGGAAGGATGTCACCAACCACGTTGACCGCCCTCCGAATTGGCCGACACAGACCCTAGGGACGCTGGACCTACGGGTTGCGACGGTTGAGCATCACCTCAGCCTCATCAGGGCACTTCGGAGGGCTGGAGCGACGGTCCATGCCTACCTGTGCCTCTGTGGCCCCGTCCTGCTGGTGAACTCCGTTACGGCGTGGCCTAGTTGTCGCTGCGGGCGGTCAGATGGGTGACGAAGCTCCCCATGCCGGTGCGAGTGAGTGCCAAGCGGTCGGCGCGGAGGGCGGCAACTGCCGTGCGGACCGTTTTGCGGTCCACGTCGAATTCCTCGGTCAACTTGTCGTCCGGGCGGAGTTCCACGGTTGCGATCCGCTCCGTGACGATCTCGGCAATCTGTTCCCACTTTGAGCAGGCAGGGCTGAACTCGAACACCCCTCGACCATAGCCCTGAAGGCCAGCCGCATCGTGCGGGGGCTCTTCCCCCAGCCCGACGGCCCGGGGGATCCCCGCCCGATGGCGGGCAAGGAGGGAGAGAGAGCTATCGGCACGCGACGCCGCGGGCCCTATTGCCGTCGGTCCAAGTAGGGCGTCCACCCGTCCGTGCGGCACCAGGCAGTGGATGCTCAGCCGGCGGCCTGTTGAGCTGTGGAACAACTCTTCCGCTAGAAAGGGAAGTTCATGCACCATGCCGCTGTCGGCGCCCCGTGAGTCGTCATGCTCCCCGCGCTGTCAACTCTGCCTGCCGGCCCCGCGCTCCTGCCGCGGGCACCGCGCACCATCATCGCCCTTGCCTGGCTGGTGACTTCACCGCCCAGGCATGGGTGGGAACATGCCTGGGCGGCCGCAATCGATGCCGACCTGCGGGCTTGGGAGAAGACGATGGCCGAGTCAGGTGGCTCAGTGCTCCGGATGAGCCAGTCGGCCGAGCAGGGCGAGCGCCTCCGCACGGGCCACGGGCGCGAAGAAGGACTCGTCGACCTGTTCGACGGCGGCGATCGCGAGAGGAGCCAGCTCGGTCCCGGCGTCGGTGACCCGCAGGCGCTTGGCGCGGGTGTCGGCGGGGTCGGTCTCGCGCTCGATCAGCCCCTTGCTCTCCAGCGCGCGCAGGACCTGGGAGGTCATCTTGACATCGGTGCCGGCCTGGCGGGCCAGGGCCAGCTGGTTGGGGTGCTCGCCCTGTGAGTTGAGCCACCAGGTGCAGGCGAGCAGTACGAACTGGACATGGGTGAGGCCGAGCGGGCCGAGGGCCGACGCGATGTCGCGCTGCCAGCGCAGTGTGGCGTGCCAGAGCAGGAACCCGGGGCTGTCGCCCGGGCCGAGAGCCATCAGGCGCCTGCCAGTTCGACCAGCGCCGCCATGGTCTCGGGCCAGTCGGCGGTGATGTCCGGGCCGAGATGAGGACCGACCTCGTCGGCTGCGGCACCGGTGATCTCCATCCGGTACACCACCCGCGCGTTCCGGTCGTCGAGGCGGTCGATCCGGTGGATGGTGCGAAGGACCAGGCCCTCGATCCGGGCCTCGTCGACGAACAGTTCACCGGTGCTCGCCTCGGAGATGAGCAGCCGCACCGGGTCCTGTCCGGGCGGGGTCATCGTGAACTCGGTACCGGCCGCGAACGGGCCGTCGATCCGGATGCTCTCGATGCCGGGGTTCCAGTCTCCCCAGTTCTCCACGTCGGCCCACAGCCGCCAGATCGCCTCGGGCGCGGCGGTGGTGTCGACACTGTGCTCGTACACCCACATGAGTGACCTCCCCGGTCGGAAACACTGTCTGCGGGAAGATTATCTCCGCGAAGACTGTCTGTCCATGGCCTGTCGGCATCCAATGCCCCGTCCGCGGGGCCGGCGGAGAACGGGCGGACGGGAGACGGGCGGCGACTGCCGGCCCTGCCGGGTCGAGGGTGCGAGAACGGCCGGAGGGGGCACCGTGTCAAGTGCGGTGCCCCCTCCGGCCGTTGTCACGCCACGGCGGTATCAGCCCAGCATGGCGGAGATCTGCTTCACCTTCTTCAGGGCCGTGTCCCTGTCGAGTCGGAGAACCTTCTCGTGCGCGTTGAGTGCGATCCACGAGCCGTCGCTGAAGGCCAGGTCAAGCCGGTAGGTGAACCACGAGTTGGGCGTCTCGCGGCGCAGCCCGAACGTGCCGCGAGGCCATTGGAGCAAGGGCGCCGCCGCGAAGGGCTCGTTCTTCGGGTGTGTCTCCCAGCTCAGGATGAGCATCCGACGGTCGGTCAGCACCAGGGTGAACGCGCGCTGGTCGACCCTGAGGTACCGGCTGGGTGCGGTCCGCACGGCCTTCCACAGGTGTCCTGCCATGCTCTCCTTGCCGCCGCTCCAGGAGCCGCCGTGGAGCGGCCGCCTGATTGCCCGGTACGACCGCCGGACCGGACTCAGCCCGTAGCTGTGCCGCCGGCGGTACCGCACGTCGGTGGAGAGCAGTTCCACCAGCCACTTGGGCGAGAGCGTCCTCCAGATCACCGACCAGGTCGCGCGCACGATGTCCCAGAGGATCCTCAGGGGAAGCAGGGCGATCTGTTCCTTGAAGTACTCCCGGTGGAAGTAGAGCGGCAGAAGGGGATCCAGGTCGACTGCGAACACGCCGAGGAGCGTCTCGCCCGGGAGCAGATGCGGAGCCGCGGTCTGTATCAGCGCCCGGGGGCCGACTGCCGCAGGGTTGACACCCGGCACGGGGTACTGGTCGGAAGACTCGTCCTCGCCGGAGTCCCTCATCATGCCGAGCACGACGAGGGCACCCCCGAGGACCACGAGGATGCCGATGACGATGAGTCTGAGGCTACTCAAAAAGGATCTCCTAGATCATGTGATGACCGGTGCGGCATCCGACTGCGGCGCGAGAAGTTCGAACTGATGCGCGGGAAAACCTATCGCAGGGACGCCCGCCTCCGGCCGGGGCGGGCATCCCTGGCGGCTCCCCGCTCACTCACCGCGTCTTGAACCCGCTTTCCGCCCGCCGTGCCCGCGAGCACGTCAGTCGGTCGAGCTGCTCAACACCCGGTCAGGAAGGACACGCGCCATGGGCGATACAGGGCTTCAGCCGCACCCTGACGCCATCGGTCATGTGTCGGTGGCCGGTGACCAGGGCGACCGGCCCCCGCGGCTTCGGTCGAGGGTCTCGGGCATCAGCGTCTCGGGCGACGCGTCAAGGGAGCTGCCGAACGCTCGTCACCTGACGCAGCGGCTGCCGGCCCAGCCGGCCCTGCCGGATTGACGAGGCGGGAGCCGACGCCCAGCCGGAGCGGTCCACCGAACCAACCTGAACGGCCCGAGCAGCCCGAGCAGCCCGAGAGGCACCATGTCAGGCACGGTGCCCCGTCGGGCCGTTGTCACGCCGTGGCGGGATCAGCCGAAGGCCTGCTCGATGCGGGAGCGATCGACCCGGTACGGGCCGGGGTCGTGGTCCATACCCAGGTCGTGGGTCACCTCGCTCTTGGCGGCGTTTTTCCAGAAATCCTTGTTGCTGTCATCGCCGCTGAACTCCCCCTTGGCCCGGTCCCGGGCCGCCTCCCAGGCGGCCTTGCCGGGGTTCCCGGTCCTGACGTCGTCCTTGTCGATCCCCAGGGCGTCGGCGAACTGGCCCTTGGCGTAGTCGGTCACCTTGCCGTCGGCCCAGCCGACGGCCTTGCGGACCGCCTTGTCCTTGAGACCGCTACCGGCCCCCTGCTCGAACTCCCGCAGGCCCTGGGCCGCCGTCTTGACCTTCTTGATGTCGCCCGCGAGCGCCTTGGCGTGCTCCAGCTTCCGGACGGCCTTGACCGCGGAGCCGAGCTCCTTGAGGGCCTTGAGGATCTTCTCCAGGTTCTCGGCCAGCTCGGTGGACACCTTGGCGACCCGGGCGACGAACACCGCGATCTCCGCCTCGGTGATCAGCGCGTCGGCGATAACTCCGATGCCCGCCGTCAGAACCGCGATCACCGCCTCTGCCGCCAGTGAGACGATGAGTGCCTCGATCGCGTCGCTGATGATCTCGATGATCATGCTCTCGGCGAGCGCGCACTCCTGGGCCGCCTGGTTGATGAGCTGGGCGGTCTGCAGCATGCCCTCGGCGGTGGAGTCGAGGGCATCGACAACCTCGCCCATGTGGCGCCCGAAGGAGTCGGAGGCGGTTCCCTCCCACTGCGCGGACAGCGGCATGACGTTGCCGCGCAGCTGCTCGGCGACGCTCTGCACGGCCTTGGCCTGGGCCTGCCACTCCTCGGCGGCGGCGTTCAGCTCGGCGAGGTTCCCGGTGACCTTCTCGAGCTCCTTCATCAGGCCGACTTTTTCGATCGCGTACACGACCGCCTTGTCCAGCGAGCCCTCCAGGCCGTGCCTGGACGGGTGCTCCGCCGGGGTGAGCGAGTCCGCCGGGGCAGGGTTGTTGTTCTGCGCCCAGTAGTACGCCGACGAGCCGCCGGACATCCCCGCGCCTCCGGCCAGCGACAGGCCGGGCCCGCCGCCGTACGGGCTCGGGGTGCCGGGCGTCAGCCGGGTCAGGCCGGTGGTCACCTCCCCCGACCCGCCGAACGCCGAACCGGCCCCCGGGCCGAAGGCCGAACCGGCGACCGAGCCTGCCACCGCGCCGATGGCCTCGCCGGTCGACCCTCCGCCGGACTCGCCGCCCTCGCCGCCGCCGGCCGGGTTCTCGCCTCCGGTCGAGCCCTCGCCGCCGCCCTTGGACTCTTCCTGATCCTTGATGCCGAGTGCGTCCTTGGCCTTGCCGACGGCCCAGTCGCCGATCGCCTCGGAGCCCTTGTCCTTGATGTGCTCACCCGTCTTGCGGGCGAAGTCCCCGAGCCAGCTCGACCGCGGGTCCTCGCCCGACGGCTGCTCCCCGCCGTTGTCGGGGTCGGGGGCGGGGGCCGGATGCGGTGCCGGTGCGGGCCCGGGGTGCGGCTCAGGCGCGGGTCCGGGGTGCGGCGCAGGGGCCGGTCCCGGATGCGGTGCCGGCGCGGGCCCGGGGTGGGGTGCCGGCGCGGGGCTGGGGTGCGGGGCCGGATGCGGCGCAGGTGTGGGGTGCGGCGCCGGTGCCGGGTTCTGGTGGTGGCCGCCGGACGACGTGCCGTGGCTCGACGAGTGCCCGCTGGAGCCGCTGCTCACTGTCCACCCCCGAGGTCGGCGCTGACGGTGCTGTCGTGCTGGGCGTAGTTCTGCGCCGTCACGTTGAGCCCTTCGGCGGTCCCCGAGAGCGCCTCCATGAGGTCGGCGAGGTTCTGCCGACTCGCGTCGGCGTGTTCCCGGTAGCTCTGCGCCAGGTTCTGTGCGTTCGGCAGGTGGCCGAAGGCGTCGGACGAGATGGTAATGCTGGATATCGTCATCTGGACCCGGGCGAGCTGCTCCTGCTGCTCGCTGGTCGTCGACGCATACCGACCTAGAGCTTCGGGCTGAACCCGAAACCCGTTGTCCCCCATGGTCTTGGCCTTTCGTTATGACCGCTCGTTGAGCGGCTCATCCTACTGACGCGGCGTCGAACGGCCTTACCCAGGACCACTTCTGGAGCCGGCCCACAGCGCGCGGAGGACGCATCCTTGGCGGAGCCGGGACCGGGAAGGTAAAGACTTCGTCGGGCGGCCCGCCGGGACGGACGGCCGCTGATCGGCCGGATCCGTACCCGCCGACTCGTCTGGAGTGCGGGCGTTCCGTGAAATCCCCTACATTTCAGTTATGTTGACTTCAATTCGCTTCCGGTCCATGGTCGGCCGACGAGGCTGCTCGTGGCGGAATTGAGGAGAGCCGGGGACGACTGTCGGGACAATGCGCAAGATCGTGAATGTTGACCGGACGCTGACGGTATGGCAGGTGCGGTCAGGCCGAGGCCGTCGGCTCCGGCGGACGTTTCATCGGGCGGCGAAGACCGGCGGCTTCGCCACGCTCTCCTCCACCGCGGCGAAGCCGTAGTCGAGCATCTCCCGTTCGTACCGCTCCACTGCGGTCAGCAGCTCGGCCTCGCCGCGGTGTGCCGCGGTGAGCATGCGGCAGAGCAACGCGGCGTCCCGGAAGGCGGTGTTGGCGCCCTGCCGCCGCTGGGCGGCATGACGTGGATGGCGTCGCCGAGCAGGGTGGCCGGGCGAGTGCCCCAGTGCGATACCGGCTTGGCCCGGCGGATCGTGATGGGCGTGCTGTTCACCACGTCCGACCGCCGGACCAGCTCGACCAGATCCGGGTGCCAGCCGTCGAGGAGCTCCAGCAGCCGCTCTCGCGTCGCCGCCCAGTCGTCCGGCGCCGGCCCGACCCCCTCCGGCAGGAAGCCTCGTCCTGGATGAGCAGGCTCGCAAGGTCGGCCGGATTCCGGTGGAGCAGCGGGACGAGGCTTTCCGGTTCGAGCTGTCCGTCGTCGTCGGCGGTCTCCGCGCGAAGCTGCTGAACGGGTGATCCTCGGCCGTAACTGCCGTCGCTATCAGGCGCCCTGATTTACCGTCAGTAAATTGCTGTCGCGCCTCTGTACGCGGGCGTGCGGCTGTGGTGACATGGACGCGCCAAGTCTCCTCCCGAATCACCACCGCTCACAACACTGACGCATCCCACGGGATCCGTGGGCGATCGGAAGGGAAAGTCATGCTGTCACGCATGCTGGCCGTCGGCGGCGTCGCCGTGTCGCTGCTCGGCTCCTCGGGCTTCGCCTGGGGAATGACTCCGCCGCCGGACAAGATCGTCATCGACGTGGCGACGGTCAACGGCTCCGGCTGCCCGGCCGGTACCGCCGCCGTCGCGGTCTCGCCGGACAACACGGCCTTCACCGTGACGTACAGCGACTACCTCGCCCAGGTGGGCGTCGGCGCCAAGCCGACCGACTTCCGGAAGAACTGCCAGCTCGACCTCAACGTCCACGTCCCCCAGGGCTTCACCTACGCGATCGCCTCCGCCGACTACCGCGGCTACGCCCACCTGGAGTCGGGGGCCACCGGCGTCCAACAGGCGAGCTACTACTTCCAGGGACAGTCGCAGACCACCTCGAAGAGCCACCGGTTCAACGGTGGGTACGACAACAACTGGCAGGCCACCGACGCGGTCGACGTCGCGGCCCTCGTCTTCGCACCCTGCGGTGAGGAGCGCAACTTCAACATCAACACCGAACTGCGAGTGAGTGCCGGCACCTCCGACCCGACGAAGACGACCAGCTTCATGACCATGGACTCCACCGACGGCAACATCAACACCACCTACCACCTGGCCTGGAAGCAGTGCCCCTGAGTTCCCCTCGGAACGCCCGGTGCGCCCTCCCCTCCGCATCCGGAGTGGAGGGCGCCGCCGCGTCCGGCGGCACGGACCCCGTACGGCCGCCGTCGCTGCGCTGTGGATCGCTGTGGATCGCCGTGGACGACTTCGTCCGCCGGTACGGGCGCGCCGCGCTCATGGCACCCGCCGACAACGCGCCCGCCATCGCGACCCACCGCCGCCTCGGCATGACCGGGTGTCTTCCGGGAGCGGCCCACATGCCGGCCCCGTGAGGCCTGGCACCCCCACCATGCCGGGCCGTTGACGGGCGCACGCCCGCTCGGCGTGCGCCCGGCTCCGGGCCGCCCCGCCGAGAGGGTGCTGGCGGCGCCGACGGGCCGTCAGCCCTCGCCACCTCGCGAGGCGCCGACCGTCGGGGTTCAGGCGGTGTGCGCCGGGGGTCGCAGCGAGTCGAGGACTGCGCCGGCCTGGTCGGCCAGGGTCACCGCGACGAGACGGGCCTGGCGCGAGGGCACGGTGCCGGGCGTCGGTTCGAGCATGAAGCGGCCGATGTACTTGCCGTTGCCGAACAGCCGCAGCTCCACGTCCTGGTCGGGCAGGCCGAGACGGTCCGCGTCCCAGGGCCTGCGGCCGATGACGACGGAGCCGTCGTGCTCCAGGCGCGGCGGGTGGCCGAGCAGGGAGCCGTACTCGAACCGGCAGTCGCGCAACCGGAGCAGCTCGATCAGCTGGTCCCGGACGTGGTCGACCACGGTGATGGCCGAGTTGGCCGAGCGGGCGAGTACGGCGGTGGCGTGGATCCGGGCCAGGTAGTCGGCGTCGGTGATCGCGACGACCTGCAACCGGCGGGCGTGGAAGGCCAGTTGGGAGACCGCCAGGCCGACGAGCAGCAGCAGGACGGCAGTGGTGAGGTCGGACGACTTGCTGATCGCGAAGCGCTCGTACGGCGGGGTGAAGAAGAAGTCGAACCACACGGCGGCGGACACCGCGGCGAGCGCCCCTGCCAGCCGGCGGCCCAGCGCGGCCACCGCGACGACCACCACCACCAGCAGCAGCGTGACATTGGTGTTCGCCAGCCGGTCGCGAAGCGGCAGCAGCACCGCGCACAGAGCGGCCGGGCCGAGGACCGCCGCGACCAGCGAGAGCGTATCCCTGGTGAGGTACCGGAGCATGACGCACCTCCTGGCTTCCGGTGTAGCAGCCCGATGGCCCGGCGCAAGTGCTGAGCCCAACCGTTGACGCAGCCTTAGCGGTCGAGCGCGACCGCCCCGGCGCAGGCCCCTGACGGCCTAGGAAAAGTCACCATGCCGCGGCGCGCCGCCGGAGAATCGCCGTGACCGAGTGTGACCCGGTGAGTGGCGGAGCGTGGTCGGCATGATGGACCTGGCCTATGTCGGTGTGACGGTGCTGTCGTTCGCCGTCCTCGCCCTGGTCACCAGGGGAGTGGGACGCCTGTGAACGGCCGGGCCGCCCGCAGCCGGCAGGCCGGTCCGGCCGGACCGGAGCGGAGGAGGGGATGAGCACGGACAACATCGTCGGACTGGTCGTCTCCAGCGTCATCGTGGTCTACCTGGTACTGGCGCTGATCCACCCGGAGAGGTTCTGAGGTGGGCCCCGGCCTCGCGGGCCTGCTGCAGGCGCTCGCCCTGGCGGCGGCGCTCGCGCTGTCGTACCGGCCCCTGGGCGACTACCTGGCGCACCTGCTGACCAGCCGGCGGCACCTGAGGATCGAACGGGGCCTGTACCGGCTGATCGGGGTCAACCCCGACTTCGAGCAGACCTGGCAGGCATATCTGCGCGGAGTGCTCGCCTTCTCGGCCGTCTCGGTGCTCTTCCTCTACGCCTTCCTGCGGCTGCAGAACCACCTCTGGCTGTCGCTGGGCTTCCCCGCCGTGCCCGCGGCGACGGCGTGGAACACCGCGGTCTCCTTCATCACCAACACCAACTGGCAGTCGTACTCCGGCGAGTCGACCATGGGCCACCTGGTGCAGATGGCCGGCCTGGCGGTGCAGAACTTCCTCTCCGCCGCCGTGGGCATCTCGGTGGCGGCGGCGCTGGTCCGGGGCTTCGGCCGCAGCCGGACCGACCGGGTGGGCAACTTCTGGGTGGACGTGGTCCGGGTGACGGTACGGCTGCTGCTGCCGGTGTCGGTGGTCTTCGCGATCGTCCTGGTGGCGGCCGGAGCGATCGAGAACCTGCACGCTCCCGTGGCCGTCACCACCCTGAACGGCGGCTCGCAGACCATCACCGGCGGCCCGGTCGCCTCGCAGGAGGTGATCAAGGAACTCGGCACCAACGGCGGCGGCTTCTACAACGCCAACTCCACGCACCCCTTCGAGAACCCGAACCCGCTGACCAACTGGCTCGAGGTCTACCTGCTGCTGGTGATCGCCTTCGCGCTGCCCCGGACCTTCGGCACGATGGTCGGCGACCGGCGCCAGGGCCATGCGATCGCGGCCGTGATGGCGCTGATCTGGAGCGGCTCCGCCGGCCTGCTGACGCTGTTCGAGTGGCAGCACCACGGCAGCGCCCTGCGTGCGGCCGGTGCGGCGATGGAGGGCAAGGAGGTGCGGTTCGGCATCTCCGGCTCCACCCTGTTCGCCGCCTCGACCACGCTCACCTCGACCGGCGCGACCAACTCCGCGCACGACTCGTACTCACCGCTGGGCGGCGGCGTGCTGCTGCTGGACATGATGCTCGGTGAGATCGCGCCCGGCGGCGTGGGCTCGGGCCTCTACGGCATGCTGATCCTGGCCGTCGTGACGGTGTTCGTGGCCGGGCTGATGGTCGGCCGCACGCCCGAGTACCTGGGCAAGAAGCTGGGCGGCCGGGAGATCAAGTTCGCCTCCCTCTACATCCTGACCACCCCGGCGATCGTACTGGTCGGCACCGGTACGGCGATCGCCCTCACGGCGGGACGGGCCGGCATCCTGAACACCGGCCCGCACGGCTTCTCCGAGGTGCTCTACGCCTTCACCTCGGCGGCCAACAACAACGGCTCGGCCTTCGCCGGCCTCACCGCCACCAGCACCTGGTGGAACACCGCGCTCGGCCTGGCCATGCTGTTCGGCCGGCTGCTGCCGATGGTCTTCGTGCTGGCGCTCGCCGGATCCCTGGCCGGACAGAGCCCGGTGCCGGCGACCGCCGGGACGCTGCCCACCCACCGGCCGCTGTTCGTGGGGATGCTCCTCGGCGTGGTCCTGATCGTCGTCGGGCTCACCTACTTCCCGGCCCTGGCCCTGGGGCCGCTGGCTGAAGGGCTGCGCTGATGCCGCCGCCCGCGCACCAGGCGCACCGCGTCTCGGCCGGGGTGCTGGACCCGAAGCAACTGCTGCTCTCCCTCCCCGACGCGCTGCGCAAGCTCGACCCCCGGGTGATGGTGCGCCACCCGGTCATGTTCGTGGTGGAGATCGGCGCGCTGCTCACCGTCTACTCGGCGGTCCGGCACCCCGGTGTGTTCGCCTGGGTGATCACCGCCTGGCTCTGGCTCACGGTGCTCTTCGCCAATCTGGCCGAGGCCGTGGCGGAGGGCCGGGGCAAGGCCCAGGCACAGACCCTGCGCCGGGCCAGGACCGAGGCCGTCGCCAGGCGGATCACCACGCAGTGGCGCCCCGGCCTGGCCCGGCCGCCGGAGGAGACCGTGCGCGCGGCGGAGCTGCGGCTCGGCGACCACGTGATCGTGGAGGCGGGGCAGCTCATCCCGGGTGACGGCGACGTGGTCGAGGGCGCGGCCTCGGTGGACGAGTCGGCGATCACCGGTGAGTCCGCCCCGGTCATCCGCGAGTCCGGCGGGGACCGCTCCGCCGTCACCGGTGGCACCACGGTGCTCTCCGACCGGATCATCGTGAAGATCACCTCCAGGCCGGGGGAGACCTTCATCGACCGGATGATCGCGCTGGTCGAGGGCGCCGCCCGGCAGAAGACGCCCAACGAGATCGCGCTCGACATCCTGCTGGCCTCGCTGACCATCATCTTCCTGCTCGCCGTCGTCACCCTGCAGCCGATGGCGACCTTCGCCGGTGCCGAGCAGCCGATCGTGGTCCTGGTCGCGCTGCTGGTGGCGCTGATCCCGACCACCATCGGCGCGCTGCTCTCCGCGATCGGCATCGCCGGCATGGACCGGCTGGTGCAGCGCAACGTGCTGGCGATGTCCGGCCGCGCGGTCGAGGCCGCCGGCGACGTCTCGACGCTGCTGCTGGACAAGACCGGCACCATCACCTTCGGCAACCGGCAGGCGGCGGAGTTCACCCCGGTCGGCGGGACCGACCTGCGGCAACTGGCCGACGCCGCACAGCTCTCCAGCCTCGCCGACGAGACGCCGGAGGGACGCTCCATCGTCGTGCTGGCGAAGGAGCGGTACGGGCTGCGCGCCCGGACCCAGGCGGAGATCGGGCACGGCGAGTGGATCGGGTTCTCCGCGCAGACCCGGATGAGCGGTGCGGATCTGCAGGAGGACGGCGGTACCCGGCGGATCCGCAAGGGGGCGTTCGGCGCGGTCGTCCGCTGGGTCGAGGAGCACGGCGGCAGCCCCGGCGGCGAGCTCGGTCCGCTCGTCGACGGGATCTCGGGGGCGGGCGGTACGCCGCTGGTGGTGGCCGTCCAGTACGGCGGCGAGCCGGCCCGGGTCCTGGGGGTCATCCACCTCAAGGACGTGGTCAAGCACGGCATTCGGGACCGGTTCGACGACCTGCGCCGGATGGGCATCCGGACCGTCATGATCACGGGGGATAACCCGCTGACCGCCAGGGCGATCGCGGGCGAGGCCGGGGTGGACGACTTCCTGGCCGAGGCCACCCCCGAGGACAAGATGGCCCTGATCCGGCAGGAGCAGGGCGCGGGGAAGCTGGTCGCGATGACCGGGGACGGTACCAACGACGCCCCGGCCCTGGCCCAGGCGGACGTCGGAGTGGCGATGAACACCGGGACCTCGGCCGCCAAGGAAGCCGGGAACATGGTGGACCTGGACTCCAACCCGACCAAGCTGATCGAAATCGTCGAGATCGGCAAACAACTGCTGATCACCCGAGGGGCGTTGACAACCTTCTCGATCGCCAACGACGTCGCCAAGTACTTCGCGATCATCCCGGCGATGTTCGCCGGTGCGTACCCGGGCCTGAGACACCTGAACATCATGGCGCTGCACAGCCCGACCTCGGCGATCACCTCGGCGATCATCTTCAACGCCTTGGTCATCGTGGCGCTGATCCCGCTCGCCCTGCGCGGCGTGCGCTACCGCCCCTCCTCGGCCTCCGCGCTGCTGCGGCGCAACCTCGGCGTCTACGGCGCGGGCGGTCTGGTCCTGCCGTTCATCGGGATCAAGCTGATCGACCTCCTGGTGCAGTTCGTGCCCGGGCTGAGCTGACGACGGAAGGAGAGCCCACGTGCCGACGCCACTGCTGGTGCAGATCCGGCTGCACCTGGCCGCCCTGCGGCTGCTGCTCGTCTTCACCGTGCTCTGCGGGCTGGCCTACCCGCTGCTGATCACCGGGTTCTCCCAGTTGGCCCTGGACGGGCAGGCCAACGGATCGCGGTTGGAGCGGGACGGGCAGGTGGTGGGCTCCCGCCTGCTGGGCCAGACCTTCGACCTGCCCAAACGCAACCCCGCCGATCCGAAGGAGCCGGCCAGGCCCGATGCCAGGTGGTTCCAGCCACGGCCCTCTGCGGCGGGCAGCGGGTACGACCCGACCGCCTCGGGCGCCTCCAACCTCGGTCCCGACGACGCCGGCCTGACCACGAGCGTCAGGGACCGCCGCGCGGCCGTCGCCGCCTTCGACGGCGTGACGCCCGAACAGGTCCCCCCGGACGCGGTCACGGCCAGCGGCTCCGGGCTCGACCCGCAGATCTCCCCGGCCTACGCCCACCAGCAGGTAAACCGGGTCGCAACGGCCCGCGGTCTGGACCCGGCGGTGGTCCGGCGACTGGTCGAGGACCACGTCCAGGGACGCGTCCTGGGCTTCCTGGGGCAGCCCCGGGTGAACGTCCTCGCCCTCAACCTCGCGCTCTCGCGGCTCGGTTGATCAGCGGCGGGGTGCACCGGGGCGGGATCAGCAGCTGCGCAGCTCCGGTGTCTGGTTGAGGAGCTGGGCGCGCAGCGAGGTGAACTCCCGGTAGGCGTCGCCCTGTTCGGTGCCGGGGCGGAAGGCGGCCACGCGGTGGCAGTTCATGAAGGCGAGCCGCACTCCGAAGTGCCGCTCCAGGCTGCCGCGGATGGCGTTGCTGGCCAGGGCGCGCAACAGCTGGGCGCGCTCCTGGTCGGTCGGAGTGGTGTTGTCGTCGGCGAACTCGGCGGCGGAGGAGGCGAGTTCGGTGCTGAGCCCGGCGACCACCCGGTAGGCGTAGGGGAGCGAGGTGCGTACGGTCTCGATGAAGTCGGCCTCGTCGACCGTGCCGTTCTCGGCCTTGGCGAGGAGGGCGGGGGAGACGTCGAGTGACATGGCGGGATCCCTTCGGAAGGACTTAACGAAGATGAAAACCATTAGCGATAGCGGCTGATGCTTTGTCAAGTTCCCTGCGGAGTGGAATGGGGGGCTCGGGGCGCACCCCGGCGTTCGCGGCGAAGGTGCGTCGAACAGGTGTGCTTGCCGGCTGAGGTCATGGCGGTCGCCGCGGACGCACCGGTCGGCCTGGACGCGGCCTTCCAGGTGCCGCGGTCGGTCCGGGCCACCGGCGTCCACCCGCGGTGCTGGGAGGTCGGGTCGGTCGAACTGCCGTGGCGGTTGGGAGAGATCGCGGCCGGGGAGGCCGCCGGGCCGGAAGGGCGGCGGCTGGCGGTGATCGTGCCCGAGGCGAGGCTGGCCGAGCTGGGCGACGCCGTGACCGCAGCCGTTACGACCGCCCGGATCGGTGAGGACCTCAGGCGCCGAGCCCGGTCGTGGTGCTCAGCCCGAAGCAGTCAAAGGGCCTGGGGTCCGACGCCGTCCTGGTGGTGGAGCCGGCTGGGATCGCCGACGGATCGCCGCGGGGGTTCGGCGATCCCTACGCCGCGCTGACCCGGGCCACCCAACGGCTGGGCGTCGTGCGCAGCGGTCCGCTGCCCGCGGTGCTCGGACGCCTGGCCGACGGTCGGGCGGACGGCCGCCCTGCCGATCCGGCTGACCTCGGCTGTTAGGCTAGCGAAGCGTGAGCGCGAAGCCCCAGATTCCCAATGTCCTGGCCTCTCGGTACGCCTCGGCGACCCTGGCCCAGCTGTGGTCCCCCGAGCACAAGGTGGTCCTCGAGCGCCACCTGTGGCTCGCCGTCCTGAAGGCCCAGCAGGACCTGGGCATCGAGGTGCCGGCCGAGGCCGTCGCCGACTACGAGCGGGTGGTCGACCAGGTCGACCTCGGCTCCATCGCCGCCCGCGAGCGGGTCACCCGGCACGACGTGAAGGCCCGGATCGAGGAGTTCTGCGAACTCGCCGGGCACGAGCAGATCCACAAGGGCATGACTTCCCGGGATCTCACCGAGAACGTCGAGCAGCTGCAGATCCGGCAGTCCCTGGAGCACGTCCGGGACCGTACGGTCGCCGTCCTGGTCCGCCTCGGCAGCCTGGCCGCGCAGCACGCGGAGCTGGTCATGGCCGGCCGTTCGCACAACGTCGCCGCGCAGGCCACCACCCTCGGCAAGCGCTTCGCGACCGTCGCGGACGAGCTGCTGGTGGCCTTCCAGCGCCTGGAGGAGCTGATCGCCCGCTACCCGCTGCGCGGGATCAAGGGCCCGGTCGGCACCGCCCAGGACATGCTGGACCTGCTCGGCGGCGATGCCGACAAGCTGGCCGATCTGGAGCGCCGGGTGGCCGGCCACCTCGGTTTCGAGAACGTGCTCACCAGCGTCGGCCAGGTCTACCCGCGCTCGCTGGACTTCGAGGTGGTCACCGCCCTGGTCCAGCTCGCCGCCGCGCCCTCCAGCCTGGCCAAGACCATCCGCCTGATGGCCGGTCACGAGCTGGTCACCGAGGGCTTCAAGGCCGGCCAGGTCGGCTCCTCGGCCATGCCGCACAAGATGAACACCCGCTCCTGCGAGCGCGTCAACGGCCTGGCCGTGATCCTGCGCGGCTACGCGTCGATGACCGCCGAGCTGGGCGGCGACCAGTGGAACGAGGGCGACGTCTCCTGCTCGGTGGTCCGCCGGGTCGCGCTGCCGGACGCCTTTTTCGCCTTCGACGGCCTGCTGGAGACCTTCCTGACCGTGCTCGACGAGTTCGGCGCCTTCCCGGCCGTGGTCGAGGCGGAGCTGGACCGCTACCTGCCGTTCCTGGCCACCACCAAGGTGCTGATGGGCGCGGTGCGGGCCGGCGTCGGCCGGGAGACCGCGCACGAGGTCATCAAGGAGCACGCGGTGGCCTCCGCGCTGGCGATGCGCGAGGGCGCCCGCGAGAACGCGCTGCTGGACCGGCTCGCCGCCGACGGCCGGATCCCGCTGGACCGCGCCGAGCTGGACGCGCTGCTCGCCGACCGGCTCTCCTTCACCGGTGCGGCCGGTGCGCAGGTCGCCGAGGTGGTCCGCCGGGTGGAGGCCGTCGCGGCCGCCCACCCCGCCGCGGCGAAGTACGCGCCGGGCGACATCCTGTAACGGTCCCCATGCTGTGACGGACCCGCTCGCGGATCCGAGCCGAAAGGGCCCCGCTCCGGTGGGGCCCTTCGCGTGTCGCAGGCATAAGGACGCCTACGATGCAGAGGAATCGGTCAGAGGAGAGGTTTTCATGCGGGCGCAGCGAGCGCGTTTGTGGCAGGGGCGGACCAAGACGGCGCGCGCCGTACGGGCTGGGGCGGTGCTGGCGGTGGCCGCGCTCGTCACCACCGGCTGCTCCGAAGGAGACCACAGGCCGGTGCCCGCGCGCGAGGTGCACGAGTCCTCGGCCCCCGGGCAGCTGAGCATCAGGACCGGCAGCACGGAGGACATGCCGGCGATCACGATCACCGGAGCCACTGTCCACCCGGGTGCCGACGGTGAGGGCGAGCTGGCGATGGTGGTGCGCAACGACAGCACCATCCAGGAGCACCTGGTGATGGTCTCGTCCACCGCGACGGGCCGCGCGGTGCTCAAGGCGCCCGGCAGCGCCGCAACCGTGCCGCCGGTGGGGGTGCTGCTGCCGCCGGGCAGCCCGGTCACCTTCGGGACGGCGGACGGGTACCACGTCGTGCTGCAGCACCTGAACGTTCCGAGCGGGGCGAAGGAGCTGCCGGTGTCGGTGCTCTTCGCCCGGCTGGGCATGGTGCAGATGAAGGCGATCGTGGGCTGACCCGGGCCGGGGCCGACGGCGGATCGGCGGTCGACCGAGGGTGGCGCCCCGGGGCGCTCGCCGCGGTGAGCCGACCGCTCAGGGCGACTTCGGCTCGTGGCCCGGGTCGATCGGGGGACTGGTCGGGGCGCAGTACCACTCGCAGTCGGGTTCGGCCTTCGGGCGGTCCGGGGCTAGGGCGTCGCCGCGGACCGTGGCCAGGGCCAGCAGACCGCCCGCGGTGAGCAGGCCGGCGCAGATCAGCATCGCGGTACGGAACCCGGCGTCCACCTCGCTCGGCACCCGGTAGGCATCGCCGCTCAGACCGGAGAGTGCGGGCAGGGCGGCGACCGCGAGCAGGCCGGCGGCCCGGGCGGCGGCGTTGTTCACCCCGCTGGCGATGCCGGCCCGGCGTACCTCGACGGCCGCCAGGACGGTCGCCGTCAGCGGCGCCACCAGGGTGGTCATCCCCAGGCCCAGCAGCACCACGGCGGGCAGCACGTCGGCCCAGTACGAGGCGCCCGGGCCGATCCGCAGCATCAGTAGGACGCCGCCCGCGCAGACCAGCGGCCCGACGAAGAGCGGGATCCTGGGACCGATCCGGCGGCCCAGCCTCCCGGCCTGGCCGGAGAACGCCAGCATCAGCAGCGTGGTCGGCAGCAGTGCGAGCCCCGCCACCAGCGGTTCGAACCCGGCCACCGTCTGCAGCTGGACCATCAGCAGCAGGAAGATCCCGCTGAACGCCCCGTACACGCAGAGCGTCACCAGGTTGACCGCCGTGAACAGGCGGGAGGAGAACAGCTCCAGCGGCAGCATCGGCTGCGGGTTGCGCCGCTCCGCCCGCACGAAGAGCACACCGAGCAGCAGGCCGACCGCGCCGGCGATGCCGGACAGGCCGCGGCCGCCCTCGGTCAGCGCGTACGTCACCCCGCCGAGGGCGAACGCGGCGAGCGCCGCACCCCGGACGTCGAAGCGGCCGGTGGCGGACTCGTCCCGGCTCTCGGGGACGTGGCGGAGCGTCACCCAGGTGACGACCACGGCCAGCGGTACGTTCAGCAGGAAGATCCAGCGCCAGCCGGGCCCGCCCACCAGCCAGCCGCCGAGGAACGGCCCGACGGCGGCCGACACCCCGCCGAGCCCCGACCAGACGCCGACGGCCCCCGAGCGGTCGTCGGGACGGAAGGACGCCTGCAGCATCGCGAGCGAGCCGGGGGTCAACAGGGCACCGCCGATGCCCTGCAGGGCGCGGGCGATGATCAGCAGCTCGATGCCGGGCGCGGCAGCGCAGGCGGCGGAGGCCGCGGCGAACCAGCAGACGCCGATCAGGAAGACCCTGCGCCGGCCGTAGCGGTCGCCGAGCGAGCCGCCCAGCAGGATCAGGCCGGCCAGGGTGAGCAGGTAGGCGTTGACCGTCCACTGGAGGGCCGCCAACGAGGCCCCGAGGTCGGCGCCGATCCGGGGGAGCGCGACGTTCACCACCGTGCCGTCGAGCAACGCCATACCGGAACCGAGGGCCGTTGCGAGAACTACCCACCGGCCCTGTGCGGTGCCCAGGCGCAGGGTGCCGGCGGTGTCATCCGTGGTCACGTCCCGATCCTCCGCCAGTACGGGGGCCGGCGCACCCCCGCGTGGCGCGGTCTTCCCGGAATTCCGCCGGTCACGGTGCGGCCGTAGCTATCCGACGGCTGGTCCCCGCCGGGCGCCGTCGCCCAGCAACTCCATGACCGTGCCGATCACTTGCCCGTGCGGGGCCTCGTTCGCACCGAGCGGGCTCCAGCCCGCCAGCCGGGCCGCGTCGAGCAGTTGCTCCAGCGGCTGCGGCGGGACGCGGTCGGTGCTCCGCCGTCTGCGCTGGGACCGCCGCTCGCGCTCCACGGCCGGCCAGAGGACGCTCAGTTCGCCTCCGGTTTCCAGGAGTTGGTCGGTTCGCTCGGCCATCCCGGCCGGCGGCCAGCGGCGGGTGGTCTCGACCCGGCTGATGTGCGAGTCGTGGTAGCCGAGCCGGCGGCCGAGCTCAGCCTGGCTCAGTCCGCGCAGGCGGCGCCAGTGCCGCAGCCGGTCGCCGAACCTGGCGTGCGCGGAGGCCGCCGACTGCCGCTCGTACAGGGGGAGTCCGGGCATGTGCGGGCTGAGGGACACGGGACCTCCAGTGGGGTGGACGGACCGTCAGAAGCCTCGCAGCGGGTTGTCATGGACAGATATCCCCGGAATGTCGAGCCGGTCAAACCGCCCTGCCCGCAAGGGGATTCGGGGCGGGGCAGCCGTGCGCCGCCCGTACCCCGGGGGCGGTCGCGGGCCACGGGTACGGACGGCGGTGTCGGAGGGGCGGTCCGGTCAGGCGGTGAGCCGGGCGCGCAACGCGTCGACGGTCTCGTCCTTGAGGCCCAGGCCGGCCCGGGCGTAGCTCTCGACGTCGCCCCACGTGTCGGTCATGGTCTCGATCGCCGCCTCCAGGTAGGACGGGTGGACGCCGATCACGGCGTCGGCGATCTCCGGGTCGCCGCCGGCGCTGGTGAAGGCCGCGACCTGCGGGGCGAAGGCCGCGCGCACCGCCGGTCCGGCGGCCAGGTACTCGGCCAGCACGGTCTGCCGGTCCGCGCCGAGCAGCAGCAGGATCAGGCTGGCGCCCCAGCCGGTACGGTCCTTGCCCGCCGTGCAGTGGAAGAGCACCGGACCGCCCTCGGGCCGGGCCAGCGCGGTCAGCAGCTGCTTGTACGCGGCGCGGGCGGAGGCGCTGGTGACGAAGCCGCGGTAGTCCTTCTCCAGCGCCTGCCGGGCCCGGCCGCCGCCGAGGGTGCGGTTGGCAGTGGCGGGATCGGCCATGGCGGCGCCGAGCCGGTTGGCGGCGCCCGCGCCGGAGGTGTCCGCCATCACGTCCGCGACCAGCAGGTTCGCCCCGGCCGGGACCCGGTCGGGGCGGGAGGCGCGTTCGAAGGCCGTCCGGAGGTCCACCACGGTACGGATTCCGAGCGCCGCTACCGCGGGATCGCCCCGCAGGTCCAACCGGTCCAGCTGACCGGAGCGGAAGGCGGTTCGGGGGCGCACCCGGCCGCCGTTGGGCAGGGATATACCGCCGAGGTCCCTGAAGTTGGTGACGGTTGCGGACTCGACGACCTGGGAGTTCGGCATGGCAACCTCCTGTGCGTGATGGTCTCGCTGCACGCGATGGATCCGATGGGAGCGATGTGGGTGCCGGGCGGTGTCCGGGTCGCCCGGCGTTCGTGCCGGCGTGACGCGGGATGCCGGACACCCCCGGGGTGCCGGTCGGCACGGTTCCCGGGCAATGTGGCGCCGGACCGGGTCGGGTCCCTCTGCAGGGCACTGACCAGCCTCGTCAGCACCGTAGGCCGACCATGGCGCGGACGCGCGCGGAGTACGTCCGGTCGGTCTGATCCGGTACCCCGGCAGGTGGGTGGGGGAGCATCCGGGCGCACGGGGGCACCCCGGGGGCGCAGACCAGGTGCGGAGCCGGTGGCGGATTGCCCGGACCGCCGGTCGGACGGCAGGGTGTGCATGGCCCCCCAGCAGGTGGGCGGACGGAGGGGGACCCAACCCGTTATGGCACCCAAGATCCTGATCATCACCGGCGACGCGGCGGAGTCGCTGGAGGTCCTCTACCCGTACCAGCGGCTGCTGGAGGAGGGCTACGAAGTCCACATCGCGGCGCCGGCGCGCAAGAAGCTGCAGTTCGTGGTGCACGACTTCGTCGAGGGCTTCGACACCTACACCGAGAAGCCCGGCTACACCTGGGACGCCGACACCGCCTTCGCGGAGGTGGATCCGGCGCAGTACGCCGCCCTGGTGCTGCCCGGCGGCCGGGCCCCCGAGTACCTGCGCAACGACGCCGAGGTGAAACGGATCGTGGCCCACTTCCTCGAGGCCGACAAGCCGGTCGCCCAGATCTGCCACGGGCCGCTGATCACCCTGGCCGCCGGCTCGCTGGCAGGCCGCCGCAGCGCGGCCTACCCCGCGCTGGAGCCGGACGTGAAGGCGGGCGGCGCCGACTACCGGGACGGGGACGCGGTGGTGGACGGCGTCCTGGTCTCGGCCCGGGCCTGGCCGGACCACCCGGGCTGGATGCGTGCCTTCGTCGAGGTCCTCCGCGAGAAGGCACCGGTCGACTGACGGGCGGTTCCGGCCGGGCAGCGCCCCTCGGTGGCCTGCTGTGACATCAACTGGCCCAGACGGAAGCGGGTTACCGCTGACGGCCGCTGCCTCGGGCAGCGGCCGGGGGCCGTGCGACCGGCACGCCAGGGAGGTGTGCGGCCCCCGCGCCGGCGCCGCCTCGCCCGGAGCTCGATGCGAAGCGGCGCTCTGCGAAAGGCATCGGTGTCGGTCAGCGGCGCGTCCTGGGTGCGGCGGTACCGTCGCCGCTATGCATGTCGTCATCGCCGGTGGACACGGCCAGATCGCCCGTCGCCTGGAACGCCTGCTCGCCGAGCGCGGCGACACCGTGACCGGGCTGATCCGCAATCCCGAACAGGTCCACGACCTGGAGTCGCTGGGCGCCCAGGCGGTCGTCTGCGATCTGGAATGGACCCCGGCGGCCGATCTCGCCAAACACCTGCACGGTGCCGACGCGGTGCTCTTCGCCGCAGGCGCGGGCCCGGCCAGCGGCAGCGCGCGCAAGGAGACCGTCGACCGGGCCGCCGCCGTCCTGCTCGCCGACGCCGCGGGCCTCGCCGGGGTCGGCCGCTATCTGATGATCAGCACCATGGGCCTGGACCGCGCCGACGACCCGGGTACCGAACCGGAGTTCGCCGCCTACCTCCGGGCCAAGGCCCTCGCCGAGGAGGAGCTGCGCCACCGCGACCTGGCCTGGACGATCCTGCGGCCCGGTCGCCTGACGGACGAGCAGGGCAGCGGGCTGGTCCGCCTGGCCGCACCGCCGCTGCCCAGCGGCTCCGTACCGCGCGACGACGTCGCCCAGGTGCTGCTCGCCCTCCTGGACACCCCGTCCTCGGCCGGGCGCACCCTCGAACTCACCTCGGGCAGTGAGTCGGTGACCGAAGCCCTGAGAGCGGTGCTCTCCACCGGCTGACCGCGCCCGCCGCGCTCACGCCGACCCCGCAGACCACCTGGTAGAGGCCGAGCGCCCGGGTGCGTTCCGGACCGGTGAAGACGTCCTGGATGGTCCCGATCATCTGTGAGTTGACCAGGCCGGCCCCGGCGCCCTGCAACAGCCTTAGCAGTACCAGGAGTTCGGGTATTCGCACGGTGCTCGCCAGCAGCCCGGCCGTGAAGAACACCGCGATGCCCGCGACGAAGAACGGTTTGCGGCCGCGCTCGTCGCCGAGCCGACCACCGGGTACCAGCGCCAGCCCGAAGGCCAGCGAGTACCCGGCGACCAGCCACTGCACCTGGGTGGCACCGGCGTGCAGCGAGCTCCGCAGCGCCGGTACCGCGATGTTGAGAACCGAGTTGTCCAGCATGGTGGTGAGGCCACCGGCCAGACAGACCGTCAGCACCTTCCTGCTGGCCGCGTTCAAGACGGCACCGCCAGGACCGGACGCCGTGCCGACTCGGCGGACCGGGCCGTGGAACGGTCAGGGGCGGTCGCGGTTTCTCTCATGGTCGGAGGATATTCCTCGATCCGGCAGGCGGAACCCGGTCGGGTCGGTGATGGTGCGTCACTGCGTTCGATGGAGCGGGCGTCAGCCGCCGGTGACACCGTCCGTCCGCTCCCGCAGCAGATCGGCGTGCCCGAGGTGGCGCGCGTACTCGGTGATCATGTGGAGGTAGATCAGGCGCAGCGAGAGGACCTCGCCGTCGTGCGTACAGGTGTCATCCAGCTTCGCGCCCGCGACGGCGGCGTCCGCGAGGCGGCACTCCTCGGCCAGACGGGCGTAGTCCTCGGCGGCGCGGGACGGGTCCAGCGCGGCGAAGTCGGCGGCCTTGGAGTCGGCGGTGTCGTGCAGCCGCTCCACCTGTTCACCCGCGAACCGCTCCCGGAACCAGATCCGTTCGACCTTGGCCATGTGCCGCAGCAGTCCGAGCAAGGAGAGGTTCGACGGGGGCACGGTGCGGTCGGCGAGCTGCTCGCCCGTCAGGCCGGCGCACTTGTGCAGCAGGGTGGTGCGCTGCCAGGCGAGATAGCCTTCGAGCATCTCGCGTTCGCCGGCGACCAGAGAGCCCGCGACACGGGTGACTTCAGGTGCTGTCCAGGTCATCCGATGATGATCCCGCGCTCCGGAGCCGCCTAGCGACCCCTTTTCTGCGGAGATCCGGTGTGCGGCGAGGCTCAGGTACGGCTGCGGAGTTCGCTGACCACCGCCCAGGCGACCGAGACGAGCGGGACCGCCACAACCGCGCCGATCACGCCCGCGAGCACCGCCCCGGCCGTCACCGACAGCGCGACCGCCACCGGGTGGATCCGGACCGCCCAGCTCATCACCAGCGGGTGCAGCAGGTGCCCCTCGATCTGGCCGATCACCACGATCAGGCCGAGAACGATCAGCGCGGTGACCGGCCCCCGGGTCGCGAGGGCCACCACCGCGGCGATCGTCATCGCGATCGGGGACCCGACCAGCGGAACCAGGGTGGCGAAGAACTCCAGCAGCGTCAGCGGCAGGGCAAGCGGCACCCGGAGCGCCCACAGCGCCAGCCCGACCAGGACGGCGTTGCTGGCCGCCACGATGACGATGCCCCGGGTGTAGCCGGCGAACGTCCCCCAGGCCACCCGGCCGGCCAGCGAGCAGGTCGTGCGGCTGCCGGCGGGCAGCAGCCGCAGGAACCAGCCCCACATCCGGTCACCCGAGTGGATGAAGAAGACCGAGAGGAACAGCGCCAGCGCGGCGATCGTGGCCGCCTCCACCAGCCGGCTGGCCCCGGTGACCGCCGTGCTGATCAGCATCGACCGGTGCCTGGAGAGAAAGTCGGCGATCTTCCCCTGCAGACCGGCGACCGTCGCGGGGTCGATGTTCAGCGGCGGCCCCTCGAGCCACTGCTCGATCCGCCCGATCCCGCCGTGGAACTCCCTCCCGAGCTGCGCCGACTGACTCGCCACCACCTCCCCGACCAGGGTGAACAGACCGGCCAGCAGCAGGACGGCGCCCAGCAGGGCGATCAGCACCGCGAGCGGCCGGGGCACCGCCCGGTCCAGCAGATCGGCCACCGGCCGCAGTACGGAGGTCACCACCAGGGCGAGGAAGATCGCGACGGCCGGCAGCTGGAGCCGCTCCAGTACGGTGAACGCGGCGTAGCCCGCCACCCCGAGGACCAGCAGCCGCCACGCGTACCCGGCCGCCCGGCGCAGTCCGGGGGAGACCACCCCTTCGCCCCGGACGTGCGGGGACGGGGCGTGCGGGCGCACCCGTCGGGTGACGGTCCGCCGGACCCGGCCGCCCGGCCGCGCGCGGCGGCGCGGCCGGGCGGTCCCCGCGTCCGTGTCCAGGCGGCGGTCCGGCGGTGGGCCGGACGGGCGGCCGTCGTCCGGGGTCACCGTGCGGCGCCCGGATGCGAGCGGCCATCGCCGGGGCCGTGCTCCGGCCCGATCCGCAGCGCGCTCGAGGTGTTCCGCGTGCCCGCCGTCCATGGCGCGGCGGCGCAGCCGGCCAGCAGCGGGTGGGTCGCGGCGGCCGGCAGTCGTCGGCGAGAGATGGGCATCCGGACCTCCCAGTCCCGAACGAGTCCTCCGGAACGAGCTACCGTTCGGCGCCGCG
Source organism: Kitasatospora sp. NPDC032150 (assembly GCF_055579945.1). Taxonomy (NCBI): domain Bacteria; kingdom Bacillati; phylum Actinomycetota; class Actinomycetes; order Kitasatosporales; family Streptomycetaceae; genus Kitasatospora; species Kitasatospora sp. NPDC032150. The sequence continues at coordinate 7,013 of NZ_JBVIMH010000043.1, read as the reverse complement.
CGGCCGGGGCCTCGCCCCGGCCCGGAACCGGGGGAGCTCCGGGGACACCCGCTCTCCGAGCCCCACCGCCGCACGCTCGACCACCGCTGCCCCGTCCGGAGGGACTTCACGGGTGCCGGCATCGGCGAGCAGGTGCTCCTCCTCGACACCGACCGACGGCCTGCCAGGTGACCACCCGGCGGTGCGTGGCGGTCCGGACACGGCGTTCATCGCCGTGGCCCCGGCCGTTCGGGAAACCGGACCGCGATCCGGCGCGGGAGTTGATTCGCTGTCCGCCCGGTCTTGGTCGGCTGCTCGGTCACGGGATCACGCTAGGCAGGTCGCGCGGCATCCGCACCCGCGGGCCCAGGAGGTTTGCACCGGTCGGCGGACAGCGTACGGGGCCGTCGCCCCACGGCGTCCCCACCGGTCGGCCGGCGGCGGCCGGGGGTACCCCCATCGGCCCAACGACACGTCCGGGCGGACCGGATGGACGTGCAAGCCGGTCGGCCGCCCGGCAGCATGGTCCAGCAGTGCCGTGCCCGAAGCCGGTCCGGGAGGTCCGTCGCCGTGACGGCCCGACTCTGCGGTGGAGGCCCGGTCCGCCTCGGTGGACGGGCGGGCAGCGCGGTTCGCAACGAGAATCCGAAGTCGAGGGCACCGTCGACGACCCCGCACCCGCCCCGTCCGGTGGTCACCGGCCGTCCTCCACCACGATCCGGCCGCCGAGCCAGTCGGTTCACTCTCGTCGGCCTTGCGCATCTGACCGCCCAACACCGAGAGAGCCCCGATGATCCCTCCGCCAGCCCCGCGCCCCGCCCCCCGCCCCCCGGCCACGGCCGCCCGGGGGTGCAGCGCATGAGCGCCGAAACCAGCCCCCCGCCCGGCGCACGCAGGAAGGCGGGCGCGCCCTCGGGCACGAGTACCAGTGCGGACGCACCGGGTTCCAGGGCCGATCCCGACAACAAGTGGGAGGCGGCAGCCGACTGGACCGACGGCCGGCTCGGCATCTACTCCCTCGCCAAGGCCAATCTGCGCAAGATCTTTCCGGACCACTGGTCGTTCATGCTGGGCGAGATCGCGCTCTACACCTTCGTCATCATCATCCTGACGGGGGTGTGGCTGACGATGTTCTTCGTCCCGAGCATGGGCGAGACCGTCTACCACGGGAAGTACCTGCCGTTGAACGGCATCCGGATGTCGGAGGCGTACTCCTCGACCCTGGACATCAGCTTCGACATCCGCGGCGGCCTGCTGATCCGTCAGATCCACCACTGGGCGGCGATCCTCTTCGTCGCGTCGATGTACGTCCACATGATGCGGGTCTTCTTCACCGGGGCCTTCCGCAAGCCGCGCGAGCTCAACTGGCTGTTCGGCGCGGGTCTGCTGATCCTCGGGATGTTCGACGGCTTCATGGGGTACTCGCTGCCGGACGACCTGCTCTCCGGTACCGGTCTGCGGTTCATGGAGGGCGCGATCCTGGCGGTACCGATCATCGGTACGTACCTGATGTTCTTCCTCTACGGCGGGCAGTTCCCGGGGACCGTGATCATCCCCCGGCTGTTCACCGTCCACGTCCTGCTGATCCCGGGCATCATGCTGGGGCTGCTGGTGGCCCATCTGATCCTGGTCTTCTACCACAAGCACACCCAGTGGGCCGGCCCCGGACGCACCGAGAAGAACGTGGTCGGCATGCCGCTGATGCCGGTCTACATGGCCAAGGCCGGCGGGTTCTTCTTCCTGGTGTTCGGCCTCGTCTCGGCGATCTCCGCGATCGCCACGGTCAACCCCATCTGGCGGTACGGCCCGTACCGGCCGGACCAGGTGTCCACCGACGCCCAGCCCGACTGGTACATGGGTTACTCCGAGGGGCTGATCCGGTTGATGCCCGGATGGGAGATCCGGTTCCTGGGACACACGCTGAACCTGGGCGTGTTCATCCCGCTGGTGGTCTTCCCGCTGGTACTGCTGTCGATCTGGCTGTACCCGTTCTTCGAGAACTGGGTGATCGGTGACAAGCGCGAGCACCACATCCTGGACAAGCCGCGCAACGCGCCGGTGCGGACCGCGTTCGGTGCCGCCTGGATGGGCCTGTACGTGGTGCTGCTGGTGGGCGGTGGCAACGACCTGTTCGCCACGCACTTCCACGTGTCGCTCAACGCGATCTCCTGGGCCTGCCGGATCGGCTTCTTCGTGGTCCCGGTGGTGATCTTCTTCATCACCAAGCGCTGGTGCCTGGGGCTGCAGCGCCGTGACCGGGAGAAGGTCCTGCACGGCCGGGAGAGCGGCATCATCGTGCGGAAGCCGCACGGCGAGTTCATCGAGGTGCACACGCCGCTGACGCCCGAACAGCGGTACACGTACACGGCGTACGAGCAGTACGCCCCGATCGAGCTGCCCCCGGAGGTGGACGAGAACGGGGTCGCCCGCAAGCTGAGCCGGACGACCCGGCTGCGGGCCAGGCTGTCGAAGTACTACTTCGGCTCGTACGGCCAGATCGCCAGGCCGAGCGCCGAGGAGTACCACAAGGTGACCAGCGGCCATCACTGACCGCCGAGTTCGAGTGAGGGCCCGTCGTCCGTGACGGGCCCTCACTCGTCGGGTCAGCGGCCCGGGGTCACCGTGGGGCGGGGCGGGGTGCCGGGGCGGTCGGGGGCGCCGGGGTTTCGAGCAGGGCCGCGAGGTCGGCGGCGGTCTGCTGCTCGTCGGCGAGGACCGACTCGATCAGCCGGCGGCTGGCCGGGTCGCGGTCGCCGAGCCAGCCGGCGATCTGGCGATAGGTGGGGACGACGACGCGGGCGGCCAGCAGGTTCTGCTCCAGCATGGCGCGCAGCGCGGCGTCGTCCGCGGTGGAGTAGTCCGTCTGGGCCCGCTGGGCGAGGGTCGCCGGGTCGAAGTTGGGCTGCCCGCCGAGCTGGACGATCCGGTCGGCCAGCGCGACCGCGTGGCGCATCTTCCGGTCCGCCTGGGCGTCGAACAGCGCGCCGGCGGGGGCGGTACCCTGCGCCAGGATCGCCTGCCGGGTGCAGCGGAGCCAGCCGACCACCTCCGCGGCCACCACGTTGTTGAGGACGCTGATCACCCGTTCGATGTCCGGCCCGTACGCGCTCCGTACCGGTCCGGCGTCGATGGTCCGTTGGGCCTCTCGGCGGATCCGGTCCACGTCAAGGGCCAGGCTGGCGGTCATGGGCGTCCTTCCTTCGCGGGGTCGGGCGGCGGCGTTTCGGGCGGGTGCCGGTGCGGGCCGGGGCCCGCCGAGGTCATGGCAGAAGGTATGTCCGGGTGTCCGCCGTCAAAACCGGACGGCGCGGGATGAGCGGGCCCCGCCGGCGGAGCGGCTGCCGCCGGGCGCGTCATTGCGCACCCTTGATACGGGTGCCCCTTCGGTAGTGAGGGGCCCGGAGAGGAGCGAGTCGCCATGGTCACACTGCAGGGACTCACCGTCGCCTTCCTGGTCGCCCGGCAGGGGGCGGAGCAGCGCGAGCTGACCGGGCCGTGGCAGGCCGTCCTGGAGGCCGGCGGCACGCCCAGGCTGATCTCGACCGGACCGGGGCGGGTCCAGGCCTTCAGACACCTCGACAAGGCGGACACCTTCGCGGTGGACGCCACGGTCGCGGAGGTCACCGCCGAGCCGTACGCCGGACTGGTGCTGCCCGGTGGTGTGGCCAACCCCGACTTCCTGCGTCTGGACCGGGCGGCCGTGGACCTGGTGCGGGACTTCTTCGCCCGGGGGAAGCCGGTCGCGGCGATCTGCCACGCCCCGTGGTTGCTGGTGGAGGCCGGCGTGGTCCGCGGCCGTACGCTCACCTCCTGGCCGAGCCTGCGGACGGACCTGGTCAACGCGGGGGCCACCTGGGTCGACGAGGAGGTGCGGATCTGCGCCGACGGCCCGAACACCCTGATCACCAGCCGCAGGCCGGCCGACCTGCCGCTGTTCGAGGACGCGTTGGTGACCGTGCTCGCCCGGGAACGCGGGGGTCGCTGACGGTTGCGGCGGGGCGGTGGGGTGGTCAGACGCCGGTCAGGTCTCTGCGCGGCCGGGCTCAGCCACCCTGGTGGACACGGGTCAGCAGGGCGTGCAGCTGGGCGCGCTCCCGCTCGGTGAGCGGGGCAAGGACGGCGTCCTGGACGGCGTTGGCCTCGGTGGTGAGGGCGGCCAGCGCGCTCCGTCCGGCAGGGGTGAGTGTGACCGAGACGCGCCGGCGGTCGGCCTGGTCCCGGTTGCGTTCGACCTGTCCGGCGGCGGCCAGCTCGTCGACGATCTTGACCATGTCGCTCGGGTCGATGCCGAGCCGGGCGGCGAGGTCGCGCTGCGCGGCCGGGCCGAAGTCGGCGAGGGCGGCGAGTACCGCCATGTGCCACAGGCGCTGCCCGTGTTCGGCCAGCCGCTCGGCGAGCCGGGTGCGGGCGGTCTTGCCGACCTTGGAGAGCAGGTAGGTGGTCAGTGCGGTCAGGCTCGGCGGGGTCTCGGTGTCGCTCACGGGCATATTGTAGGCTCGCGCCAATGATGGGTCTTCACCTACTAATTTGGAGGCATGGATGGATGCCCTTCACACGCGCTTGCTGGTGCACCGCTTCGCGGACTGCTTCCGCTTCTACGACGCCGTGCTGACTGCGCTTATCGGTGCCCGGCGGACCGGCGGCACCGAGGCCGGCCCGTACGCCAGTTGGGACGTCGGGGATGAGGGGGTGCTGCGGATCTTCGACCGGGGGGCGATGGCCGAGGTCGTCGGTGCCGCGGGGCTGCCCGCCGAGGCGGCGGCCCAGGACCGGGCGATGCTGGTCAGCCGGGTCGTCGATGTGGACGCCGGGTTCGAACTCTGCCTGCGGCACGGCGGGTTGGCGGTGGCTGTGCCCGCCGACCGGCCCGAGTGGGGTCCGGGCATGCGGACCGCGCACCTGCGCGATCCGGACGGCAGTCTGCTCGAACTCCAGTCGTACTGAGAGGATTTGGGTGTAGGCGCTGCGGGGCAGGAGGGTCGACGGTGGGTCGGGACGGCGAGCAGGGTCCCAGCACCGGGTCGACGGGTTCAGGGATCCAGGCGGTCGAGGAAGTCGGCGATCAGCGGGGCGATCTCGGGCAGGTTCTCCTCCAGTGCGAAGTGGCCGGTGTCGAAGAGGTGGAGCTCGGCGTCCGGGAGGTCGCGGAGGTAGGCGCGGGCGCCGGGCTCGGGGAAGAAAGGGTCGTTGCGGCCCCAGAGGATCAGGGCCGGTGGGGTGTGGGTGCGCAGCCACTGTTGCCACTCGGGATAGCGGGCGACGTTGGAGTGGTAGTCGAAGGCCAGGTCCAGCTGGGGGCGGGTGCGGCCCGGCAGGTCGAGGAAGTGCTGGTCGAGCGTCCAGCCGTCCGGTGCGACCAGACGGGGATCGGTGGTCCCGCCCTCGTACTGGCCCCGGGTGGCCGGGAGGGTGAGCAGCTCGCGGATGGTCCGCTCGGCGCCCCCGGTCTCCGGGCGCAGCGCGATGAACGACCTGGCCGCCTCGGAGAGCCCTTCCTCGTACGCGTTCGCGTTCTGGATGACCAGTCCGGTGATCCACTCGGGGTGGCGGGAGGCCAGTCGGAAGCCCACGGGTGCGCCGAAGTCGAAGGCGTAGAGCGCGAATCGGGTGAGGCCGAGCTCCTGGACGAAGCGCTCGGTGATGTCGGCGAGGTGGTCGAAGGTGTAGCTGAAGACGCCGCCGTCGGTGGTCGAGGCGGGCACGTCGCTGTGGCCGAAGCCCGGGTAGTCGGGGGCGATCAGGTGGTAGTGGGAGCCGAGGGCGTCGATCAGGCGGCGGTACTGGTGCGAGGCCGAGGGGAAGCCGTGCAGCAGCAGCATGGTCGGTGCGTCGTCGCGAGCCCCGGTGGGAACCGACTCGCGGTAGAAGACGCGCACGCCGTCGACGTCGAGGTGGTGGTGGAGCACGCGGGGAACGGTCGGGACTGCCACGGCGGCCTCCTGGTGGCTGGGTGTCGAGGATGTTCTATCGAGGCCGTTGCTAATGCGTCAATAGCTAGAAATGCATTAGTGAGCGAGAGGTGTGGCGGATACGGATTGATCCGTGCCTGCGCCGCCTCATAGGTTGTCCCTCGGCCCTCGGCAGCGTGCCGGGGCGGACGACGAGAGGCGGCGGGATGCAGCACGGCACGGACACGGACCGCAGGGGAGGCGGCCCGCTGGCTGTGGTCGCCGCCAGCGCGGAGGTGCTGCGGCACCCCCGGACCGACGAGCGCCTGCTCACGGACGGGGAACGCGAGCGCGCGGCACGGTTCCGGCAGGAGGCCACCCGTCGGGACTTCGTGGCGGCGCACATCCTGGTCCGGCTGTGCGCCGCACGGCTGATCGGCACCACCGCCGCCGACGTGACGCTGGCCCAGTCCTGCCCCGGGTGCGGGAAGGCCGACCACGGCAAGCCGTACCTGCCGGACCACCCCGGAGTCCACGTCAGCATCTCGCACACCAAGGGCGTGGTCGCCGCGGCCGCCGGCCACCGGGAGGTCGGGGTCGACGTGGAGCTGGCGGAGCGGACCGGGACGCACCCCGACGTGCTGGAACGGGTGCTCACCGAGGGCGAGTTGCGGCTGGTCGAGAAGCACGCGGACCCGCAGCGGGCGTTCCTGCGCCAGTGGGTGCGCAAGGAGGCGCTGATCAAGATCGGCCGACTCACCCTGGACACCATGGGCGCGGTCGACCTCTCCGCCCTGCCGCTCGCCGCCGTCGACGGGGTGCCGCTGCGCAGCCGCTACGAGGAACTGCACCTGCTCGACTGGGACGACGAGAAGTACCAGGCCACGGCGGCCGTGGTGAGCCTGGACGAACCTCGGGCGATCGACCTGGCGGAACTCGCGGACCTGGTCGGCTGACGGCGCGGTAGGTTGGCGGAAGACGCTGAGCCCCGGGGAGGATGGCCGTGGCTGACTTCGTGGTCACTCCGATGACCGCCGCACACGGTGATGAGCAACGCCGCTGCGTTTATCGTCGCGGCCGGGGCACAAGCCCGTCTTCCATGATCACGACCTCGGCGTGGAGGGTGTACTTCTGGGCGGCGGCAGG